>CAVFQN010000253.1:14605-24701 GCA_963624615.1 Treponemataceae bacterium | reverse complement strand
CATTCCACCTTCATCTGCAATTATCTGATACTGAGCTTCAATTTCTTCCGGAGTAACAGATATATTTCTTTCGCGGATTAAAGAATCAACGATGATTCTTGACTTAAGCATTTTTTCACTATCGCCAGTCCATTCTTTTAACATAGTTTCTTTTGACTGACCTGATGCAGAAATCATTTTTTCTAACTGTTCAGGAGTTGTCTGGAACTGCTGTGCCATCATGTTGAAACGGCCTTCAAGTTCTGTTGCAAGCATAGATGCAGGAATTTCAAACGGATTTTTTTCAACAAGCTGTTCAAGCAATGAATTATTTTTAAGTTCCTTGATTTTTCTGTTTTTAGCGACTTCCATATTCTTTTTGATGTCAGCTTTCATATCATCAAGAGTCTTGTATTTTTCGTTGCAATCCTGAGCAAATTCATCGTCAAGTACTGGTAAATCACGGATTTTAATAGCTTTTACAGTTACGCTGATTTTCTTTGTTTTGCCGGCAAGTTCTTCATCTGCATCGTCTTTTGCGTATGTTTTAGAGATTTCTTTTGTTTCATTTTTCTTCATACCGATGATTTCGTCATCAATTTTGTAGATATTTTCACCAGAGCCTACAGTGAAAACAAAATCTTCTCTTTCTGAACCTGCAACAACGCTGTCATCATCAGCAATTTCCTTGTAATTGATTGTAACGATATTGTCTTTTTCAACTCCGCCGTCTTTTTTATCAATTACCATGGCGTTTCTTTCCTGCATTGCTTTTAATTCATCTGCAATTTCAGTATCACCAATTGTAACTTGAGGTTCTTTTACTGTGATTCCGCCAAATTCTTTTACCTGAACTTTTGGGAAAACATCATATTTTACTGAGTATGTAAAATCTTTTGTAAGATCAAGTTCCGGAGCTTCGTCCATTACAGGCTGCGCATAAGGAAGAGGTCTATTGTCTTTGTCGTTTTCAACAGCTTCCTGGAATGATTTATCAATAACTTCGCCAAGTGTGTCAGCCTTGAGGGCATCACCATATTTTCTTTCAAGAACGTTAGCCGGAACATGTCCTTTTCTGAAACCAGGAATTTGTGCATTTTTTACATATTTCTGCAATGTTGACTGATAAACTTCTGCAACATCTTTTTTATCAACTGTTACAGTAAGTTTTACAGCTGATTTTTCCAAATTGGTGAATTCTTTTGTGATTTTCACGATGGGTACCCCTAAAAAACAAAAAATCATAAAAAAAGCGATTCAAGTTGCCTTGAATCGCTTCTTAATTAGAGCGGAAAACGGGAGTCGGACCCGCGACATCCACCTTGGCAAGGTGGCGCTCTACCACTGAGCTATTTCCGCAAAACACTGGCGTTTGTAGGCCATAAAATAAAAAGAGCGGAAAACGGGAGTCGGACCCGCGACATCCACCTTGGCAAGGTGGCGCTCTACCACTGAGCTATTTCCGCAAATTAACAAAAATGCGAGGGGAGGGACTTGAACCCTCACGCCGAAGCACCAGATCCTAAGTCTGGCGTGTCTGCCAATTCCACCACTCTCGCGTGTAAGGGAAATCCCTTTCTTCTAGCCTTTGAAAGAAAGGTTTTGAGCCATGCAAGGATCGAACTTGCGACCCACAGATTAAGAGTCTGTTGCTCTACCAGCTGAGCTAATGGCCCGAAGTCTTGTTCGACTTAGTGATAACCATCATATACTAATGTCGTGATATGGTCAATAAGCAAAGGTCGATTTTTTCTAAAATTTCCGCTATTCCTGCGACCGGAATTTTATCAGACCAGATTCTGCATCCATACTGTCAACAATTGCAAGTGAACATAAATCTATTCCATTATCACGAAGGCGTTTACCGCCATCCTGGAATCCTTTTTCAATGCAGATTCCAACCCCTTCGAGTTTTGCCCCAGCCTGTTTTACAATATCAATCAGGCCCAGACAAGCTTCACCATGAGCCAAAAAATCATCAATAATCAAAACATGGTCATCAGAATTCATGTATTTTTTTGAAATAAAAACGTGATTATTGCATTTATGGGTGTAAGAAAAAACTTCACAGGCATATTTATCATCATCCTGAACTACAGTCTGTGTTTTTTTTGCAAAAACAACTGGAACTTGAAAATAACGGGCAGTCATACAGGCAATTCCAATTCCAGAAGCCTCGATTGTCAGAATTTTTGTAATTGGTTTATGATAAAAATGGAGTTTAAATTCCGCCCCCAGCATATCCATAAGTTCAACATCAATCTGATGATTCAAAAAAGAATCAACTTTCAAAACATTTCCGGGTTTTACAACTCCGTCTTTTAAAATTCTTTCTTCCAAAAATTTCATATTATCTGCTTCCTATCTTTCTTCCCTAAAATAAGCAAGTCCCAGCATTTCCGGAGCCTGGTTTTCACGTTTTCGCTGCATACTTGTGATTACCAAAACTATGATTGTCACAAGATACTGACTCATTTTAAATAATTCCTGTACAGCCCGACTCAAACCTGGAATATACATATAAAGAATGTAGAGGGCTCCAAACAAAAAGCTACCAAGAATTGCTTTACGACTATCCCAAAGACTAAAAATTACCAGGGCAACGGCAAGCCAGCCTCTGTCACCAAAACCGTTATTTGTCCAGGTTCCGCCCAAATATTCCATTACAAAGTAAAGTCCGCCCAAACCGGCTATAGCCCCACCAATCACAGTGGCAATATATTTATATTTTTCGATATTGATTCCGGCTGCATCGGCAGCGGCAGGATTTTCGCCAATGGAACGTAAATTCAGACCTACGCGAGTTTTGAGTAAAACAAAAGCCACAAGAAAAGAAAGGAGAATTGCGAGATAGGTCAAAAATCCATAACTAAAGACAAGTTGGCCCAGAACTGGGATTTTTGAAAGCCCCGGAATTGTTGCCTGGTAGGCTTTTGCTGTAGTTGCAACAGAAACTTGGCCTACTCCACCTGCCAGTTTAGAAATAGAACCACCAAAAAAATTACCAAATCCAATACCAAAAGTTGTTAATGCAAGCCCTACAGTGTTTTGGTTAGCCCGTAAGGTGATAGTCAAAAATGAATAAAGCAGAGCCCCCAAAGCAGAACATAAAAGGGCAAAAAACAGGGAAATCAACATTCCAACAAAAGGAATTGGTGTGGCAACAAGGGATTCATACCAGAAAGCCCCAAGCAAACCTGCAATTCCTCCCATATACATAAGACCCGGAATTCCCAGATTAAGATTTCCAGATTTTTCTGTAACAATTTCGCCAACAGAACCAAATAAAATCCCAATTCCCTGAACTATAGCTTTTTGGATAAATGTCAAAAGAATCATTTTGTCACCTCGTTTTTGTTGTCGTTGCCGCCAAATTTTTCATTGTCAGCATTTTTTGCTTTGCCGTCATTTTTATCAAAATTGATTTTATAGCGGATAAAGAATTCACTTCCTATCAAAAAGAAAATGACAATTCCAGTCAAAATATCAGAAACATTTTCATTCAGGCCAAACTGGCTGGCAATCTGAATTGCCCCGTTATCCATCACAGACAAAAGCAGGGAAATTGCAATCATGGCAAAGGTATTAAAATTACTCATCCAGGCAACAATAATTGCCGTAAATCCGCGGCCACCACCCAAACTTGTAGAAATTGTATGACTTGCCCCGCTCACAACAAGGCAGCCGGAGAGTCCGCAAATAGCCCCGCTCAGAGCCATAGTCCTGATGATAACTTTTTTAACGTTGATTCCGGCGTAGCGGGCAGTATCCCAACTTTCGCCGACAACATTAATTTCGTAGCCGTGTTTTGTAAACTTAAGATAGTAGGCAACGGCAGCAGTCACCACAATAACGATGATAAGATTTAAACCGTAACGCTGGCCGAACACAGAAGGAAACCAGCCTGCACTTGAAACCGGATTAATCACCCCGACAGAGTTAGAACCAGCAGGATTTTCCCAGAAAACAATGCAGAACGTGATAAGTTGCATGGCAATATAATTCATCATCAAAGTGAAAAGCGTTTCGTTTGTATTATATTTTGCCTTAAAATATGCAGGAATAATTCCCCAGATAAGTCCTGCCAGACAAGAAGCAAGCATAATCATAGGAAGGAGGATTACATTCGGGATATTTTCACAATAAATCATCAGAGCAGCAGAAGCCAGCCCCCCCATGAGCATTTGACCTTCCGCCCCAATATTCCAGAACCGCATTTTAAAAGCCGGAATTAAGGCAACTGCAACCAAAAGCAAAACCAGGGTATCACGAATGGTAACCCAAACACGACGATTTGTTCCAAAAGCTCCATCAACAATCCCACCAAAAACTTCAAAAGGATTCAGGTCTGTAACCGAAATAATGATAAGGGCACAAACCAGAAGAGAAAGGATAATTGCAATAATGCGAATCGACAAAGATTTCCATACTGGTAAAGGATCTTTTTTACTAAGACGAATATTAAACATTTACTTTACCTCCGCAGTCATCAGATAACCGATTTCTTCTTTTGTTGTAGTCCGGGCATTTAAAATTCCGGCAACTTTTCCATTATTCAAAACCAAAATACGGTCACTCAGGGCCATCAAAACGTCCAAATCTTCTATTATACTGATTACGGCAGCCCCACTGGCTTTCTGTTCATTCAGTTTATTATAAATGGCGTAGCTGGAGTTTATATCGAGTCCGCGTACAGGATAGGCCACCATCAGAACATCCGGATTACTAGAAATTTCGCGACCTACCAGGACTTTCTGAACATTACCGCCAGAAAGCCGGCTTACAGGATATTCGATACTTGGAGTAATAACTTCCAATTTTTCCTTGATTTTTGAAGCCAATTTTCTAGGTTCTCGACGCTGAACCATCTGGCCTTTGCCTTTTTTGTAGGTTCGGAGCATAACGTTGTCGGTCATTCCCATAAGACCTACTAACCCCATTCCCAGACGGTCTTCTGGAACGAAGGCAATTTTTACCCCAAGTTTTTTAATTTCGCGGGTAGATTTATTCGTCAAATCAATTTCTTCAAACTCATCATTCAAATAAGCAATTTTTCCGCTTGTATATTTATAAATACCGTCAATACATTCAAATAATTCGTGAACGCCACAACCCGCAATTCCCGCAATTCCAAGAAATTCTCCGGATTTTGCAGTAAAAGTGACGTTATCCAGAGCTTTTAAACCTTCCTTATTGTAACAGGTAAGCCCTTCCACCTTCAAAACATCACGACTATTTACCGGCATAGAACGTTCAATATCCAAATCAATTTTTTGTCCTACCATCATTTCTGTAAGCTGCTGAATCGAAGTTTCGCTGGTATTTACAGTGGCAATATACTGCCCCTTTCGCAAAACAGAAACCCGGTCAGAAATTTCCATAACTTCATTCAGTTTATGAGTGATAATGATGATTGATTTACCCGCCTTGCGCATATTTTTAAGAACATCAAACAAGGCCTTAGTTTCTTGCGGCGTCAACACCGCTGTAGGTTCGTCCAAAATGAGGATTTCGACACCTTTCGACAAAACTTTTATAATTTCGACAGTCTGTTTTTCGGAAACGGACATATCATAAATTTTCTGGTCAAGATTAAGTTTAAAACCATAAGAATCACAAATCTCTGCAATATTTTTTTTGATTTGTGACATATCAAGATACTGAGAACCTTCCTGCCCCAGAATAATATTTTGAGCCGCAGTAAAAACATTTACCAGCTTATAATGCTGATGAACCATACCAATCTGGTATTTATAAGCATCTTTTGGAGAGTGAATTGCAACTTCCTGACCATTAATTAAAATCTGCCCTTCATCAGGACGATAAATACCGGCAATCATATTCATTAAAGTTGTTTTTCCGGAACCGTTTTCGCCAAGAATGGAAAGAATTTCGCCTTTATTCACAGAAAGCGAAACATGATCATTGGCAAGAGTATCACCAAAACGTTTAGTAATATTTTTTAATTCAACAACAGGACAGTTCATTCTCTAAAAAATACTCCTCAAGGAATTTCTAAAATCCCTAAAAATAAAAAGAAAAACCGGCAAGCTCAAAACTGCCGCCGGTTTTTTATTATAGTGAAAAAATGACTAGCGTTCTACAATTCCGTCAATTCTCAAATCGAAGGCTGGAGCTGCAAAACCATTCTGTTCATTGAATGCACCGTCTTTTACATAAGCAGCGTATTTAGCGTAATCTCCACCAGCTTTAATCAAATCTTCAATAGATTTTCCGCCGATTGTGAATGTTGATGTGTCAAATACTTTCAAAGAACCATCTTTGATAGCCTTTTCAGCAGCATCAGCTTTTGCTTTTGCATCAGAAGGAGCAACTTTTGAGTTGATTGATGTGATTAAAACTGCACCAGCGTCATAACCTTTTGACCAGTCAATATCAAAATCTTTACCATCTTTTACAGCCTGAGCTGAAGCAGTATAGAAAGCACCCCAGTTCATAGCAGCAGATGTAAGAGCTGCATCAGGAGCAACTGCAGTCATATCAACATTGTAGCCAACGCAAGGAACACCCTTAGCCTGGCAAGCAGATGGAGCACCAGTTGTATCAGCATGCTGAGAAATCAAAACACATTTTGCAGCGATAAGAGCTTCGGCAGTTTCCTTTTCCAAAGTCATATCAGCCCAAGAGTTTGTATAGCGAACTTCCATTGTAGCAGAAGGACAAACTGAACGAGCGCCCAGGAAGAATGATGTATAACCAGAAACAACTTCTGCATAAGGATAAGCACCAACATAACCAATTTTTGTTTCAGAAGCAGAGATTTTTCCAGAAGCAATCATTTCATTCAATTTCAAACCTGCAACAATACCAGAAACATAGCGAGCCTGGTAGATAGAAGGCATAAAGTTGTGCATATTCTTCAATTTAGATGCAGCAGCCTGATAACCTGTAGCGTGAGCAAAAACAATTTTTGGATATTCTTTTGCAGCCTGAATAAGATAAGATTCATGACCAAAAGAAGTTGCGATGATGTAGTTACAACCCTGTTCTGCAAGGTCTACAGCAGCATCATAACATTTTTCAGATTCAGGAATACATTTTTTTTCGATAACCTGAGCATCTGTAAGGCCGAGTGATTTTTTCATTTCGGCAATACCTTTCATGTGGGCTTCTGTGTAACCTTCGTTTTCGTCACCGATGTAAATTACACCAACCTTGAATGAAGAAGTCTTAGACTTCTTAGCCTTCTTTGCTGCGAACAAACCACTTGTCAAAACAGCCAAAGCCAAAACCAAAGCAATTGATTTTTTCATTTTGTGTCTCCTAACACTAAAGTCGTTTAAACGCAAAAAGGCGTTAGTAATTAATCGTAAAATTAATACTAATCGCCTTTGCATTTTCCATATATGGAATTTAGTGATTTTGGGGGCTTGTGTCAATATGGAGATTTTTCCCTATTTTGCATTCCCTATTTCACCTTCCCTATTTTGCCCGAGCCTTCATAACCTCCGCAACTTTTTTTACATCCTGGATTTTTCCCTTAGCAGCAATCAAAATTGAATCATCAGAATCAACAACTACGATATTATCCAGCCCGATAGTAGCAATAGTTCTTTTTCCACCACGTATATATGAAGAAGTTGTATCAAAAGTGATAACATCCCCCTTCAGAACGTTCATATTTCCGTCTTTTTTGCTGATATCGTAAAGGGCTGACCAAGAACCAACATCGTCCCAGCCAGCATTCAGTTTTACAATTTTTCCAAGCTTAGTTTTTTCCATCACGGCGTAGTCAATAGAATCCCCCTGAATCTGACCAAAGGAATCTTTATCCAGGCGGATAAAATCAGCATCACATTCCGCTTTTTCAAAAGCCTGAACAGAAAGTTTTGCCATCTGAGGATTGTGAACTTTCAACTCATCAAGAAAAGTCTGGGCTTTAAAAACAAACATTCCAGAATTCCAGGAATATTGACCAGAAGCAAGATATTCCTGAGCCTTTTCCAGACAAGGTTTTTCAACAAATTTTTCCAAAGTGTAAATCTGATTTTCGTCACCATCAGCAGCCTTAACATAACCATAACCAGTAGAAGGAAATGTCGGAACAATTCCAAAAGTCACAAGACTGCCTTTTTGAGCTTCGTTGGCAGCAAGCAAAAGTACTTTTTGAAAAGCCTGAACATCGGCAATAACGTGGTCAGAAGGGAGAACTACGACAACCGCATCTTTATCCTGCTTGAGGGCAGCACAACAACCTGCCGCAATTGCAGGGGCTGTATTTTTTGCCATAGGTTCAAGGAGGATTTCCGGTTTAAAACCAAGTTCACCTAACTGCTGGGCAACCAGAAAACGGTGATCTAAACCACAACTAACGATTGGAGTGCCAATTTTCAGACCTTTCAGACGGAGAATCGTCTCCTGAATCATAGTTTTATCGGAAGTAAGTTTTAAAAACTGTTTTGGATGATCTCCCCAAGATAAAGGCCAAAGTCTAGTTCCTGCCCCACCAGAAAGAATTAAAGGAATTATAGTCATAAATTTTACCTCAAAAGAATAACTTCTCAGAACTAGCATTTTGGGGCTGAAAAGAGTTCAGAATAATCCCCGAAATCTCACCGAGAGATGTTCCTATAATACTTTATAAGAAGATTTTTTTCCACACACTTGCTGCTACAGACAAAAATTGAGCTTAATTTTTATTCTCAGGCATTTTGCCAGGCGTTTTACCCTTTTCACCTTTATAGCTGTTGGAAAATTCATTGATGATAAATTCCACAGAGGAAAGTTTTTCATCTGGAATATTTTCCAGGTTTTGAAAAACTTTTGAATATTTATAAAATTTATCCAAGTGCTTAAATGCTTCGTCCGAAATAGAATGATCTTCACCGGTGACAAGATATTCGACCGTAGTGCCAAGTATTTTTGCAATTTTCACAGCTGTATCTGCAGCCGGAATATTATTATTTGAAATTCCTTTTCCTATATTTGAAACATCAAAGCCAGCATCAGACGCCAGAGCTTTTCTTGTCATATTTTTATAACTGAGAAGAGAATCTACTCTTTGCCAAAAGTTCATAAGGGGTATTTTGACGGAAATTTTCACAAAAGTTTAAATAAACGGGAATATTCCCAATATATTAAGTTTTAGGGAAATTTCCATTTTTTTTGCACATGGACTTTTTGAACTTATGGGAATCTTTAAAAAAATGCAATTTTTTGCACTTTCCATGAAAAAAATCCTCATTTGTGCTATATTTTCCCCCATGGAAAATAAATCTGAAAATAAAACTCCCTACCAGGCAGAACTTTTTTCAAACCGCCTGAAAAAAAAATATAAAGAACTACGAAAATGGGGCCGTAAGAACAGGATTCTGTCATACCGCCTTTATGACCGAGATATTCCCGAAATCCCAGTCAGCCTTGACCTTTACGAATTCCTACCATCAGATTGCACAAATCCGGTCGAATTAGCCCGCTTCCTTGCAGAACAAAATGCCAAGCTTTCCGCAAACGACCTGTCCATCGAAGCTGATATAAAAACGAGAACCTACGCCATTCTTTACCTTTACGAACGTCCTTATCAAAAAGATGACGACGAAGAAGAAAAATGGCTGGATCAAATGGCAAAAACCGCCGCCCATGTTTTGGGAATTGACCAAAATCACATCATCAAAAAAATGCGAAAACACCAGAAGGGCAAAAACCAGTACGAAAAAGAAAAAAATGAAGCTGCAGCCGACTGGGAATGCGACTTGGAATGGACTGGAGAATGCGGCCAGCTTTTTAAAATCGACCTGAACTCTTACCTTGACACAGGTCTCTTTTTTGACCACCGGCCTTTGCGAAACATGATTCGCGAAACTTGCAGTAATAAAGACGTCCTGAATCTTTTTTGCTACACAGGCTCATTTTCAGTTTACGCCGCCCAGGGAAATGCAAAAACCGTCGAATCGGTAGACCTTTCAAACACCTACCTGGCCTGGGCCAAAGAAAATATGGACAAAAATGGCTTTGATGATAAGAAAAAATACATTTTTACCCGAGCAGACTGCCTGACATTTTTACAGGAAAAAGCCCTGGCCCAAAAAGCCCTTTTATCAGAAAAATCACCAGCCTCAGGAAAATCCACAACTCCAACAAAAACACCCATTCCAAG
>CAVFQN010000253.1:0-14595 GCA_963624615.1 Treponemataceae bacterium | reverse complement strand
ATTCCAAGAAAGCAGGCAAATTCAGGGCAGCCAGCCGGCGAAATAAAATCAAAGGCAAAAACTTACGACATCATCATTTTGGATCCGCCGACATTTTCCAACAGCAAAAATACGGCCAACATTCTGGACATAAATAAACAGTGGCCTCAACTGGTAAAAGACTGCCTCAACATTTTAAATCCCCATGGCCAGCTTTACTTCAGCACAAATTCCGAAAGGCTAAAGTTCGACCCATCGCAAGTGCCTCCGGTAACTATTTCGGGCCAGGAGTTCAAGGTGGAAGACTTGACCGCCCAGACTATTCCAAACGATTACGCGGGAAGCAAGCCCCACCGCTGCTGGAAATTTACCCTGAACTAAAATCAGTTTTTTATTTTCAGCAAAAATCTGTCACCCACAAGCCTTCCGCGGCTCGCTAACGCTCGGCCTCCTCGGCTAAGCCAGACTGCCGGAGATCTGCCAAATCCCACCCCCAGGTAGTGTAAATCTTCCCACTACCCAAGAATTTTCAATTTTTCCCGGCTCAGACCTGCGGGGGCTAAACCGCTCCACGCTTGGTGGCCGCCCACCTGGCCAGGCCAGCAAAATGTCACCTAAAATTCCACTGCGTCAATATTCAGTTTTCCCTTCAAAATCTTAACACAAGCCGTATGCTTTTTATTTTCCAACCCATTCACAAAAATCAAGGCTTCCCTGTTCCCGGTTTCAAAAACCCGGTATTCTTTATCATAATTTTTCCCGTCAACAGAAATCTCCACAATCGAAGCTTCCCCTGCAAAACCTGTAATCAAAAACCTGCTTCCCTCAAAATTCAACTTACAAAGAGATTTTTCTCCCCCCTTCACAACAGTTCTTTTGTACTGCTTAAAACTTTCCATCAGACCAAAATCCCATTTTGATTTTTCGTTCTGGACATATTCAAAACAATCGTCCAGACAATCAAACCGCCTGATGTAAGGATTTTTGCCAAGGGGCAAAATCTTCAAGTCAGCAAAAGAGTTTCTACTATAAGAAGAAAAAATAGCAGCCCGGCCACCCCCTTGCATGGTAATTCCAAGATTTCCAGCCAGTTCGTCCAAAATCAGCTCGTCATTTATCCAGGCAGAAATTCTATCATCTTCCACCTGGATTTTCATTTTATTCCATTCCACAACCGCAATTTTTCCACTTCTCACGCATTTATCATTTCTATTAAATTTCCACTCCCCATTTTCAAAAAACTGAAGCCAATATCCATTTTTCCCGGAATCCGGCAGATTATACCGCAGGCCAAGTCCAATATAATTTTCCGCCTTGTTTTCTGCCGAATCAAATCTTCCATTTATTTCCACAGAATAATTAAACCACCTGTCATCGCCAAAATTCGTAACAGGGTCTGGCGTATAGCCCCATTCTTTTGCCTTGTCCGCTTTTGCAATCTGCTGGCGTAAAACATTTTTTTCAGGGCCTTTTTCAACCTCAAAAGCTCCGCCTTCGTCCGTCATAAACAAAGGTGCATTTCCCCGCTTTTCCAAAAAATCATCATCAAAATCCGGATAAGAAAAATCATCATAATAAGGCAGGTTCAAAATCTGATTAGCCCCCCTATCTTGCCCATAATCTCTATTCTGCCCATAATTCCCAAGCTGGTCAGAAATTTCAGGCAAATTAAAATTTTCTTCCAGCCTGCTGTTTATATTTTCTTTTAGCCCTTCCATCGGATTTTTATTTATCGTCGAAATCGTCACAATAGAATTTGGCTTAATCTTTATAAAAATCTCTTTTTTTCCACAGCCTAAATCAGACTTTTTCAAAATTTTATCTTTTGTAACCCCAGAAGTTTCGTAAAAATAAAAATTCTTAGTCAAATCCACATTTTCCATTTCAAGCTGGTATTCAATTTCACTTTCAGTTGTATTTGTAATGACACAAGATAAATCCCCAGACTTCAAATCCAAGGCCGTCAAGTAAGAATATTTTGCCCCAGCCAGAGCGTGCCCATCCCCGGCAGGTTTTCCATCCCCACAACAAGCATGGTCAACCATAGCCCAATCTTTTTTTATAAACTGACTAAAATGCAACATCATAAAAAATCCGGGATCCAGTTCATAAAAACCAGACCAGGGACTATTTGCACTTATAAATTGCTTATGACAGTAAGTCACTCCATCATAATAAGCTGCAACTACCGGCTGAAATTCGCACAAAGTCATTTTTCCACCCGGATACATTGTTATAAATCTGTTTGCAACATCCAAAACGCCGTTCAATCCGCCTAGTCCAAAACCATTTCCATCATATTTATAAAGATTTTTTGAATACCCCATAGGCGAAGAACCTTCGCTAAACCAGACTTCCTTGCCCAGCTCCCTCAATTTCCAGACATTTTCGTTAGACCATGAAGTATAATGACTTCCAATCACATCAACCGCATTCAGCAAATCCTGGTCATTCAACATCAAATCCGCCTGATTCCAGTTACAAACTTCTTCCCCAGCCACAATTTTTATTTTAGAAAAATCATAAGGACAATTTTTTTCACTTTTCAATTTTGTAGACAAAAATTTAATCCATTCAGGATCCCAGCCTCTTTCGTTCTGGGTTGCACTGACAAAATCAAATTTCAGACCAAAAACCTTATAAGCCTGGACCAGATTTCCCTTGTACCAAGAATATCTGGCTTCGTAAAGTTTTTTATTTTTTGCAGGCAGCCCACCAGGGTGATTTTCCGCCCCAGCAGGGGAAATTCCAGCCCCACCAGGGCAATCGCCAGCCCTGCCAGTTTCAGTCTCCGTCCCGATAGGCAAATCATCCGCCCCGGCAGGCACATTCTCCTCCAAATCATCAATCCACTTAGGCTCCCCCCACCACAGCATATCCAAAGTCAAATTCGGATTAATTTTTTTTGCATCAGCAGCTAGAACAAATCCCGCTCCCCGGGTCACATCAGCCACCTGGTCAGCCACCCTCATAGTGCAGGGTTCAGTCCCGGAAGAAGAATTTATATCGGCCCCCATTTCAATTTTCAAATGGCCAATATTTAATCCCGATTTTCCAAACATTAAATTCAAAAGTTCCAGATATTTATCAGGATGCAAAGCTTTGTAGTCAATTAAAAGCCTAGAAGAATTGTTTCCACTTACCATTCCAAGCCCCCGCCAAAGTTTATTTTCTTCCCTGGAAACATCATTTGTGTTTATGATAATTTTCATAAATAGCCTCCTGATTTCTTCGCCCTGCACACTTTCATCGCTCCCCCATCTATTTTATCCTTTAAAACTATTTTACCCTTTAAAACAAAAAAAGCACGCCAAAAAAGCGTGCCTTTTACAAGTTGTCCACAGGACTAAAATTATTGATTATCTGCCTTAATACCATAACGCTTGTTGAAGCGATCGATACGACCTGCAGTATCAACAAGTTTCTGCTTTCCAGTATAGAAAGGATGGCATGCAGAACAAATTTCAACGTTGATGTTTTCAACAGTTGAACGAGTTTCAATTACATTACCACATAGACATGTGATTTTTGTAAGTTTGTAGTCTGGGTGGATTCCCTTTTTCATTTGTAACTCCTAATCTTGCCCGGTAGTAAAGAAAGCCCGGTAACCACTAGCTTGTGCAAGAAAACAGCACTTCTATCATTTCGTCACCGTTAACAATCAAATTATTACCACAAGAATAATAATTTAGTTCTATCAATATAGAATAAAACAGGCCTTTTATTCAAGACGTATTTTTTAGGGCAAGTCTAAAAATTGCAATTTTTAGACTTGCCCTTTAATAACCATCAAAAATTCATTATACTCTTTGCCATAGCCGTTCAAAAATAAGCAGTAGTAAAAATTACCTGCAAAATATTTGGACATTTCTAGGAGGCCTTGCAAAAATGAACAAAACAGAAATCTTAAAGCGTGCAAAAGAATATATTGCAGCCGAAAAAGATGAAAGATTCAGCAAAGAAGTTGAAGAACTTATTGCAAAAGAAGATTATACAGAACTTGAAGACAGATTCTATCAGACTTTGGAATTTGGAACAGGCGGTCTTCGTGGGGTAATGGGTGGCGGAACAAACCGCATGAACACTTTGGAAATCAACAAAGCAACCCAGGGACTCGCAAATTACGTAATTAAAGCTTTTCCTGACAAGGCAAAAGACGGTACTTTATCTGCAGTTGTTGCTTATGATAGCCGCAACAATTCTGATGTTTTTGCAGAAGCAACAGCCCTGATTTTTGCTGCAAACGGAATCAAAGCTTATCTTTTCTCAGGCTTGCGCCCTACTCCAGAACTTTCTTATGCAATTTTGCAGTTGAAAGCCCAGACTGGAGTTGTTGTTACAGCATCTCACAATCCTAAAATCTACAATGGATACAAAGCTTATTGGGATAACGGAGCCCAGGTTATTGAACCTCATGACGTTGGAATTATTGAAGAAGTAAACAAGGTCACAGAAGTAAAAACAATGACAAGAGTTGAAGCAATTTCTTCTGGAAAACTTGTTCTGCTCGATAAAGAAATGGATGAAAAATTCTGGTCTATGTGTAAAGCCCAGCTTTTCCGCCCAGATCTTATCAAAGCAAAGGCAAAGGATGTCCGCATTGTTTACACTCCTCTCCATGGGACAGGTGCTATGCACGTTGAAAAAGTTCTCGGTGATTTGGGACTAAAAGTTATCACAGTTCCAGAACAGCGTGAACCTAACGGAGATTTCCCTACAGTTGCAAAGCCAAATCCTGAAGAAAAACCTGCTTTGAAAATGGCTGTTGAACTTGCCAAAAAAGAAAATGCAGACGGCGTTATGGCAACAGACCCTGACGCAGACCGTTTTGGAACCGCTTTCCCAGACAAAGACGGAAATTGGGTTCTTCTTTCAGGAAACCAGATGGGTGCTTTACTTATGGATTATGTTTTCCGCTCTCGCAAAGAATTCAACAAAATGCCAGAAAAACCTGCTTGTATCCGTTCTATCGTAACATCACCATTTGGTGACTATATTTGTAAAAAATATGGCGTTACAATGCTGGATTGTTTGACAGGCTTTAAGTGGATTGCCGCTATTGAAGATGAATTTGAAAGAGACGGTTCTTATAACTACGTTTTCGGTCTGGAAGAAAGCTACGGCTACAAGGTCGAAAAAGAAGTTATGGATAAAGATGGCGTTTCTGCAGCAGCAATGTGCGCCGAAATGATTCTTTACTGGCGTTCAGAAGGAAAGAGTCTGCTCGAACATCTTGATGATATGTGGAAAGAATACGGATATTTTGAAGACCGGGCTGTATCACAGAACTTTGAAGGTATGACTGGAAAAGAAACAATGAAAAATATGATGACTTCATTGAGAACAAATCCTCCAGCAAGCCTTGGTGGCGAAAAAGTGATTAAAGTTAGAGATCTTTTGAACGATCCAAAACTTCCAAAAAGCAATGTCCTTCAGTTCTATTTGGAAAGCGGAACAATAGTTTCTGCCCGCCCATCTGGAACAGAGCCAAAAATCAAATTCTACATCAACTCAATGGTACCTGCCGGTGACGGAACAGACGCATGGCTCGCTGATGCAAAAGTAAAAGCAGCAAAACTTTGTGACGGAATCGAAGCTGATATCAAGAAGATTATTGATGCAGCATCCAAATAAAAAACTTACTGATTTTAGAAGATTGTACAAGCTTTACGAGGCTGGTACAATCTTCACTGCCTTTGATACGGAGACTACAACAATAACTCCTACCACAGGCAGAATCATTGAAATTGGTGCCGTCAAATTTTCTAAAGACGGCATCATTCAAACCTGGTCCAATCTTTTTTATCCAGACCAGATACTTTCCCCTTTTATAATCAGACTTACCCACATCACCCAGAAAATGGTCGATTCTGCCGATCCAATTCAAGACCATCTGCCATCTTTTTTGAATTTTATATAAGACACAGTTTTGGTTGCCCACAACGTCCAGTTCGACCTTAATTTTTTGAATGCAGAATGCCAGCATTGCGGTTTTCCTCCCACACATAACAAGGTGATTGATACATTACAATTTTCCAGGGCAAAATTTCCCCAGTTAGAAAAACATAAACTGGATTTTCTGGCAGATGAATTTAAAATAAATAAAGGCTCTTCACACAGAGCCCTTGATGATGCAAAAACCTGCATGGAATTGTTTAAGATTTGCCTGGGAAATTAGGAAAAACTTTTTTTAGTTTTTAGAAAAAATCGCACACACACACAAGCCTAAAATCGAAAATCCGTTGAAAACAAAGTGCAAGAGCGGTTGTTTTAGGTTTTGAGCAAAATTCAGTCACCAACAAGCCTTCCTCCCTTCGCTAACGCTCATCGTCCTCGGCGAAAGGGGCTGGTACCACACTGAATTTGGCTTAGTTCTCTGTGGGGCGGGCAAAGCCCGCCCCCGGTGCCTGATTTTTCGCCCCGCCAAAAAAATGTTCACTTCTCCGCCTGCGGTCGACTGCTACGCAGGGGCTCCACGCTTGGTGGCCATTTCCCTTACGGGGCTAAGGATTTTTCACCAAACTTAAAAAAAAGGTATTTTTTAGGTTGCCTATAGTGATGATGATTTTTTTAGAGATGACCATAACAAAACTACTGATTTAAAAAATGATAGGCAAAAATCTGCCCCGATTTTTTTTACAAAAGTCCAATTTCTCCCCTTGACACAAAGTCAATAATTTTATAAATTACTTTAACGTAGCAGACAAAATGCTAAGTCTTGCGAGAGTGGTGGAATTGGCAGACACGCTAGACTTAGGATCTAGTGCTTCGGCGTGAGGGTTCAAGTCCCTCCCCTCGCATAGTTTTGGCTATAGTTTTTGCGGAAATAGCTCAGTGGTAGAGCGCCACCTTGCCAAGGTGGATGTCGCGGGTCCGACTCCCGTTTTCCGCTCTAGGCATTTGCCTTTAAATTATTAATGCGGAAATAGCTCAGTGGTAGAGCGCCACCTTGCCAAGGTGGATGTCGCGGGTTCGACTCCCGTTTTCCGCTTAAACTTACAATAGAGACGCAACTGCTTGTGTCTCTATTTTTTTATTAGACCTGTAAAAAATGATTTTGGTCTAAGATAGGAGTCACAATTGAAATTTACAAAAGAATTCAAAAGTCTTGAAAAGTCAGCAGTAGAATTGACTGTAACAATCGCAAAAGATGACGTAGCAGCAGCTTATCAGAATACTCTGAAAAACTACGTAAAAAATGCCCAGATTCCAGGTTTCCGCAAAGGTCACGTACCAGCAAATGTTCTTGAACGCAAATACGGAGACTCAATCAAAGCAGAAGCCCTCGGGACTTTGATTGACAGCTCTTTTGACGAAATCTTCAAAGAAGAAAAAGATAATCGTCCACTTCCTTACTCTCAGCCAACAATGGAAAAGGCTCCAGATTTTGACATCACAAAAGACCTCGTTTACACAGTTAAATATGATGTTTTCCCTAAAGTTGAAGTTAAAGATTTTTCTGGCGTAACTGTAAAAGAAGCTCAGGTTACAATCACTGATGATGATTTGGCTGAAGAGCTCAAAAATATCCAGGAAAGAAATGCAATGATTATAGATAAAAAGGACGGTGCTGTTGAAAAAGACAATATCGTTACTATCGATTATGTAGAAGTTGGTGAAGATGGCAATGAAGTTGCTGATACAAAGCGCCAGGACTATGTTTTCACTGTTGGAACAGGCGAAAACCTCTACAAAATCGATGATGAAGTTGTAGGCATGAAACAGGGCGAAACAAAAGAAATCACAAAAAAATACAAGAAAGATTTCGAAAACTCTGATCTTGCTGGAAAAACTGTAAAATTGAACGTTACAGTAAAAGCTATTAAGATTCGTGATATTCCAGCTTTGGATGATGATTTTGCCCAGGACGTAAACGAAAAATACAAGACTCTCCAGGATATGAAGGACGACATCAAACGCAATATGGAAGTTGCAGTTGCCCGCCGTATCAAGGAAATGAAAAATAATTCTTTATTGGAACAGCTTGTAGAAAAAAATAAATTCGACATTCCTGCATCTATGCTTCAGACAGAATTGGATGGCCGCTGGAGAATGATGGCTCAGCAGTTCCAGACAAGCCCAGAACAGTTGGAAAAAATGATTACAGCTTCTGGTCAGACAAAAGAAACAATGCTCAACGAATGGACTGGCGACAGCGAAAAAATGCTTAAATCAAGAATCATTGTTGACTCTCTTATCCGCTCTCGCAATATCAGCGTAACTCCAGAAGAAATTGAAGGACGCTACAAAGAAATTGCGGAAGAAGGTGGCATGACTGTTGAAGATGTTAAAAAGCACTACGACGATCCACGTTCTAAAGAATATCTGATTGATGATACAAAAGAAAACAAACTTTATAATGAACTTTACAAAGAGATAAAAGTTTCAAAAGGCGATAAAGTTTCTTTCAAAGAATTGTTCAACAATCAGCAGGTAGTTCGCTAGTAACTAACTTTTTATAAGAAAAATCCTTTTGCGGTATTTTTGCGGCAAGAGGATTTTTTTTTGCAAAAATATAAGTTGGCTATAAGTGGAGAATATGGCATCTCTGAAAAAGCAGTGAAGATGATTTTTTAGAGATGCCAAAAACTACTACCCACTTTGAACTTTTTTCACTATATTATTATAAACAGATTTTTTATTAGGATTTTTTATGAACGAACAGATGAACACTTTGGTACCTTCAGTTATCGAAAAAACAGGAAACGGAGAACGCTCTTATGATATTTTCTCCAGACTTTTAAAAGACAGAATTGTTTTTATCGATGGCGAAATTAATGATGTTATGGCCGACCTGGTTGTTGCCCAGATTTTGTTTTTGGAATCTGAAAACCCGGAAAAAGACATCAGCATTTATATCAATTCTCCTGGAGGCAGCGTTACAGCAGGTCTTGCAATTTACGATACAATGAAATACGTAAAATGCGACATTCAGACAATCTGTATGGGACAAGCTGCTTCTATGGCAGCAATTCTTTTGGCAGGCGGTTCTAAAGGAAAACGTTACGCACTTCCATCTTGCAGGGTTATGATTCACCAGCCAAGAGGCGGAGTTGAAGGCCAGGAATCTGACATCAGCATTTTGGCAAAAGAAATCATCCGTTTGAAAAAACTTTCTATCGAATATCTTGCAAACGACACTGGTAAAAAAATCGAAAAAGTTGCGGAAGATATTGAACGCGACTACTATATGTCAGCAAAAGAAGCTATGGAATATGGCATCGTAGACCACGTTATGCCTAACCGCAAATAACTTCCCCATGTCAGTGTTCTTTGTGGCATGTAAACAAAAAGTGTAAAACTGGAGAATATATGAAACGATTCGGATCAACAAACGACCCATACTGCTTTTTTTGTGGAAGCACAGCAACTAGAGACCGCAAACTGATTACAGGCCCTAGTGGCAACACTTTTATTTGTGATAAATGTGTGGCTATCTGTCAATCTATTTTGGAACAGGAAGAAGCCGATGTCACCCCTATTGAATTAAAAGACGTACCTACCCCTCGGGAATTTAAGGAATATCTGGATTCTTATGTAGTTGGCCAGGAAGATGCTAAAAAAACTTTGTCTGTAGCAGTTTACAACCACTACAAGAGAATGTCTGTTTCGGTAGCTGCCCAGGCTGATGAAAACGCAGTCAAAATTGAAAAATCAAATGTTCTTTTGATTGGCCCTACAGGTTCAGGAAAAACACTTTTGGCTAGAACTTTGGCTCAACGTTTGAAGGTTCCTTTTGCTATTGCTGATGCAACAACTCTCACAGAAGCAGGTTACGTCGGCGAAGATGTAGAAAATGTTCTCCTAAAACTGATTAATGCAGCTGATGGAAACGTGGAAGCAGCCCAAAGAGGAATCATTTTTATTGACGAAATTGATAAAATTGCCCGCAAGGGTGAAAATATGTCTATCACTCGTGATGTAAGTGGTGAAGGCGTTCAACAGGCCCTGCTTAAGATTATCGAAGGAACTGTAGCTTCAGTACCTCCTCAGGGAGGCAGAAAACATCCTAATCAGGAAATGATTCAAATTGACACTACAAATATTCTCTTTATTTTGGGAGGAGCTTTTGTCGGTTTGGATAAAATTATTGAACAAAGGGTTGCCGATCATTCAATGGGCTTTGGTTCTGATGTTGGTCAGATGGACGAAACAAAAAAACAGCAGCTTTTGAGCCAGGTTTGTCCTGATGATCTTGTAAAATTCGGTTTAATTCCAGAACTTATTGGTCGTATGCCAATCACTTGTGCCTTGAAAGAACTTACCCGTGATGATTTGGTTAATGTTTTGACGGAACCAAAGAACGCTATCACAAAGCAATTCCAGGCTTCATTTATGATTGATGATGTTGAATTGAACTTTGAAAAAGAAGCTATCGAAGAAATTGCCGACGAAGCTATTCGCCAGAAAACTGGTGCCCGAGGACTTCGTACCATCGTTGAAAAAATGCTTATGGACGTTATGTATCAGATTCCGGACATCAAGGGTAAAAAACAGTTTACTGTAACAAAAGATGTTGTTAAGGGAAATGTAAAAGACCTTATGGGAAAAGTTAAGGTTTTACAACTGTCGGATGCAAGTTAGCAGCTGTTTCAAAAATTTACAGGCGGTGTGATTATGTCTGTTTTTGAAAATCTTTCTAAAAATCTGCAGGATTCTCTTAATAATTTAAATATCACCTGCCCGACCCCAGTTCAGACCCAGGTTATTCCCAAAATTCTCGCGGGAGAAAATATACTTTTTCAGTCTGAAACTGGAACGGGCAAAACTTTTGCATATCTTCTCCCATTAATCAACAAACTCGAAAATTTGTCTGATAATCAGCGGGTCAGAATTATTGTAGTTGCCCCGACATTTGAACTTGCATCGCAAATTAATTCTGCATGTAAATCTATAACCAGCCACAAATCTGCACTTTTGATTGGTGGAGCACCTTTAAAACGTCAGATTGAAGTTTTAAAAGAAAAACCTGAAATCATAATCGGAACTGCAGCCCGTCTTGTAGAACTTATCCGCTTAAAAAAACTTAAAACCGACGGGATTTTTGCCGTTGTTTTTGACGAAACTGACCGCCTGGTAAAAAAAGAAGCGGTGGAAGATACGTCTGCCCTCCGCGACCTTATGCCATCTGGAACGCAGATAATCGCCTGTACGGCTACAATCACCAAACAGACAAAAATATTTTTTGCCGATGCCAAAAATCTTGTTTTGCCGCCGGAAGATGTTCTCAGAAAAAGAATCAGCCACTGGGCCATTTATGCAGAAAATCGGGATAAAATTGACACTCTGAGAAAATTTTTGAATGCCGAAAAGCCTTCAAAAGCCCTGATTTTTACATCTCGGGCCGACCAGGTTGAAAATATTTACCAGAAACTCAAATTCAAAAAAATAGACTGCGAATGTATTCACGCAAAATCTGATAAACAGGTTAGAAAATCGACGATGGATCGTTTCCGGTCTGGGAAAATTTCGATTTTGATTACCAGCGATTTGGCGGCTCGTGGACTTGACATCCCTGATATTAGTCATATCATTCAAATGGATTTGCCTAATGATGAGGATTTTTTTATTCACAGAAGCGGGCGAACGGCCAGGGCCGGCAAAAGTGGAATCAATGTGGTGATTGGTGACGAATGGGAAATGCGTCATTTTGCCCAGCTGGAAAAAAAATTGGGAATTGTGGTTTATCCAAAAGAATTGAGAGACGGAAAGCTTGTAAAACCCGAGCTGGAGTAATTTATGAAAGTAGCAATTGACACCTTTGCCTGTGACCATGGAAAATCCGGGCTGGGTGCTTATATCACTTATTTTACATCAAATCTTCCTTCTGATTTAGTTCAGATTAATAAAATAGCAACGACAATCAATGCCGACACCGAGCCGACTCAGGAAACTACCCTTGAAAAAAAAATGAAAATCCAGCTGGAACTGTTTGGCATTGAAGAGGACCGCTATGTTTACACTTCGGGAAAGGCAATAAATTACACTTCTACCCCTATAACTGAAAGCCCAAAAGCCCAGAGACTTTGGCATAAAATCAAAATTCAAAGTTTTATCAAAAAAAATAATTATGATGTTGTGATTTATCCGGCCCCTGGCAGACTTTTGCCTTCCAATTTCAAAAATCACATTGGACTTGCAATCGTAAATTCAATTATTTCCAGCGACCTGGAAAATCAATCATCTTTTTACAGAAAAGGCCTGCTAAAAGGCTTAAAAAATATTCAAATTATTATTGCGGCAACCCAATATATTAAAGATGACCTTGTAAAACTTGGAATTGATTCTAAAAAAATCAAAGTCATTCACAACGGTATTGACCACAAACTTTTTTATCAGCGGCTGGATTTAAAGGCTGATATTATCGATTTACAGCCTTTTGCAATTAAGCCGCCATATTTTGTTTACGCTTCAAGTTTATCATCTCCAGATAAAAAACATATTGAACTGATTCACGCTTTTGAACTTTTCAAGAAAAATACAGGACTTCCCCACCGTCTGGTTTTGGCAGGAAATGACGGTCCTTACGCCGACCAGATTCACAAGGCAGTTTTTGATTCGGAATATGCCAGCGATATTTTTTTGATTGGATTTTTTCCTCACGAAAGTTTTGCAAAACTTTATGCAGGGGCTGAAGCTTGTCTTTTTCCGGCGGTGAATGAAGGGGTTGGTCTCCCCATTCTTGAAGCTATGGCTTGCGGTATTCCGGTTTTGTGTTCAGATAAAGGGGCCTTAAAAGAAATTGGCGGTTCTTGTCCTTTATATTTTAATTCTGATGATATTGATGAAATTGCGGCTTGTATGCAAAAAATTGAGGAAGATAAAGAACTTCGCAACCAGGTAATTTCTGACAGTGTGATTTGGGCAAACGAATTTAACTGGGAAACAACAGTAAGACAGACCCTGAGCCTTATCACAAGTCTTAGAACCTTGCGGGGATAAAACTTTTGCCAGAATTTTTGCCCCTTGATTTTCACCCTTGATTTTCTACTTCCTACTAATCAAAAAATTCACTATAATCAAAAGACTAATCTTAGGAGAAAAACGTGTTCTTAAAAAGTCTCGACATTTACGGATTTAAATCTTTTGCTGACAAAACTCATATTGACTTTGCAGAGGGAATTACCGCTCTGCTCGGTCCAAACGGTTGTGGAAAATCAAACGTTGTAGATGCAATTAAATGGGTTTTGGCTGAACGTAATTCTAAAAATCTTCGTGCCGAAAAAATGGAAGATGTTATTTTTAACGGAACTGAACGTCGTCCAGCTTTGAACACTGCAGAAGTAACTTTAACTATTGCAAATGACAAGGGCTTGCTGCCTTTGGACGAAGAAGAAATCGCTATCACCCGCCGACTCTACCGTTCTGGTGATGCTGAATATTTTATAAACCAGAGACCTGCAGGCCCAACCGAAATCCGCCGGCTTTTTATGGATACTGGGGTTGGAAAAGCGGCCTACTCTGTTATGGAACAGGGTAAAATTGACCAGATTCTTTCAAGCAAGCCGGAAGACCGCCGTTATCTTTTTGAAGAAGCAGCCGGAATCAGCCGGTCTAAGGCGGAAGTTGCAGAAGCGGAACGCGAACTTGAACGAACCCGACAAAACATGACCCAGATTGAAATTGCTATGGGCGAAATCAAGCGTCAATATGACAGCCTCAAAGTTCAATCTGAAAAAACAATCAAATATAGAAAATACAAGGAAGAAATTTACGAAACAGAACGAGATCTTGCCCTCCTCCGCTTAAAAACTTTTGTCCAGGACAAGGCTCGTCACGAAGAAGAACTGAAAAAAATCCTTGAAAAACGAGACAATATCCGTAAAGAAATAGAAGAAATCAGCAATACAATTTCTGAAAATATGGATAAAGTTAAGGCCATGCAGGATGATCTTTACAGCAAACAGGCAAATCTTCTTGCAATTGGTCAGGAAAAAAACGGCAAACTGGAATTAATCAAGCAGCAAAATCAGCAGGCTTTGATTATGAAAGAAAAAATCAACTCTCTGGAAGGTCGAAAATCGGCAATTCAGGAAAGAGTTGATAATATTCAGGAAGAAATTGATGAGCAGAATGCCGGACTTCATTCAAAAACAAAACAGCTGAATGATATCAAGGATAATATCAAAACTTTCGCTCAAAATATCGAAACTTCATCATCACAAATTACTGATAATGACAGGCGGGTTGACACTTTGAGAACGCAGATTGGCGGACTTGAAGAAGAAAGAGGAGATTTGCAAAAAGAACTGGCTGCAATCACCGAAGATATTGTAAGTAAGCTTGATGAAAAGTTAAAAGACGCCGGTTTTAGCGAATCTGCAATGCGGATTGCAAAAGAAGAACTTGATACGACCCTGGGAAAATTAAAAATTTACCTGGAAGGTCGTAAAAATATTTTTGCGGATTTTGCAAAACAAAATCATTCTGCTGATGATTGTAAAAAAACTGTGGCAGAAGCGTCGGAAGCTTTTGGAGATGCTGAAAATCAGCTTGAAGATTTAGAATCTTGCCTTAAAAAATATCAGGCAGCCTCACCGGCCTTTATCACAGAATTCCTTTCTCCACAGGGAATTATGACAAAAAAACGTGAAATTGACGGGAAAATCCTTGAAA
>CAVFQN010000252.1:0-2177 GCA_963624615.1 Treponemataceae bacterium | reverse complement strand
CGTATAACATTGTTAATAAAATTATACATCAGTTTTTTCAGATGTCAAAATTTTTAGGATAGAGAGAAAGTATTTAGGGAAAGTCCCCCAAATAACAGGTGGATCTAAAAATTACGATTTTTAGAAGCTCACTTTTAACAATGCCCATTACAATTTTCTGAACTCCCCTTGACAATTAACACTCTCTGATTTACATTTTCTATGCTACGGATTCAGAGATTTATCTAAAAAAGTTTGTTTTGAGGTTTTTATGTCTGGCAATTCTGATTTCGATGAATTAACAATGTCATTTTCTTATGGTGACGATTTTGATGATTTTGATGAGTCTTTCGAAGAAAATGATGATTTTGATGATTACGAAGAGGATGATGAAGAACTAGATGCCTTTGATGATGACGCCGATCTTTATTATGATGACGTTTTCAAAGAAGAAGATGATGTGGACGAACCTTACGATGACCACGAAGCCGAGGACGGCTACGGAGCATTTAAAGCAAGTTTTGATGACGAGGAATAAAAAAGAAGGCTGCCCTTTTATTTAGGACAGCCTTTTTTATTGGGATTTACCTACCCTGCTATTTCGCTTCTATTTCAATCACCCGACCGGCGTGCCAGAGTTTTTCCAAATCATAAAACTGGCGGGCCTGTTCTGACATCAGATGCACAACAATCGAACCTAAATCGATTAAATTCCAATCATCGCCATCCGGGCTTTTGCGATTTGTCAGGTGGATTTGCAAATCATTATCCTTTATATAATCCTTTACCTGCTTATAAAGCCCCTGCCAATGAGTAGAACTATTTACAGTTACAATTACAAAATAATCAGTCCAACTATTTAATCCGCTGATATCCAAAAGAGTAACATCTTTTCCCTTTCCATCAATCATTAATTTTGCAATTTCAATTGCTTTTTCTTCAGTTGTTTTCATCATCATTTTAGAAAATTACCTCGAAATTACGTAACGTCCGTTAAAATCTTTACCAAGAATGATTGTAAAGTCAACATTCGCTTCCGAACTGAAATTTTCTGCCTCCTCAAATTCATCTTCATTTTTTATATTTGTACAGTGAATAAACTCACCCACAATTTTAGCAATTTCAGCATTCCCGATATGGTCAATAATTACAGTTTCTTCATAATCATTTCGGTCAGCATTTATAGGACTCAAAACATCATAACTTGCTTTTTGGAACAAGGCTGCAGTATTTCTAGCCAGGCCCTGAGTTGTAGTTCCGTTCTGAATTTCCAAAACATAAACACGACTTGTCATAGAACCGTCCGTAGATGTGAGCATACTTGTTGTCTGTTTAACGGCTTCTTTGATAAATTCACCATTATTATCAGGGAACAAAAGCGTTTGTCCATCAACACGACGCAAAGAACCTGTAATTGTTTGCTTTATGATCGATTCAGAATCAACATCGGCAATCAACTGAAATAACGTTTCCTCTTCTTCCCGGTTTACATTTGTCGTAAAACATTCTGAATACAGCTCAAAATTATTTTTAGTAAAAATAACAAATTTCTTGTCCGAAAGTCCAGTCAAAAAAGCCGCCATCGCATTCTGATAGCGTTCCTGAACATCAGCCTGGGTTTCATCTTCCAGGCGATAACGTAAATATGTAGAAATTTTATCACCATCCAGATTTATAGCCCCGGAAGGCAAAAGCCAGCGTTCGCCATTTTCAGACCAGGAATCTATAGGTTCAGAAATAAAAACCCTCATTCCCCCAAGGTAATCAGAAATTTTTACAAAATTCGGAAGTGACATAATTACATAAAAAGGAATTTTTGTTCCAAGCATTTTTTCGACTTCCGTTTTATATGCCGTAATTCCCACTTCTTCATAAACCTTTTCAATTTTATCTACACGACCCAAAGTCTGATAAATTGCCCCGGTATAGCCCGGAATATTTAGAATCGCCGCTTTTTTGAAAGTTGGAACGTAAATCAAAAGACTGGAAAAAAGAACGCTATTATCTTCATCTTCAACTACAAAAAGAGTTCGCAAAACTTCGTTCGTTTTTAAAGTGTCTTCAACGACATTTGTTTTGAGAGTTATAGAAAAAGTGATAAAAAGTGTGATTACAATCACAAAAATGAGGGCAATAAAAATAATACCTTTCTGTTCGTCTCTAATTCTAAGTTTTTTCATTTTTTATTCCTAACTTTT
>CAVFQN010000251.1:0-4010 GCA_963624615.1 Treponemataceae bacterium | reverse complement strand
ATTCAACTGAAAATATTTTTGAGGAAAATATTGATGATGATTTTAAATCTGATTATTTTATTTTTGCTCAAATGACGGCCAAAAATAAGTCAGGAAAAATTTACACTTGTGAAAATACCCTTTTTCCAGACTTTTACAAACATTCAAATCTTGAAAAAACGGAAATTTCCAGCCAGATCAGCCAGCTTGATGACTATTTTGAGATAAAACTTTCAACCGACAAGCCGGCTTTTTATGTTTCCCTTGATAATGATGATTTGCCAGGTCGTTTTAGTGATAATATGTTTACCCTGCTTCCAGGCAAGCAAAAAACAGTCATTTTCACTCCAAAAAGGAAGGTAAATTTGGAAGAAGTCAAAAAATCACTAAAGATAAAAGATTTGCGGGCTACATATAAATAAGAGCCTAAAAATTGCAATTTTTAGAGGCCCCTATAATGACGGTTCTGAGTAGCTACGATTTTTTCGGCCTACTCTTCCGCCTTGGATTCAAATTTTGAATAGCTTGGTATAAACATAATCGGAATATCACCAGTCGCACCGTTACGCTGCTTAGCCAGGATAATTTTTCCTTCCTGGGCAGCCACTTCCTCTTTTAAACGGTCTCTGTGGAGGAACATTACGACATCTGCATCCTGTTCAATAGAGCCAGAACCTCGCAACTGAGCCAGGTTTGGTTCATTTCCTTCAGCATCGCGCGAAACCTGACAAAGGGCAACAATCGGAATTCTTAATTCGCGGGAAAGAGCCTTCAGTGATTTTGAAATTTCACTCACCTGCTCCCACTGCTCTTTTTTATTATCCTCTGTTGTAATCAAGCCAATATAATCAATAAAGATGATTCTTACACTGTAATTTGTGACCAGGCGACGAGCCATGGCCCTTAATTCCAAAAGCCGCATATTTGGAGTGTCAATTATATACAAAGGAGCTTCATACCAGCGGCTGGCCGCATCCTGAATTTTTCCAACATCATCAACTTTAAGCATACCAGAACGGATTTTAGACATTGAAACCCTTGCTTCCTGGGCTAAAAGTCGCATACCAATCGATTCATAAGGCATTTCCAAAGAGAAAAAGCCACAAGGAATTTGCCTTGTACAGGCAATATTTTCTATCATAGAAAGAGCCAGGGCTGTTTTACCGATTGAAGGGCGGGCACCAATAATAATTAATTCTGAATTCTGAAATCCCGAAGTATATGTGTCCAATTTTGCAAAACCAGATGGAATACCTGTAAACTGATTTTTACTTTTGTAGCGGGCTTCAATAAGTTCAATTTCTTTTACCATCATGGCTTTTGCGTCATAAATGGTAGTTGTTTCGTTTCTTTCTGACAGGGCAAAAATTTTCTGTTCAGCAGAATCCAAAAGACTTTGACTTTCTGTCTGTAAATCATAAGATGTTGCATTGATTTCGGCAGAAACTTTTATTAAATCTCGACGGGCAGCCCTGTCGAGTACAATTTTTGCGTAAGATTCAATATTTGCTGATGAAGGAACTGTGTCTGTCAGTGAAGCAATATAGGCATTTCCACCAGCCTGTTCCAGTTTTCCTTCTTTTGTCAATTCATTTGATAGAGAAACGGAGTCGCCGGCAATATTTTGGGTGTAAAGTTTTATCATCGCAGCAAAAATTATCTGATTTTGCAATGAATAAAAGCGATCGGGTTTTAGCAATGAAATTACATTTGCCATTGCCCCCCAGTCAAGTAAAAGAGCCCCCAAAACAGCCTGTTCAGCTTCAATGTTTTGTGGTGGGATTTTGTCTGCTAATGAAATTGCCATAAAATTGCCTTCCTGTTTTTTAGAAAAAAAAGAGACGGTTTACTAATTGTAATACCGCCTCCTTTGGGCAAAGAAACCTCTAAAAATCGCAATTTTTAGAGGTTTCCTTATAATAATAAAGAAAAATCCGAAACTAATTATTCAGCCTTTTCTTCTGTAGCTGGTGCTGCTTCTTCAGCTTTTGGAGCTTCAGCCTTAGCTTCTTCTACAGGTTTTCCGTCAGTTGTCTGTGCTTTTACTGCAATCTGGAGTTCAGCAACCTGAGCTTCATAAAGTTTAACAGTAAGATGGTAGTTACCAACAGATTTAATAGAATTTCCTGGAATTTCGATACGTTTTCTTTCGATTTCAAATCCAAGTTTTGCCAAAGCGTCTGCAACAACGTTAGAAGTTACAGCAGCATAAAGTTTTCCGTTAGAAGCAGCTGGCATATTCAATTCTACATTCAATGCTTCAAGTTTTTCTTTCAAGCTGGCAGAATCTTTACGTTTCTGTTCCTTGCGTGCTTCAATTTCAGCCTTACGACCTTCAAACAAAGCTACAGTTGCTTCATTGTAAGGTACAGCCAAGTTACGAGGAAGAAGGAAGTTGCGGGCATAACCGTTAGCAACGTTTTTTACATCACCTTCTTCTCCAAGAGATTTAACATCTACATTAAGAATTACTTTCATTTTCAAGCTCCTTGATTTTTTTAAGCCCAACTTCGGAGTATGAAGTGAGCCATTTTTTTTTTAATTAAAAATTAAAATTAGTCAGCAACGTATGGCAACAAGCTGATTGAACGAGCACGTTTGATAGCCTTAGCTACTTCACGCTGATGTTTTGCACAAGTTCCTGTAATGCGACGTGGAAGAATCTTACCACGTTCTGTCATATAACGGCGGAGACCATCTGCATCTTTGTAGTCAATTTTTGCCTTGTTAGCACAGAAACGACATACCTTTTTGCGGAAGTATGTTTTTCCCTTTGAACGTGCTGCACGATCTTCTTCGCGTCCTTCTGTTGCACTTGTATCAGTTGTTACAACTGCATCCTGAGTCTGTTTTTCAATTTCCTGTGTATTTTCTTCAGACATTTTTATACCTCTTTTACGAATCTAATTAAAATGGAATATCTTCCGGGAGATCGCTACCAGTATATCCGTATGGATCTGACTGATAACCAGGATTTTGTGCCGGAGCATTGTTGATTGGCTGGAATTTTGGAGCACCCCCAGTCTGATAAGAATTCTGACTGCTATCTCCTTTTCCGCTACCAAGAAGCTGAACAGAGTCTGCTACGATTGTAACTCTACTCTGTTTCTGACCATCTTTTTCCCAACGATCTTGTTTCAGATGTCCTTCAACACAAATCTGCTTTCCCTTAGTAAGGAATGGTTTTAAATTTTCAGCGGTTTTTCCCCAAATGGTAATATTAAAGAAGTTAGCTTCTTCAATCCACTGGTCACCGTTTTTCTTTGCTCTATTGACAGCTATACTAACGTTTGCTCTTGCCTGACCATTTGCAATATAGCCAAAACTTCTTTCGTCAGAACCAACATCCTGGGTGAGACGACCAATTAGAACTACGTGATTTAAATCTGTCATAAAAGCTCCTTTTTTTGAATATACTATTCGTCGATTCTAACGAACTGGTACTTCAAAAGATTCTGATTGATTTTGAATGCAGTGTCAATTTCTGCAATCTTTGAAGGGTTCAACTTCATTGTGATAAGAACAAAGTGTCCTTTCTTCTGTTTTTTGATTTCGTAAGTAAGATCACGATCACCGAAAACTTTTTCTTCTTCGATTTCGGCACCGAAGTTTGAAAGTGTAGCTTTTACGTCTTCTACACCTTTTGCTGATTTTTCACCATCAAGTGGAAAAATAGCCATAAGTTCATACTTTTTCATAAGTATCTCCTGAAATTTTTGTTTTGTGTTTCCACAAAATCATTTCGGAGGACATGTAATACAATCCTCAAATCAACGATTTTAGACTGTAAGTCAGCAGGTAAATTTATAGAAAATTTAACTGCTATTCCTCCTTATGGATAAAGAGAATCCTATTACAGATTCCCAAGGGGTGTTCGTTTACTGTACTAAAAATCCGTCAATCAGTCAATTCTTACAGACAATTCTTACTGGCAATTTTTCTTACTTGTCGAATTTTCTACATTAGAATATACTTTGAATATGTTAATAAATACCAAGAAGAGAGTCTTTTTATTTTCCTCTTTACTTTTA
>CAVFQN010000250.1:0-2214 GCA_963624615.1 Treponemataceae bacterium | reverse complement strand
TGAGAGTTCACTTTACACGCGAAAAATGGAACGGCCGCATAAAATCCTCCCGCGGTATAGGTGCTTCTCTGCCACCAGAAAAAATTGCAGACTGGGAAAAAGAACACATGACCCTTTTAGAAAAAATTGCTCCGGAAGAATTCGACATCCTTCATTACGCAGCCTTTGCTGAACTGGAAAAACTTTAGCTCCCTTCATGCGGAACTTTTTTCTGCCACTCCTCTTTTTGGCTTGGCGTAACAAGTCTACCATACTCTTTCGTACATATACCCCCTTGGGTATAATTTTCTTAAAACCATCACGAGGTTAAAAAATGCGAAAATGTATGGACAGCGAAAATCTGCACAGGCGGATAAAAAAAATTATAGGACAAATTAATGCCATTGACAGAATGATTGACCAGGTCATTCCCTGCGAAGACGTGCTTTCTCAAATTAACGCGGCAAAATCTGCCTTAAATAAATGCGGACAGGTAATTCTTGAAGGTCACATAAATCACTGCATAAAAGAAGCTTTTGAAAAAGGTGATGAAGATGAAATTCAAAACTTTACAAAAGCAATCGAACGTTTTGCAAATATGCAGTAACTGAATTCAAAAATGCGTTAGGGATACGCAAGGCGGCGAAGCCGTTCCGGAGTGGAGAGAGGGCGAAGCCCGAACGGAACGGAGGAATGAAGCGACAGCGGAACCTGGAGTAGCCCGACGGCAAGTGGAATGAGCGAAGCGAATGAAACTTGCCGGAACGCCCAAAATTTTATAAAAATCCCCACAAAATAGCAAAAATGGGTTATAATTGAACCTATTGCACTTTTATTCAAAAAATGAGGATTTTTTATGGAAAACATTCGTGGAAAATGGGTTCATGGGGCAATTCCGGCCTTGCTTTTGCACTTTAGCATTGGTACGGTTTATTGCTGGTCAATTTTTAGTCAGGAAATTTCAGAGCATATTGGCTTTTCAAAAGGTGCCGTAGAATGGGCTTTTAGTTTTGCTATTTTTTTCCTGGGTATGTCTGCCGCTTTCTTGGGTGGGCTTGTAGAAAAAAATATTCATAAGTCATCTTTGATTGCGACTATTTCGTTTTCAGTTGGTATGGCTGGTACCGGATTTTTTATCTGGTACGGTGGCAACGCTTTTAGCAAAACTGGCACTCCTAGTGTTCTGGCCCTGATTGGAATTTATGTTTTCTACGGTTTTATTATGGGAGTTGGTCTTGGAACAGGCTATCTTTCTCCTGTAAAAACTCTCATGCTCTGGTTCAAGGACAAAAAAGGTCTGGCAACTGGTCTTGCCGTTGCAGGTTTTGGCGGAGCTAAGGCAATTGCTTCTCCGATTATGCAGGCTATTTTGGACGGAATCAAAGACGGTGGCATTTACAAAATGTTCTACATCCTTGCCATTGCCTATTTTGTGATGATGTTTGTTGGCCATCTCCTGCTTGCAAAACCTAAGGACTGGGTTGAACCTCAAACCCGTTCAAAGGAAGAGGGAATTATTGCAACCCTCAAAACCAGTCCGATTTCTTCTTACATCGGAATCTGGCTGATGTTCTACATCAATATTACTTGTGGTCTTGCAGTTATTTCCCAGGAAAAGATGATTGTAAAATGTATCGGACTTGGCGGATTTGCCGGCATCGTTTCTACAATTTCGGCTATTTTCAATGCCGGTGGTCGTTTGGGATTTTCTGCCTGGGCCGATAAACTCAAAGACCGTAACTCAGTTTACAAGGTAATTTTTACCCTTTCGATTGTTTTTACATTCCTGGTAATTTTTACAAAAGGAATTTCAAATGGTTCAAAACACGTTATGCTTGCAGTTTTAGTTCTTGCGGTAATCTTTATCGTAAATGCGGGCTATGGTGGAGGATTTTCTAACATTCCAACACTTTTGTCTGACCACTACGGCATGGGCAACATTTCTGCCATCCACGGAATTACACTTTCTGCCTGGGCTTTTGCCGGTTTGAGCGGAAATCAGCTTGCTTCTTACATTGTTCGCCACACCGGAGAATTTGTCGAAGTTCACGACGTTCAGGCAAATCCGACAGGCTACCAGAACGTTCTTTTGGTGACAGGTTGTCTTTACATTGTGGCAATGCTGCTTTGTTGTTTCCTGGTTCGCCCAACTAAAGAAAAGAAATAGCAAGGTTTTTACACCTACAAGCCTTCCGCCCTTCGCTAACGCTCATCGTCCTCGGCGAAAGGGCTTTT
>CAVFQN010000249.1:0-10579 GCA_963624615.1 Treponemataceae bacterium | reverse complement strand
ATATACAATTTTTGCATTTATTCCCTACTATCTCGTTTTTAACAGGATAAAAAATTATAAAGAAGCTTTTCTTTGTGGTTTTGTCCAGGCAATCACAACACATTTAATTTCAAGCTATTGGCTGGCCTATTTTAAGGATTTTGCAGCCTTAACTTTGGGGGCCTCGGCAATAGGAACTGGTTTTATCGGAGGATTTTTTGGACTTTTTCTATATCTTCCTTACGCCTCTTCTAAAAATCACAACAAATTAAACGAATCTTGCCTTTATCAGCCTTTTTACCAGACATCATCATTCCGAATATTTTATTTTGCTTCCCTATACGTAATTTATGAATGGGTAAAATCAAGCGGATTTTTGGGCTACCCCTGGGGGACAGTTTCTTCTGCAATGTTCAGATGGCATATTTTGACGCAAATTGCTTCAATCACAGGAACATACGGAGTTACCTTTATAGTTCTCCTGTTTAATGCCATAGCTGCCGAGGCTTATATACATTATTTTGAAAAGAAAAAACAAAATGATGAAGGAAGATTTTACTACACTTCGCTGACTGGCCTTGTTTTTATCATCATTTTTGGACTTACAATGGTTCACGGTCTTTTCCAGTATTATAAACCTAGAAAAGTTATAAAAACTTTAACAACAGTTATGGTTCAGCAGAATTCCAATCCCTGGAACGAAAAAACTGACACCCCTTCAATTTTGAATTCAGAAAATCTGACAAAAGAAGCTGTTGATAAACTGAAAGAGGAAGGCAAAAAGCCTGATTTGGTTGTTTGGAGTGAAGGCTGCCTGAAATACTCTTTTCCTGGTTCCGAAAGATATTATCAGACCCGACCAGAAGAAAAACCACTTTCCCAGTTCGTAAAAGAAATTGACGCCCCCTTTGTTTTTGGCGGTTCCTATCTTCGTGACAAAGAAAACAAAAGAATTCATAATGCAGCAATTTTGTATGATAAAGAAGGAAGATTTCGTGGCTACTACGGAAAAAATCACCTGGTTCCTTTTGCCGAAGCTCTGCCTTTTGTCGAATATCCTAAAATAAAAGAATTTATGAAAAAAGTTGTCGGCATTTCTGCAGGCTGGACGCCAGGCGACATTTACACTTTCTTTGAAATTCCCTGCCAGATTACAAAAAATTACAAATTGCCGGCTGTAAAAGATATAGATTTAAATCAGACTTTTGAAGATCAAAAGAAAGAAGAAAATACCCCAGTAACTGTAAAAATTTCTACTCCAATTTGTTTTGATGATTCTTTTCCGGATATTATGCGGCCTATGTTCCTCAATGGAGCAGAACTTTTTGTAAATATCACAGACGATTCCTGGTCGCTCACAAAATCCAGTGAATTACAACATTTTGTAATTGCTTCCTACCAGGCAATTGAATACAGAACAACTCTCCTCCGGTCTGCAAATGCAGGTTATTCTGTAGTTGTAAATCCAGCTGGCAAAATTATTGCTGATTTGCCTTTGTTTGAAGCAAAATCCCTGGCTTACGACGTCCCAATTTATAAAAGAACGATGACAACTTATGCCCGCTTTGGGAACTGGCTGCCATATTCACTTGTAGTTTTATTTGCCACTTTTTCAATTTATTCTTTTATCATTTTTGATAAATCTGATTACGTTCCATCAGAGCGAAAGATCAAGAAAAACCGCAAAAAGAAATCCTCTAAAAAGCAAAAAAAGAATTCTAAAAAGAAAAAATAGTCAAGACTTTGCTTAAAAAGATTTTGTTAAAGCATAAAACTATTTTTTGTCAAGAAAAATAGTTTTTAAATTTTGGAAAATTTTATCCAAAATTCACTTGAACCTACCATATTTAGTGTAATAATATAGTCATAAGTTAAATAAACACGCTAGAGAAAAAAAGTGGGGTGAGAGGAAAGCATGCGCTGTCCAAATTGTGGAAAGTTAGATGATAAAGTTCTTGAATCGCGAACGATGATAAACGGCGAAAGTATAAGAAGACGCCGGGAATGTCTTTCATGCGGTTACCGTTTTACAAGTTATGAACGGATTGATGAAAAACCTTTTATGGTTATCAAAAGAGACCTGCGTCGCCAGCCTTTTGACCGAAGCAAACTGGAAAAAGGGATTGAAAGAGCCCTGGAAAAGCGGCCGGTTTCCACTTCCATGATAGAACAAATTTCCAACGACATAGAAGATTTAGCGGTAAAAAAAGGTCGGGAGTCCAGAGAAATTTCCACCAGCGATTTGGGTGAATTGGTTTTGGAAAAACTCTACACCATCGACAAAGTTGCCTACATCAGATTTGCATCAGTTTACAAGCAATTTGATAATTTAGACGAATTTATCACAGAAGTAAAAAATATAGAAAAGAGGGGAAAGTCAAAATGAGTGAACAGTCCATTTTTCCAGAATGGAGAAGTTTTTTAGGAACAAGTTCTGACAAAGAAACAAAGGGATTCATTAAATCTGTTGTAAAACGTTCAGGTGAAATTGCTCCTTATGACAGAATGAAGATTGAAGTTGCAATTGGCAAAGCAATCGAAGCGGTAGAAAAACAAAAAGATCCTGATAGGGCTGCAAATCTTACCGATTCTGTCGAAGAAAAACTCCGTCTCCAGCTGGCGGGTAACCGAGCCCACTCAATTCCTGCCATCGAAGAAATCCAGGATATTGTAGAAACAGTCCTCATCGAAGCAAAAGAGGTTGAAGTTGCAAAGGCCTATATTCTTTACCGGGCTCGCCATGAAGCAACCCGCGATACAAACAAACTCGTTCTCGACATCAACAAAACTATGGACGGTTATCTGGGACAAAGTGACTGGCGTGTAAATGAAAATGCAAACGTAAATTTCTCGCTTGGAGGATTAATTCTTCATAACTCGGGAACTATCACTGCAAATTACTGGCTCAACAATATTTATTCAAAAGAAATTGCCGAAGCCCACAAAACTGCCGCTTTCCACATCCACGATTTATCTATGTTTTCCGGCTATTGTGCAGGCTGGTCTTTACGTCAACTGATTCAGGAAGGATTGGGGGGAGTTCCAGATAAAATCACCTCAAAACCAGCAAGTCATCTTTCAACTCTTGTAAATCAGATTGTAAATTTTCTGGGAATCTTGCAAAACGAATGGGCGGGTGCTCAGGCTTTTTCATCATTTGACACTTACCTGGCACCTTTTGTAAGGGCTGATAATCTTTCATATAAGCAGGTTCGCCAGTGCATTCAAAGTTATATTTACGGAGTGAATACACCGAGCCGCTGGGGTTCTCAGGCACCTTTTACAAACATCACCCTGGATTTGACTTGTCCAGATGATTTGAAAAACAAAAAAGCCATTGTTGGTGGTAAAGATCAGGATTTTACTTATGGTGATTGCCAGAAAGAAATGGATATGATCAACAAAGCCTTTATCGAACTGATGATTGAAGGTGATGCTGATGGTCGTGGTTTTGCCTACCCTATCCCAACTTACAATATTACAAAAGATTTTGACTGGGATTCAGAAATATCACAATTGCTTTTTACAATGACAGCCCAGTATGGAACTCCAAATTTCCAGAATTTTGTGAATTCGGATTTGAATCCTTCCGATGTCCGTTCTATGTGTTGCCGTCTCCAGCTCGATAAACGTGAATTGCGTCGTCGCGGTGGCGGACTTTTTGGTGCAGATGAATTTACTGGTTCGATTGGTGTTGTCACAATCAACATGCCACAAATTGCATACCTGGCCCAAAACGAAGAACAATTTTACAAACGCCTGGATTATCTGATGGATTTGGCAAAAGAAAGTCTTTGCATTAAGCGTAAGGTTATTCAGAAACTTTATGATGGCGGACTTTATCCTTACACAAGACGCTATCTCAAAACTCTGGTTAACCACTTCAATACAATCGGTTTGTGCGGTATGAACGAAGCCTGCTTGAACTTTTTGGGCGTAAATATTGCAGATCCAAAAGGAAAGGCTTTTGCAGAAAAAGTTTTGCAGCATATGAGGGAACGTATGCAGGATTATCAGGAAGAAACTGGAGATTTATTCAATCTGGAAGCAACTCCAGCTGAATCGACATCATACCGCCTGGCACTCCACGACAAAAAACAGTTCCCGGATATTATCACAAGCGGAACTACAGATCCATTCTACACAAATTCGTCACAGCTCCCTGTTGACTACACAGCTGACGTTTTTGAAGCTTTGGATTTACAGGAATCTTTACAGACAAAATATACTGGCGGAACAATGTTCCATGTTTACATGGGAGAAGCCCTCAAAGACTGGAAGGCCTGTGCTGATTTAGTCAGGACAATTTCTAACAAATACAGAATTCCTTTCTTTACAATTTCGCCTACATATTCTATTTGTAAAATTCACGGATATTTGAATGGTCAGCAGTTTGAATGTCCAAAATGTAAGGCAGAAAAAGAAAAGGCTTTAAAAGAAAAACTTAAAGCCCTGGAAGCAGAAAAAGAAAAAATTTTGGCTGAAAAATAAGACATGCTGCCCCAGAAACAAGTTCAGGGGTCAGCATCACAAATAAACCATAAAAAGTTTTGGGAGGATTTAGAAAAATGGAAAAAAGAACAATTGCAGAAGTAGAACAGGAAATTGCCACAACAAAAGAAGCATTGAAAAACGTTCATGGAAGCGAAACAGAAGTTTACGCTAGAATTGTAGGCTATTATCGTGCTGTAAAACACTGGAACAACGGTAAAAAAGATGAATTTTACCAGCGTAAAATGTTCACTTTGGAAGACAGCAAAGAATATGACATCACAGCAGACACTTCTAATCAGTCAAAAAAATCTGCAAAAGTGACAAAGGCTGATCACGCCCCTGAAATGGACAGTAAACTTGCTGCTTATAAAATCTACACCCGCAAAACCTGTCCAAATTGTCCTCCTGTAAAAAATTACATGGAAAATGTCGATTTACCTGGCCAGGCAATAAATGTTGACACAAATGAAGGCCTTGCAGATGCAGCAGAAAATGGAGTTTTTGCTACTCCGACTGTAATTTTCTACAATGAAGTTGGAACAGAAACTGCCCGCTGCCACAATGTAGAAGAACTGGAAGCAGTTTTTAACAAAGTTGCAGTAATTGCATAAAATATGGCTTTAAGTCTTGATAAAGCTGCCGGAATCCTGGTCAAAACTACCTGCGTAGATTACCCGGGACTTGTGGCAGCTTCTTTTTTTCTAAAAGGCTGTAATCTCCGCTGCCCCTACTGCTATAACACAGGTCTTGTTTTAAATAATGAAGAACCGGAAAATCTTTCCACAGTTCAGGAACTTTTTGCCCACCTGGAAAAACGCCAGGGAATAATTTCTGGACTTGTAGTCAGTGGTGGCGAACCGCTTTTAAATCCTTATACCCCCCTAATCATCAAAAAAGCAAAAGAATTGGGCTATAAAGTCAAATTAGACACAAACGGCAGCCTGCCTTTTGAATTAAAAGCATTTTTAGACAATCCAGAAATAAAACCGGACTTTGTGGCCATGGACATAAAAACCAGTCCGAAAAACTACGCCCACCATATTTGCCCGAATTTTTCAAAATTTTTCAAAAATGAAGATTACTGGGAAAAAACTATAAAAGAAAGTGCAAACCTTGTCGCAAAACTTCCCTCTAACCAGAGAGAATACAGGACAGTGCTTGTTCCGAATCTTGTTTCAAAAGATGATATAAAAGAAATGGCAAATCTACTCCCCAAAGACGCCAGCTGGCAATTTGCACAATTTCAAAATAAAAACTGCCTGGATGCTTCTTACAACAATGTAACGCCCTACACTGATCAGGAAATTGGGGAACTTGCAGCATATGCAAAAAGCCTTATTCCAGGGGCAGAAGTAAGATAAGGATTATCTTCAAACTTCAATACAAATGATTTCTCCCCCTTACTTACCCATAAAAAACCTATTAATATGGAAAAATCCAATGTATAATTTTATTAGAGGTGTTTATGGGCATCTCTAATAAATCATCTTCGATGCTTTTTCAGAGATGTCTGCGCATTCTAAGTCTTGGAAATAGCAAGACTTAGAAGTGCGCGTTTTCAAAGTTGTCGCTAAAAATCGCAATTTTTAGAGGTTCCCTTATATGAACCAAACAATTTCTACTGTTGTAAATACGGAAAACCTTTTGAAAAACCAGCCCAGAGAAGCGGACGGAGCGTGAAGCGGTTTAGCCACCGCAGGCGGAGCCGGGAGAACTGGGGAAATTCCTGGCAGACAAGAAATTTTACACTCAGCAGGGGGATTTTGCAGACACCAATAAGTCGACTTGTGACAAAAAGCCCCCTGCCCCACCAAGTTCATCTTGACGCCTCCAATTTCAGCAGATATTTGCCCTCACCACAATCCGGCTCAGCCGAGGAGGCCGAGCGTTAGCGAGCCGCGGAAGGCGACTAGGTGCTAAATTTTCCCTATAAAAACTCCTTCAACCCCGCTAAATTTTCACAAACCTTCCAGGCCTTCTGAAAAACCTCCCAGGTGGCTGGCGTTCTGTCCGGAATAAGTACCGTTTTCACCCCTGCCGCAATCGCAGATTTTGCCCCATTTGGACTATCTTCAACCGCCACGCAGTTTTCCACCTGTAAACCAAGGGATTTTACCGCCAGCTGATAGATTTCTGGGTCGGGTTTTGAATGGGGCACCATTTCGCCAGTGGTGCGGTTTTCAAAATATCCGATAAGGCCGGCATTTGTAAGCTGTCTTTGAACAGTAGGCCCACGAGTGGAAGAAGCCAGGGCAAGACGATATTTTGGCTTTAAATATTCCAGAATTTCTTTTGCATAAGGCATCAAGGGGATTCCTGTGGAAAACTCAATTTCCATAAAAAGTTCAGATGTCCGGTCTAAAAATTTTTCGCCTTCAAAATCCTGGCCATAAAGCTGGCGGAGGATAATTGCAGCGTCATGACGATTTGTTCCCCGACACTTGTTGACCGCATCCTTATCATCCAAAATTCCGAATTCCTTACTGGCAATTTTCCAGGTTTTATCGCAAATCGACTCGGAATCCAAAAGGACGCCGTCCATATCAAAAATAACCGCTGAAATCATTTTCCATCACCTCTTGTGTTTTTTGCAGGAAAATTCAGAAACATCAAGCTTAAAAACCGCAACGGCTGAGAGCATTGCAGCCGGATAATCCCAATCATCCTTACCACAAGCCTTTTTCATTATCAGATTGAGGGCCGATTTTTTTTCATTTTTATCTTCAATCAAACTTACTTTTCCTTCCCCGATAACGCTTGCATAAAAAGCAGAATAATCACAGGCTTTTTCCCCTTTCATCAGCGAAAAATCCGCCTCACATTCAAAACCAACCAGAGCCCCATTTTTCAAAAGATTGAACTTTCGCCCAGCCTTTGCCCCATGAAAGTAAAAAGTATATTTTTCGCAGTCAGGCCTGGTTCTGGAGGCAGACGTAACATCGAGAGTGGTCTCGACCGCCTTCCCAGTCGCATTAAAAGCCACCTTCTCGACCTTGTAGCCAAAATTCACAGGAACAAGGTAAATATGTCCATCATCATTAATCCCCAAATGCAGGGCAAAACTTTTATTGAGAACATCTTTTATTTCTTCAGGATTTGTAATTTCACGTTCTTTTCTACGCATAATTTTCTCCACTTCACTTCTATTGAATATTTATTGAGGACATTATACCGATTTTTATGAGATTTAGGAGATTTTTTTTAGGAGGGGAAAGCCTTCCCCTCGCTCCAGCCCACTTCGCGGTCTTCCGCTACTCTAGGAAGCGGCGGGCGTAGACCGCAAAAACAGTCCAGTGGACTGTTTTTAGCGAGTCTCCGATCAACTATGTTGCGAAGGCTCTGCAGGGTAAATCCCACAACAAAAAAAACTCTTCCTTCCACCTCAGTAAAAATTCTTACCCCAACCCCCGCAACGCCCCAGCAAAAGCTGGGGGACACTGCTCCAAAAGCTTTTGCCCCCCACAAATATTTATGGTATATTTTCCTTATTATGAAGCGACGTTTTTTACTCATTTTATCAATTTTTTTAACACTGAATTTTTTTGCCCAGGACAAGACAATTTATCTCTGGCGGAACATAAAAGGCATGGAAAAAGAGCCATCAGTTATGTTTATGCACAAACCGACCGTCAAAAATACCGGGGCCGTCGTAATTGTTTGCCCTGGCGGGTCTTACCATCACCTGGATTTATACGCCGAAGGTCACACCACGGCAAAATGGTTTGCGGATAACGGAATTACCGCTTTTATGCTCAAATATCGGACAAATCAGAGTCTCTACACCGAACCTGCCATGCTACAGGACCTTCAAAGGGCAATCCAACTGGTTCGCGAAAATGCAGATGAATTTGAAGTCGACCCAAACAGGCTTGGAATTATAGGATATTCTGCCGGCGGCCATTTGGTTGCCATGGCTGGAGAATTTTTTGAAAGCCACAACGAACTTGAAAAAATCGGGATTAAAACGGATGTCAGTCTCCGCCCAGATTTTGTAATGCCAATTTATCCGGTTGTTTCTATGCAGGACGATATAGCCCACCGCTGGTCACGCAACAGCCTGCTAGGCTATGGCAAAAAAAAACAGACACAGGAACGTAAGAACGAATTTTCCTTGGAATTGCAAGTCCCTTCCAATATGCCCCCGACTTACATAGTTGTAGCCGAAGACGATCCCGTCGTTATCCCAGAAAATGCAAAACGCCTTTACTCCGCCATTCAAGCAAAAAATATTCCCCATTCTTACATCACCGTTTACCCCTGGGGCAAGCATGGTTTTGGCATGAAAAACTGCCCATTTATGCAGGAATTCCACTGGAATCAAAAGTTAAAAAACTGGCTGGTAGAAATCGGGGTGATTGATGTGCAATAAAAATTAGGGAGGGGAACGCCTTCCCCTCGTTCCAGCCCGCTACGCGGTCTTCCACTCCCCCTTCTAGCGGGGGAGCTCCCCCGCAACGCCCCCCGGCTACTTCACACCAAGAGCCACTTCCAGAACTTCTCTCACGTCCGTTACAGGAATAAACTTAACTCCCTGCTTTACAATTTCAGGAATCTCATCCAAATCTCGCTCATTTGCTTTCGGAATAATAATAGTCTTTATTTTGTTTCGTTTGGCAGCCACAGTTTTTTCCCTAAGCCCTCCAATCGGCAAAACCTGGCCGGTCAAAGAAAGTTCCCCTGTCATCGCAAGATGAGGTTTTATTTTTTTATTCATAAATAGCGAAACAAAAGTTGTCGCCATAGTAATTCCGGCACTAGGCCCATCTTTTGGGGTAGCCCCCTCAGGAATATGCAGATGAACGATATTTTCGTCAAACCATTTAGATTTTTTACAGCCCCGGTCAAGGACAAATTTTCTAGCCCAGTTAAAGGCAATCTGGCTGGATTCTTTCATTACGTCGCCCATCTGGCCAGTCAAAACAAGTCCACCCTTTCCTGCAAAAGTTGTCGATTCGATTAAAAGAGTATCGCCACCCATGCTGGTCCAGGCAAGGCCGATTGCAGTTCCAGGCACTTTTGCCTCTTTGATTTGGCTTTCGTCAAAATCAGGTTTTCCCAGATATTTGAATAAGTCAGGAGCGTCAATTGTGTAATTTTTTGTGGCAGGAGAGGCTGGCGTAGAATTTCCAGCCCCGGAATCTCCAGTAGCAGCCACCCCAGAAGTCTGAACGCCCCCCTCGGTGACTGAAGGCCCGCCAGGTGAAGTAATACCACCCCCGGAATCCTCCTCCATCATAATTTCCGTCACAATCTTTCTATTAATCTTATCCAGACACTTCTCGTAATTTCTTACGCCCGACTCCCGAGCATATTCTTCCGCAATTTCCAGCAAAGCAACTTTTGTAAACTTCACCTGATTTTTTTTCAAACCGTTTTTAGCAAGATTTTTGGGAATCAGATATTTTTTTGCAATTTCCAGTTTTTCCTGGTCAATGTAGCCACTCAACTGCAAAATTTCCGCCCTGTCCAAAAGAGGCCCCGGAATCGTGTCCAAAGAATTTGCCGTCAAAATAAAAAATACATTTGAAAGGTCAAAAGGCAAATCCAGATAATTATCGCGGAAACTAAGATTTTGTTCCGGGTCTAAAACTTCAAGCAAAGCCGAAGCCGGGTCTCCATTATGACTAGACCCCATCTTATCAACTTCATCAATCAAAAAAACAGGTCCTTTACTCTTGCAAATCTTAATTCCCTGGATAATTTTTCCAGGCATAGCCCCAATATAAGTTCGGCGGTGACCTTTAATTTCAGCCTCGTCCCTCATACCGCCCACACTAAAGCGGAAAAAGGGTTTATTCATGGCGTTGGCAATTGACCGGCCGACAGAAGTTTTACCAACCCCAGGAGGACCAACCAGAATCAAAATTGAACCCTTGCTATCCCCTTTCATCTTGCGGACAGCCAGATATTCAATAATTCGCTTTTTCACCTCTTCCATACCAAAGTGGTCATTTTCCAGGATTTTTTTAGCCTTAGCCAAATCATAATTTTCTTTGATTTCTTCATTCCAAGGCAACTGGCAAACAAGTTCCAGAAAATTTCTCGTACCAATATATTCAGACGAATTCGGATCCATCAAGGCAAATTTCGACAATTCACTTTCAAC
>CAVFQN010000248.1:0-3143 GCA_963624615.1 Treponemataceae bacterium | reverse complement strand
CAGTTTCTTTTGGAAAAGTTACAATCACAACTGTTGCCTGTGCTTTGATTCTTGGTATTTTGACAAATATCATTCTCGACGGCAAAAACGCTGAGTAAAGTAGTTTTCCTATAAAAAAAGGCTGCCTTTAAGTTCCAAATCCAGGACTTTTGGGCAGCCTTTTTTATTTTTTAAAGGTAACTTTAGGAATGATTTTACTGCAAAAGCCTTGCAATTTCTGGACGCTTCCATCTTGTAGCAATTGTATAAGCCGTATCACCAGAATTATTCTTTACAGTTTTATCAATACCGTAAGAAATCAAAGTTGTAACAATATCTGCTGATGAAGTTTTTGCCGCATAATGGAGAATTGTATTTCCTTGAACATCTGTCATTTCACCAGCATATTTCACAATATTTCCAATCATAGTTTTATTGCCTTTCTGCAGGGCGATTGAAACACCATTTCGACCTCTTTTATCAATCATCTGGAAAGGGTTAGCCCCATTTTCCAAAAGGATTAAAGCCGTCTGCACATCATTTGCTTCAATGGCGTAAGAAAGAGCCGTATAACCATCAGCATTTTTTGTATCCAGAGGATAGCCTTCTTTAATCAAAAGCCTCAAAAGTTCTTTTGAACCATGCGATTTTACAACAATGTGAATTGGAGAATTTCCATCGCTATCAGTAATATTGTAAGAATCTCCCAAAACTTCTCGAATTGTCGTAATATCTTTATTCAAAACAATTGAGAAAGGAGTTTTTCCCTGTTTATCTCTAGAAAGAGGATTTCCACCTGCATCTCTGATTAATCTGATAACTTCGAGGTCGCCCATGTAAGCCGCTTCGTGGTATGAATTGCGACCGTTAATTTCCTGAACGTTGGGATTTGCCCCATAATTCAAAAGCAGACGTACATTATCAGGATTGTTTCCCCGGATTGCGTCCATCAAAACTGTAACGCCATTTGTATCGCTGCAGTTTGGATCAGCCCCATAACTCAAAAGTTTGCTGGCAACATCATACTTACTTGCAATAACAGCTTCTGCCAAAGGTGATTTACCAGTAGAATTTTGAACATTTACACTCACCCCATAATTATACAAAGTGTCAATGGAATCCAGGGCGTCCCAGCGAACAGCTGCGTGCATTGCCGTAGAACCAAGATTGTCGCGGGCAAGAAGGTCTGCCCCACCATCAACAATCAGGCGGATAATTTCAGGATTATTTGTTTTTACTGCACTAAACAAAGGAGTTTCGCCATTTGCATTTTTTGCAGAAATATCAGCTCCTTTTGTCAGCAAAGTTGTGATTGCCTTACCATATTGCCATTCAGCAGCATAATGCAAAACCGAATTTCCAGAACCGTCTTTTGATTTAATTGTCCTGGACGTAATCAGCCATTCTTGAACTGAACCACCGTATTTAAGGGCAAGACGCAATGGTGAATTGTTATTTTTATTTGTAGAAAAAATATCAGCATCTTTTGCAAGAAGCATTTCACCAACTTTTCGGCGGTTTTTCAAAACAGAAATAAACAAGGCAGAATTACCGTCGCGATTCCTAATATTTACATCATCAGTCAAACTGATAATGTACTGAATTTTAGACAAAGTAACATCTGTCAAAAGTGCAATATGAAGAGGTGTATTACCATCAGAATCCTGAGAAGTAACATTTCTAGAATTCACAACAGCTTCCAGCATTTCGTTTGTAGAGGCAAAAGCCATAGAAAGTGGAGAATTTCCATGAGTATCCTGAGTATGAATACTTGCCCCCTTCTGAGACAAAAGCCTGACAATTTCGATATTTTCTTTTTGAACTGCAATTTCGAGAGGAGTAACGCCTTCCTTGTTGCGGGCATCAATATCAGCACCATTATTTATGAGGAGGGAGATAATATCTTCATCAAGGTTCATCATAGCGACGGCATGCAAAACAGTATCGCCATACATATCTTTTTGAGTCAAATCAGCCCTATAAGCAACCAAAAGTGCATAAGTATCGCGGAAAGTATCTGCCGGCATAATCAGCATGATTGGAGTCTTTCCAAGATTATCTCTTGCGTTTACATTTGCCCCTTTGTCCAGCAAAGAATTTGCAATATCAACATGACCATAACGAACAGCTTCGTGCAAAGGTGTAGCACCTGAAGAATCCTGGACAGAAGTTTCCGCATCATGCTGCAAAAGATAACGGGCAATTGCAGAATGTCCCATAATTGCTGCAAGGTGGAGAGGGGTTTGGCCATCATCAAAACGAGAATTCACATTGCGGGCTGCAATAGCGTCCTGGAAATAAGAAAAATCAGATTCAACTTCGTCGGCCCCCCCCATAATAAGTTCAGCCGCAATCTCAACAGAATCCCCATCATCAATATTTTCGAAAGCAATATCCAAAGGAGTTTTTCCTTGATTATCTTTTACAGAAATTGGGATTCCTTTTTCAATACATTTTTGAACACCTTTAAGATTTTTTGATTTTACAAAATAATGAACGATTGTCTGACCGTCTGTATCTCGAACTTCGCCAGCTTTTGTTGTAATAAAAAGATCATAAAAAGCTTCATCAACAGTAAGCCCCAGATCCAAAGCAGTATTTCCGTTTCCGTCTCTATCAAAAAGAGTATTTGCATTTACAGAAACAATTGCACTTGCAGCATCATAAGCGTTATTCCAAATGGCAAGGTGCAAAGGAGTATCACTCTGCAAATTTTTTAACTGAGGGTCAGCACCTTTAAAAAGGAAGTATGTAACCAAATCCGCATCATTCATCTGGGCAGCCAAGTGCAAAACAGTATTACCATCAGAATCAATTCCGTTGATATCATTTGGCATAACAAATTCATTTTTGGCTTCGTTTATCCGGTTACTTTTGATTAACTCATGAGGTGACATTTTGCGATCTACAGTGGCTGCCGGCTTTGAAGAAGCACAACCAAAAAGAAGACCTACAGCTGAAATTGTAATAAAAAACGATTTTCTGTTCATAAATTTCCCTCTGGTATTTTTTCCCAGTTATTTTTTTCCATCTCTATACTTTAATTATCGGAAAAATTTTAAAGAAATTTACAAGTAATTTAGAGATTTTTGGATATTTCCAGCATTTTTCTAAAAGCACTGTCCGTTTTTTGCATTTCACGAGAGCCCCGCGTAATTTTGCAC
>CAVFQN010000247.1:0-2095 GCA_963624615.1 Treponemataceae bacterium | reverse complement strand
AACCAATGGTTATAGCCTAGATAGAGAAGTTTTTAAAACCATGTTTTCAAATAGAGTGACAAATTATCAAATTACTTTGGATGGACTTGCTTCAACACACAATAAATACAGACCTTTTATTAATGGTAATGGAACATTTGATGTAATTTTGAATAATCTAAGGAGGATTCGAGACGAAGAAAAATCTCAGTTTATAAATATTATTATTAGATGCAACATTACTCGTCCTATCTTGGATATTTTTGATGAATATGGTGATTTACTTGAAAGAGAATTTGCTAGTGATTCAAGATTTGGATTTTTTTGGAAAATTGCTTGGAATCCAACCCCAGAAATTGAAAGTAATGAATACTGTAATTCAGAAACCTTAAAGAAACTGCTTGAAAAATATCAAAGTAGAAAAATTTTATTTACACCAATTATTGAACACTTCAAAAAATATGGACAGGTTTGTTATGCCGGGAGTCCTCATTCTTATGTAATTCGAAGTAATGGTGTTATTGCAAAATGCACAGTTGAATTTGATGATGAAGTAAATAATTTAGGAAGTTTAGAAAAACATAATGGAACGATACTTAATAGTAATTTAGATTTTTGGACTAAACATACTTTAGATTCTGTTTGTTTAAAATGTTATTTATTTCCTTCTTGTCTAGGAATTCATTGTCCAAAGAATAATAGAAATAAAAACGGAAATAGAATTTGCCCTAATTCAAAGGAATTAAACAATATTTATTTTGAGTACATAGCAAACAATAAAAAATTGTATATGGAGATAAACGACTTATGGAAAGAATCGAGATAAAAGAAAAAATATCTGAATTAGCAAGTGAAAATTCTATTGACATTGATGAAACTGGAATGCTTCTAGATTTAGACTCTTTTGCTTTTGTTTCATTTTTGGTTTCGTTGGAAGATGAATTTGAAATAGTTTTTCCGGATACTTCATTGAACTTTGCAAATATGAATAACGTTGAAACTATAGTAAGAGTAGTTTCTCTTATTTTGGAGGAAAATCAATGAATTCAAAAACACAACTTTATCTGGCTGCTTCAAAAAAAAGATCAACTGCAAAGAACTGTATTTTGTTCTTAAAGGAAATTTGGAAAATTAGCCCTATAAGCATTGTTACAATTTTTATTATGTCTCTAGCGGATACAGTAAGTTACGTTGTGGCCTGTATGTATTCAAAATATATGATAGAGGCTGTACTTTCAAAAAATCCTCTTTTGGGGGTGGCTTTAGTGGCTACTGTTAGAGTGTCTGTTCATTTTGTCTGGAATATTTTGTCTACTGTGCTAGAAGATTTTGTCGGCTCAATTCAGCAGGTAAAAATCAAAAAACATTTTGTGTCGTTGATTTACAAAAAAATGACGGAAATTGATTTAGCTCAATTTGAAAACAAGAATTTTTATTCTAAATTGTCTAGAGCAATTGAGCAGGCTGAAGGGAGACCTTTGTGGCTTTTGGGATCAATCCGTAGTTTAGTTTCAACTTTTTTTACAGTGCTGGGGCTGACTGCCAGCCTTTTTTTCTTAAGTCCTTTTGCAGTTCTTTTTTCTTTGCTTGGAGCTTTTGTAACTTTTTTAATTTATTTTATAAACAGCAAATTGGAATACAAGTATTATGTTGATAAGGTTGAATGTCACCGCATTTTTGATTACATTAAGCGAATTTTTTATATGCCACAATATAAAAATGATATTCACTATTTTAATTTGACATCAGTTTTTTTGAAAAAATATCGCGAAAATACAAAAAAACAATGTAAAGTAATCAAAAAGCATTCACCAAAAATTATTGCCTTAAAATCTTTTACGACATTTTTATCTGTAAGCATAAATGCCGGGCTAGCTTCGTTTTTTGTGGTCTGGCAGATTTTAAATGGTGATTTGAGAGTCGGTGATTTTTCTGTGGCACTTGCTGCAATCACATCTTTGGGAACTTGCCTTTTTAATTTTGGAATGACTTTTCCACAATTCAACGAACATTCCTATTCTATAAATGATTATCTGGATATTTTGAATTATCAATCTCCTTTGTATTTTTCTGATGTAACTTCTTTTTGTGAAATTGAAGTTTTGCAAAATAAGAT
>CAVFQN010000246.1:0-8494 GCA_963624615.1 Treponemataceae bacterium | reverse complement strand
GCTTTGCAGATATAATTTACACATAAATCGGAATATTTAGTTCCTTTGTAGTTTTCAATAAAAGTTAATTTTATTGATTCTGATGATTCGGCAGGCGAAAAAATATTAATTGTCTGAGGATTATTTGTATCTTTTAATTCTATGGTTTTGCTTTTGTTAGATTTTAAATATTCAATCAACACGATTTTAGGACGAGCATTTTTTTCATATAAATCAGTTCTGCTTTTTGAAACATATCCGGATGAAATGACAATATCTTTTGTATCACAGTTGTTAATTATAAGAGAAGCCTTGTTACTGTCATTTGGAACCCAAGGCAATTCATCGCTTGATGAAAGACATTTTGCAGAATAATTGACAGTACCTTCAGTCAGAAAACTGCTGACTTCAAAATCGGATGTATTAAAATCAAGAAAATAATTGTTTTCATTTGAAAATACATTAAAGACAAAGGTTGTAATGATTGTGAATAAAGCTAATAACTTTTTCATATAATCCCTATTTTTATAAATTTGAAGTTATTTTAACATATTCATTAAATAAAATTTAAGCCTTTTTCATTTAACATCAAAGGTCTTTGAAGTTACTTCAAACATACTTCAAGTTCACTTCAAATCAACTTCAAACTCGCTTCAAAAATCGGATATTTTCAAATCTTTTAAACGCAATTCTGCGTACATCAAAAATCTGCGGAAATTTCAGGTATTTTGCAGGAAATTATAACGAATGCAGAACCTATGGAAGATTTTTTCCATACCTGGTGCAGATTATTTCCCTGACCTCGTGCAAATTCTTTCCTCCCCCTCCTGAAAAAATTTGCGCAGTAAATATATAAATATGAGTTATATAAATTTTTAAAATAATACAGGTAAGATTTCAAAAACTTTTCTCACCTCTCAAAAAATCAAAGAATATTTTCTCTTGTTGTTTCAGTTAACTTTAGTTGCATACAAACTTATAGTTATTTTAATTGACGTATAGTTATTTTGACGCTATATTTAAGACAGATGAAACACTGCAGATGCAGAAGATTGAATTACCAACAATCTTTGATTGACTTCAGTCTGATGTATCTGAACTGCCTGCCAGAGGAGATACAGTGGTTACATCAAATAAACAAAGCATATGGCCGGAGATTCCGGAAGATGCACTTTTGACACGCCAGCAGGTCGTTGCGATTCTGCATATCGGCATGTCTACTTTGGACAGCCTTATTCCGGACTCTGAATTACCAAGGGTCAGACTGTCAAAAAGAGTTTTCGTCCTTAAAAAGGATCTGGAAGCTTACATTCTTGCACACCGTTCTACTGGAGGAGCAAAAATCCCGGTTGGAGGTGCAGCATGAATTTAAGCGACAACATTTTTATTCAGGCTCTTCAGGAGTTGAATAATCATCAGATTCAGCATGGTGAGTGTTCAATCACTTTTACCTACCATGACGGACGAGTTCAGTTTTATACGGTTTCCACAACGGAACGTCACAACGCTGCAGATGTCTTGAAACAGCAGGAGATGCGGAATGGAAAATCAGCCTGAAACAAAGCCTGATTATTTCATCCAGATTCCTCCGGAAGTTCTGTTCGAGCCGCGTTTATCCTCAGGAGCAAAACTTCTCTATGGAGAAATTTTGTTCCTGACTCACAATTATGGTTTTTGCAGTCAGAAGAATGCCTACTTCTCTGCAAATCACCATGTATGTGTGAAAACCGTAAACAACTGGATTCACGAACTGAAAACTCTGGATCTTATCAAAATTGAATTAATCAGAAATCAGAACAAAGAAGTCGAGCTGCGGAAGATTTTTGCACTTGTCCAGATCGACCAGTCAAAAGGTCCTGGAGCTGAGGAAAATGCGACCCAGGTCGCAAACCGTGAATGTATTGTTCCGGCTAATCCTGCTCCAAAACCTCAAGTTACAAAACCTAAAAAGAAAGTTTACGGCGTGAATCAGAATGTGTTCTTTACGGAAAACGAAGTTGCAGAGCTTCTGAAAAAAATCACACAGGAACAGTTCAATCAGGCTGTAGCACGGTACAGCGACTGGAAACTAAAAAGCGGCGCAAATCCAAGATCAGATTTTGTTTCCATCGACTGGGCTGTGAGGGATGTCTTGAATCCTGCTGCAAAAACATGCGGACGAATGACGGCAGTCCAGGCTTCCGGCTGCGATGAAGTGACGGATGAAACGCTGGAAAATCTTCCGTTTTAATCTTGGATGCATCGTTCAAAACTACGACACGAGTCGCAAAACAGATGCAATTATTTTTGAACCGGCATAAACCGGCGGACCGTAACATTACGGTTTTATTTACAACATGCGGAGTACAAAATGAGAGAATTTGAGTTATTAAATGAATTGGAACAAATTGAAAATGACGAATCATATGCAATAAAAGCATTAGGATTCTCCACAGAAGAAATTTCAGATGAATGGCAGAAAAGAGTTTTTATTTCTTACAGAAAAGACAAAACAGATGTGCTGAAATCACAGATTAAAAAATATCAGGAATGGAACATGCAGACAGAAAGCGGCGTACCGTTACGGTTCCAGGACTGCTGGTTTGATAATTTTGTGTGCAGAACTCAGATTGATGAAAAACGAAGAAATGCAGTTATCAGATTCATAGATCAGGAAAACAATGACGGAGTTCTTCTTATGACAGGTGACAGAGGAACCGGAAAAACACATCTTGGAACTGCTGCAGTAAGGGCAACGCTTGGGCATTATGTAACCATGGAAGACATGATTTACAGAGTTGAATCCAGCATGAACTTCAAGTCTCCGAAAACTGAGGAAGAAGTTTTTAAGGATTACGGCACCTGCAAGTTTCTCGTAATTGATGAAGTGGGCCGTTCACTGAAAGCAGAAAAGGAAACTGAAATCCTGAGTTATGTTTTAAGAAAGAGATATGACAATCGGCTCCCAACTATCGTCATTTCAAACCTGGACAAAAAAACACTTTTGAAAAAACTTGGAGATGCAGTTGTAGACCGGCTGACTGAAGTTGCAACAAGCATCGAGTTTACGGGAGAAAGCTACAGAATTTTGAAAAGAAGGATTATGGATGCTGCTTAAGATTAGTCGCGAAAGAAAATCCGTGCGGTGACAGGGAACCGTAACATTACGGTCCGGGTCATGGGAGAACAAGGCTATAACACACGCGTGACTAAATAACCCCGTATGTGTTGACGCAAAGCATCAACACTCGGGGCCCCAAAACTGACGTTTTAATATTTAGTCACACGCGCGATTTTGAAAACCGTAACGTTACGGTCAGCAGAACCGCCAGATGGCAGATGAAAAGCATAAGTCAAATTTTTTACAACAGGAGATGCACAATGACTTACACAAACAACGGTAATACCATTACCAGAACACAATCACAGAATAATAACATCAAACCATGGGAAGACCCGGTAAACGGACGGAACTTCAAGAATGACCCGGAAAGAGATGAACATCTTTTTGATACTCAAAGACCTTATCATTCAAAAGATGATGTTCATCAACTGAGAAGTATTTTGAAAAAACTTCAGGACCTGGGTGCAGACCACAATTTTGATCCGGACTATAAAAACAATCCTGATGGAAAAATGCGGGTTACTCTTCATTCAGGACGAAAAAGCAAAAAGACAAACAAGGCATTTTCTTCCCGCCACAATGACCGTAACTTTGATTCAGAAACGGAACATATCGCCAAGGACAAAAGCGGAGACAATATCCTCTGGAACTGGTGCGGAACTGAAATGTCCTTTGATGAAGGTGAACTGAAATATTATGAACAGACCTTCGGTGAGCAGCTGGCAAAGACAAACGAAAATTACACCAAAAGCCGCCATACTGACCGCTGCAAGAAAATGGATGACTGGCGCAAAGAAAACATGCATGCGCCGGAAGAACAGATTCTTCAGATCGGCAAAATGGAAAAAGCTCCTGACGAAGAAACTTCCTTTACCTGCTTCAAGGAATATATCGAATGGCTGAATCAGTGGAACGAAGAACACGGAAAACCCTTTTTCATTCTGAACTGGGCGATGCATGTAGATGAACAGGGAGCACCCCATTTCCACCTAAGGAAAGCCTGGTCGTATAAGGATCCGGAAACAGGACTTGTGACAACAGACCAGACCAATTCGCTTTTAAAAGCCGGAATCCAGCAGCCTTATCCCGAAAAGAAAATCAGCCAGAAAAACAATCCGAAAATCACCTTTGATAAAATCTGCCGTGAACAGTGGATCAAGATTGCAAGAAGTCATGGACTAGAAATTGAAGATGCTCCGAAACCTAAGAATCAGGTTGGTAAAAGCCTGAAGCAGTATCAGGCTGAAATGGATAAGTGGCGGAATGAGGCTTATCAGTTCATGGCACAGCTGACAGCTGCCAATCTTGGAGTTATGGAAAAAGTTGCAGAATGGGAAGAACTGATTCCGCTGATGGAAAAGTTTGACAAGACTGTGGAAGAAGACTGCAAGCGTGCCCGCCGTGCCTATGATCCGGATGTGTTTGCAAAGATTGTTCAGCATGTGGTGGCAGCTCATGCACAGGATATGAAGAATCTTCAGGAAACAAAAGACGGTCAAATCAAAAGTCTGGACCGGGAACTGAACGGATATAACTTTTACAGGAACTATAACCTTCATCATCAGTTTGGAGTTAAGGAAATCAACGAAATGCTGGAACAGGCAAAACCGGATCAGCTGGAAAAGATTGCTGCAATCATGAAGCTGAACGGTTACGGAAATCTTGGCGAATGGATGAACAATACCAGCGGATGGTACAGACAGTTTCCGAAAGGTGTGGAGATTCAGAGGGTGATGGAAAGACGGGAGAGAGGGATGAGTTATTAAATAATCATTTTGATGTGCTCCAAAAAATCACAGTGTCATTCTATGACACACCTCCTGTTGTACAATATTTCAAAATCGGAGAAATCCGTTATAAAATAAGACAAGAGGTGTGTTTATGAGAAAAATGGATCTTACATTACCAGAATGTGAAAAAGAGTATCTTAAATCTTTTATTGGCAAAAAACTTAAATATATCAGTGTTGATGACTCTGTAAACTTTTTTTCATTAAATCACAGTTCTAATTTTCCTCTGTACAATAACCCTATTTTTTATCTGGAAAATAACGAAAACTTTCAAATTTCTATCTGGGAACATACAATTCCATTTTTCAGTGCAGAAGATAAAAATCATTATGATTGGAATGAGGAATTTGTAACATTTTCTGCTGACACACCAGATGATGAAGAGGATGACAGCCAAAATCTGGAAATAAATGAAACGATTAGTGACATCATGATTGTTCAGGATTCTTATCATGTCTGGGATGAAAAAGAAGATAAAACCTTAGTTACTGAAGCAGCAATTATCATTGAATTTGAATCAAAGCGTATTATTTTTCAGAAAGGTGATTTGTGGTCTGACTATTATGATGTAACTCTTCAAAACATAGACAACAATTACAAAATCACCTTAAATCCATACATCATTCAGGACAGAAACAAAAAATATGACTGCGGACGTGAAGTTATCTCTCTTTCTAATCCTTCGAACAGTAAAACAATAATTCTTGAGAAAGCCATTTTTAATCTTTATATCTTAAGATGGAATCCAAATATTTCATCTTACACAATGAAACGGCATAACAAAGTCCTGAATGATAAGCGTTCTGGCCATTATTTTCAAAATACAAACTGGTCTGTATATGAATGGAAAAAAGTAAAACCTGGAGACATGTATATTTTGCTTCAGGTTGGTACAGAAAATGATGGAATTGCAAAAATCGGCAAGTTTATTTCCATGCCTTACAGTGGTCGAAGCTGGAGACGGGATGGAACTAAAGTTTATTATGCAGATATGAATATCTTTGATGTCTTTGAGACAGAACATAATGCACAACTTCCGGCAGAATTATTTGAATCGGAGTTTTCTCAGATAAACTGGCATGGCGGTCATTCTGGTGAACTTGTTGATAGTGCTACTGCAGAAAAACTTCTTTCAAAAATGGAATCTATCCTTGTAGAAAAGAAACTCTGGGACAATACAAAATTAGAAGAATTCAAATACGACGATTCATTCTGGATAGATAAGGATGATGAGGAGGAAGATGAACCTGCAGGAACTCAGGCACATGGAGACAGATGGGCTGTCATTCTAAATAAATATAAGGAATATTCAAATATTCTTGTTCATCTTGATCAGGGAAAAATGATCTCAGAAAAGAAACTGAAAACTTCCCTTGATGATTTGGGAGAAGCAACCTTCATCCAGCGCCAGCAGGTTCAGCCTTTTGATAAAGATTCTGAGAATCCAATAATTGCTGTAAGGGGAATATATGTAAAGTCTCCTGCAGATAAGAGGTTTTATAAAATTGATATGTTCCCTGTAATTCAGAACGGTGTAGAAGTTTCATTGACCATTACTCATATAGAAGAATGGAAAAACAATGTTGAAGCAATTCTTACCGGAGTTACAGCTTGTGGATTTGAAATCCTTTTCTTTGATTCGAATTATGCAAAATTTAAGGACTCTTACAAAATTGGAGAAAACTATACCTTCAAACTCTCAGCTTTGGCCTATTCAGCAAAAATTATTCAAAATGAGATACAGTACGCCTATTCATTGATGCAGCAGGATCCGGTTTACATTGAAGATGCTGAATATGCAGATACAGTTCGAAATGTAAAAGAATATCGCTGGAACAATAAGGATTTTCATAGTTTTGAAATCAATATTCCAGGCGGAGAAAGGGAAGAAAAGATTTATCTTCCTGTAATTGCACCAAAAAATGAAAAGAATGCTGAACTAAAAGACGGTGATTTCGTAAATGGATATTGCTGGGTTATGGGTGAAAGGAAATAAATATCTTCCATATTAAAGTGTAGCCTATAAAATACCCTTTTTTCATGCTATACTGAAAGTTAAAGTTTTCTTTGGAGAATAAAGAATGGATGAAAATCTTCTTCCAGAACAAAAAAGCAGACAAAAAATTGATGAAATGCTCAAGATATCAGGATGGGATATTATTTCCAGAAATGAATATTCTGATATTTATAATGGCTGTGCTATCACTGAAGCGCTTTTGACTGGCAATCTTGAAGCTGATTATCTTCTTTTTGTTGGTGGTAAAGCCATCGGTGTTCTTGAAGCAAAACGGGCAGAAAACAATCTTTCTGTTGAAGTTGCAGAACAGGCTCAGAATTACACAAAGAGTCTTCCTGACTGGTATCAGACTTGGGCTAACCCTCTTCCATTTGTATTCCTTTCTAACGGTGAAACTTTACTTTTCCGTGATATGCGGGAAGAAGATGCAACTTACATCGAACTCAAAAAAATGAAAACTCCAAAAGAACTGGTTCAGATGGCAGATATAAAATCAGAATATGCTGCTTTACCGGCTCTTCCTCCTGTTGGAGAAAAAGGTCTTCGCCAGTGTCAGTTTGATGCAATCAGAAATCTGGAACTCTCATTTAAGCATGATGAAAATAAAGCACTTATTTCTTTAGCAACAGGTGCCGGTAAAACTTTTACAGCCTGTACATTTACATATCGTTTCCTTACTTACACATCAGTTCGCAGAGTCCTTTTCCTTGTAGACCGCAATAATCTTGGAAAACAGGCTGAAGGTGAATTTACAACATATAAACTGACAGAAAGCGGTGAAGTTTTTAATTCTATCTACACAGTCATGAGATTAAACGAAAAATGTTTAAGTGATGACGAAGATGAGTCCAAAAAGACAGATGAGAATTCTGAACAAAATAAATCAAAGAAGAAAGTTTTAGATCCAAAGAAGTTGCAAAAAGCAAAAGTTGTCATTTCTACAATTCAGCGATTATTCTCTGCAATTACAGGCCAGACCCTTACAACAGAGAATGATGATGATGAATCTGATTATGCAGATGCACTTTACGATGCAGAAACAGAAGATGAAGTCAAACTTGATGGAAATCTTCTTTTGCCATCAGATTTCTTTGATCTTATAGTTATTGATGAATGTCACCGTTCAATTTATGGAAAATGGCAGCAGGTTCTTAAATATTTTAATTCTGCAAAAATTATTGGTCTTACAGCCACACCAACACCAGAAGCAGAGGCATTCTTTAATAGCAATTTTGTTGCAAATTATACTTTTGAAGATTCAGTACGCGATGGAGTAAATGTTCCTCCACGAGTTTATCGTATTAAAACTCGGGTTTCAGAAAAGGGCGGAACAATTGCAGAGAACGAAAAAGTTTATAAACAGTCAAAACTCACAGGAAAAAAAGAAGTTGTTTCTAATGCTGATGAACAGCAATACACCACAACTCAACTTGATCGTTCAGTTGTAAATAAAACTGAAATCAAAAAAGTGGTTGAAGCTTATAAAGAATCAATTTATAAATCACTTTATCCAGAGCGTTTTCCTGACTGGAATTATATTCCAAAGACGCTTTTCTTTGCTAAATCTGACAGTCATGCAAATGACATAATCGAACAGATTAAAGA
>CAVFQN010000245.1:0-3201 GCA_963624615.1 Treponemataceae bacterium | reverse complement strand
GTATGAAAATTTATTTTTGGCGAAACTGATTTAGGAACCGACGGCGGACTGTAAGGTTCTACCATCTGGCCTCTAAAATATTTTTCGGCATCTGGCCAATGGGAATATATTTCAAAAGTAACATTAGGATTAAAGGCATGGTCAAAAAAAGGAAAACCGTTTATATGATCCCAGTGGAAATGTGAATAAAGTATGTGATATTTTTCCGGACATTTTCGTTCTTTTCCAAGTACCCTGACTCCACTTCCTGTATCCAGCAAAATATGGGTATCATTATGCAGAACTTCTACACAGGCTGTATTTCCGCCCGTAGTTCCAAAAATCCAGGACGGAAGACTTGAAACAAATTTTGCCCGGCTTTCGGCAGATTCCAAATCGGCAGGAGAAACCCGCTGAATTGCAGCCATAATTTTGGATTGAACTTGCTGTGGTGATAGTGGAGCTGGTAAAGAACCTCTTACACCCCAAAAATGAATTTTCACAATTCCCCTCTTTTTGTAACAATCAATTTAAACCATACAAAAAAAATTGTCTACTAAGAAACTCCAAAGAAGCTCTAAAAGAATTACCTTAAAAAAAATTCAGGCAAAAAAAAAGAGCTAGCTATTAACTAACTCTTGTAAGTGGGGAGTTGAGGATTCGAACCTCAGAAGGCGAAAGCCAACAGATTTACAGTCTGTCCTATTTGACCACTCTAGAAACTCCCCATAAAAAAAGCTGCCTGTAGGATTTGGACCCACGACCCCGAGATTACAAATCACGTGCTCTACCAGCTGAGCTAAGGCAGCATTTATCAGGTTTGTTCGTTTTTTGTGTCGAACGGTTTTTATATTATACTCTTGAAACAAAAGAGTCAATAGCAGTTTTACCTTTTTTTCAAAATTTCTTTGAAAAATTGCAAATATTTTTTTTCGATTACAGTTTTCCAGAGGTATTTTTTTCTTATGTATTTTCCGGCAAATTTTACCATCTGGTTGATTTTTGCAGGTTTGAGCATTTTTATTGTGATGACCTGGGAAATTTTTGCAACCAGGGCCTGGCTTGTATTTTCATCATAAAGAAAACCTGTCTTCTGGTCTAAAATTTTATTTAACCCGCCAGTTCTGTGGGCGATTGGCAGGGTTCCATAAGTCTGGGCAATAAAATCTTCCAGGCCGCAAGGTTCAAAAAAACTTGGCAGGACAATAAAATCACAAATGGCGGTAACCATTCTGACAACAGCCTGATTGTAGCCGTTCATAAAGGTGATTTTTCCAGGATATTTTTCTGTAAGACTAATGATTTCATCTTCCAGCCTTCTTTCGCCCTGGCCGGCGACTACAAATTTTACATTTGGAAAATTGCTTAAAATGGCTGGAATTGCCTGTGTTAAAACCGAAATTCCTTTCTGGCTGGTTACCCGCCCATGGTAGGCAATAAAAATTCCATCATTCGAGGAAATTTTTCCGTATTTTTTTATGCCATTAGTATCAAAATCATCAGAATTTACAATTTTTTGGATAAAAAATTTACGGCATTCAAATTTTCCCTGCAAATCTCCATTTGCTGGCGAAAAAGCAAATGGCAGTTTTGATGCTTCTTTATTTTCGGGATCGTATCTTTCGTAATCAAAACCGTTTGTAATTCCCTTTATATGTATTTTTTTTTCATAAAAAATGGTCGAAAGGCCATCTGTTACATCAGAATTGGCTGGGTCTTTCAATTCATCAGCATAAACTTCGGAAACGGTTGTAAGGGCAGCTCCAGAGTAAGAGGCGATTAAAAAGGGTTCGACGTGATTATTATTCTGAGGATTTTGGGCCTTTGCCAGCAGGTCGACAGGCAAATTTGTGTACCAGGCAGCTTCTCCCAGACTTGAAAAATCATGATGATAAAAAGGTCCTGCATTGTGAATTGTGACAAGGGATTTTATCTGACTGGAAAATTTTGTCTGAGCAAGGAAGGCTGGCAAAATGGCGATAGAAGCGTCCTGGCAGTGAATAATCTGCGGAAGATTTTTTTCTGGCAAAAGATTTAAATACTGGCAGACAGATTTTTGAAAAAGCACATCAAGGAAAAGGGAATCCTGGTGGCCTTCCCCTTTTTTATGGTCTGGATTTAATTTTTGTTCATGGTCGGTGTAAGTATAAACCGCCTCTTTTTCTGCAAAAGAAGGATGATTTATAAGAACTACGTTAAAATCCCCCTGGCTGCAAATAGCTTTTGTATAACTTACCTTTTCATTTTTTCCGCAGAGAAAAATATCCGCCTGGGCAAAATTCTGCTTTATGTCTTTTAGAAAATCCCAGGAATTGCATTTAAAAACCGGGATAAAAAGGGTAACTTCGTGCATTAGGAGCGAAAATTCTTTGCACAAAGAAAATGTAACATTTTTTACCCCACCCGCTTCGGCAATATTTGCACATTCCATACTTACAAACCAAAGTTTCATTTTAATTTCCCTCATTTTTTTCAGCAGATTTTTCATCAGGATTTTCTGATAAAGGATTTTTCGTTTCTAAATAATTTTCCGTCACTGTCAGACTATCCGCCTGGCTGGTCAAAAATTGATTTTGAAGTTTTTGATAAAGTTTATAATCTGGGATTTTAGATTCCTTTACCGCAAAAGCCAGAAGGTCAACTTCGGGAAAATCCTTATAAAGTTGAATTGCCCGGAGTAAATCTTCCCGGCGAACAGATTCCGGCCTGAAAGAAGGATTATCCTGGGCTTTTTTCAAATAAAAATCGACCGCCAGTTGGGCGATTGTATCAGCAGCTTTATTTAAATATTCAGTCAAATCATTATCATCAGAAATCACATTTTCTTTTAAAAGTGAAATTATGTGGTCTGGGCCAAGGGTGACCGAAATGGAAAAAGTAAAATCATAATCAAAAGTATCGGATCCTGAAAAAATAGATGTATAAACCTGGCCGGATGGAAGCTGCCCTTTTACACTTTTTTCGACATTGACTGGCTTGATTGAAAAAGTTTTGAGTTTTGCATTTGTTGGAAGCAAAAACTGCCAGTACCAGGAAAATTCTCCATTTAAAACAGGTTTTTCGGCAATTCCGTTTGTTTTTGAAATCACGACGCCAACCATATCAGGCTTTAATCTGAACTGAGTCCAGCCTAAGCAAAAAATAAAAATAAAAAAGACTGCAAGAATCAAAAAGCAGGCAAAAAATTTCTTCATGGACTTTAACCTGAATATTCAATATTAT
>CAVFQN010000244.1:0-2175 GCA_963624615.1 Treponemataceae bacterium | reverse complement strand
TCCAAATCCCGCTCTTCCAAAACCATGCTGCCGGTAATATTTAAAAATTCTGATGAAATTAAAATCGAAGAATCCTGGACATTTAAAGAAACATAAGGATGTTCGATTGTCCCCGAAGTATACAAAGTGGCTGAAAGCCTGTTTGCCTCATTTTGCATAAGACCAAAACGGTTGAGCCCGAAAGAATTCAACTGAAGCTGCATATTTATAAAAATAGACTTCATGATATTTTCGCGGGTAAATGGCAGGTGGTAAGGATTGGAAATATTGCCATCCAAAATGATGCTTTCATCGGAAAGAGGATTTTTTACATTCAGCATAAGGCCGACAGAATCAAAAAGCCCCTCATTTATGTTTATCATCAAATCGGCCGTACCGTTCAGGGCAGAATACAAATCAGAATAGGCAAGAGAATTAATTTGTGCTCCATATTTTGTCATATTGCCCGAAAAAACAAGTTTTGGGCTGACTGAAAGACTGGAATCTGCAAGTTCGGCTTCAAAATTAGAAATCTGCACCTGGGGGCCGTTTTCACTATCATAATGGAAAGCAGAATCTGTCGTAAAAATGATAGAATTTTTTCCCATGGCTACAGGCAGGGATTTTAAGATAAAATGTCCATCAAAATTTTTATTTTGATTAAAGCGGAATTCAAAATCGGTGCCGTAATCTCCTGTGACAGTCACTACTTCCGGCATGACAGAGCCAGAAAAACGATAAGGAATTGAGCCGGAATTCAAATCAAGTGTAAAAAACATATCAGAAGAATCTAAAGACCTGTCCAGAGTTCCAGAAGCCTGGCAGGCGTATTTGCCGTAAACAAGGGAAAACTGGTCAATCTGAATATTTTGTTCAGAACCGTTGAGTGAAAGCATCAAAACCTGGTTATCGGCCTGGGTATTGGCAGCAAGAATGTAAGGCACGTTGTAAGAAACAGAGGTTAAATCAGTGGAAGCGTAAATATCCCCAGAAAGCATATATGGGGCGAGTTTATCTGAAAATTTCTGGATTGCTGATGAAGTATCGGTATTTAAAAATTGGGCGGCAAAACCTGCCAAACTATCACAATAAATAGAGTTTACAGAAATATTTGCCTGCAGATAATTTGATTTTGTCAGATAAGAGCCGGTAAAAGAAAGCTGGCCCGGCTCATAAGAATCGGTGTGGGCATAATCATAAGATTCAAAAGTAAAATCATAAGAATCTGGCTGGGGCAAAAGAGTAAATTGCAGGGCGGTAAGGGATTTATCACCAATAAAAAGCTGGGGAGAAAAAGCCATAAAGCCCTGGTCCAAAGAATCTATGTAAATTTCTGTAGAAATAGTCTTGTCGTTAGCCATGACAAAATATGGAAGACCGATAAAGCCGGACAACTGTTTTGTAGCGTAAACAAGGCTTAAATCAGCAGAAGCAGAAATCTTTTTGCCGGAAATTTCAAACTGGTGCAAATCACAGGAAGTCTGGTCGCCGGAAATGTCAAAGACCAGATCAAATCCTTCAGGGAAAACTTCGGCTGGAACATGGGCTTTAGTATTTGAATTAAAATTCAAAAATTTTTCATTCAAATTGCAGACCAAAATTGTGTCTGTATCGACAGTCATATTTTTGAATTTTTTTAGTTCTTTTTGATGAGAATTTACGGTCAAAATGGAAACCGGCGACAAATTGCTGCTTTTTATCTGGGCGGAAAGGTCGCCCGTAAGGAGGTTGAAAGTTGCCCCCACAGACAAAGGATTTACCGCCTGGATTGTGTGAATGTCAAAAACAGAATCGTTATAGCCAACATGAAGATTTAATTTATTCAAGCGAGCATTTCCGTCGGTGAGGTTGGAAATTTTTACATTTAACTGGGAATTATTCAGGTTTGGGGTCAAAGTTCCGTCAAATTCCACTTTTGAAGTAATTTCGTTTTTGTATGATTTGATTTTGGCTGCTAAATTTGAATCAAATTGAAGTTCAAGAATTTTTTTTCGGGCATTATTATTTATGATTACAGATTTTACGTTAAGAACAAATTTTACAGGCTCCTTATCATAAGAAAAATCAAGATTTTTTAGTTTGATATTGCCAGGCAGATTTTTCTGGATAGAAGAATCTTCTTCATCATCCTCCCCTCCTAAAAATTTTGAAAAATCGAGGTCTTTAAAAAGATAAGTTAATTCGTCCACATCAATT
>CAVFQN010000243.1:0-2208 GCA_963624615.1 Treponemataceae bacterium | reverse complement strand
GTTTTTCTGACTTCATTTTAGCATAGAGTTTTGCGTTGTAAAAGACAGAAAGTCTTCCGTCATCTACCACTTCGCCAGGTGCTTCGTCTATCCGGTTGCGGATTGTGTAAACTGGCAGGCCCAGACCTAAGGGATCGCCCAGGCACAGAAAAATTACATACGAATCTTTCAACTCTTTGTAATCCTCACCAGCCATCAAATTATCTACGTCCATGACTCCCTGGTAGTAGCGAGCCCGTTTTGCTAAGCCAGTTAAATGTGATGTCTGGATTTCGATGTCAAAGCAGCGGCCGCTGCCGTCTTTGACGTAAACGTCAAAGCGGGCTCCCTTGTTAAGGTAGTCTGTCTTGCAGTCTTTTTGAGCTGATGACAGTTCTACTCTGTCGATTTGAATATCCAGCAGGAGTTCCAGGATTTCTTTTGTAACGTCTAAATTCTTTTCTAGAACTCTGCAGAAGATAAAGTCATCCGCAAAAGTTAATCGTTCCCATCTTTCTGCAGGGGAAAGTCTTTTCTTTTCAGGCATTTCACGCCCTCCTGTAGTGTAATTTTTCAGGGAAAATTCCCTTACCATAGTAATTGACGCAAAATGCGTTTTTTACCAAAAATTTGGAGAAAAAATGAATTTTTTTTGAAAAAAAAGATTTTTTTGAGAACTGGGGATTTTATTCAGGTCTTGTCTCGGCTTAGGGATACGCAAGGCGGCGTAGCCGTTCCGAAGTGGAGAGAGGGCGAAGCCCGAACGGAACGGAGGAATGAAGCGGCAGCGGAACCTGGAGTAGCCCGACCCCGACGCCAAAGGCGGCGGGGGAAGCTCCTTAAAATCATAAAATCCTTTAACTTGCTTTTTCTGCACTTTTTTGATAACTTTTAGACAGATTTTACGTTTGAGATGAACAAACAAACAGAGTCCATAGAGTCCTGCCCTACCGGATGACACCACGGTGCACCGCGTATCAACATCTTCGAGTAATTTACTATCTTCAAAATTTTTATTTTCTCACAAAATTTTACTGTTCGGGGTATCTGTATGAACAAGTATGTAAAGCGTTATTGTATTGACGCTATGTCGGGTATGGCTCAGGGATTGTTTGCGTCGCTGCTGATTGGAACTATCATTAAAACTTTGGGCCAGCAGCTTTTGAGGCTGGGGGATAATGCGGTTTTCCAGTTTTTAGTTTCGGCTGGTAATTTTGCCTGCGATTCTCATGTGGTTGGGGCGGCTATGGCGATTGGAATTGGTTCTGCCATGGGTGTTTCGGCTCTGGTTTTGTTTAGTCTGGCTGCGGTTGGTTCTGCGGCGAATGTTACTGGCGGGGCTGGCGGACCTCTGGCGGTTTTGATTATTGCGATTGTGGCGGCGGAAGCTGGCCGGCTTGTCAGTAAAAAAACTAAGGTAGATATAATTGTAACTCCGGCTGTTACGATTTTGGCAGGGGTTTTGCTTACTCTTTTGACTGCAAAATATATCGGGATTGCAGCTAGTAGTGTCGGAAAATTTTTGATTTGGGCTACAAAACTTCATCCTTTCTGGATGGGGATTTTGGTTTCGCTCGTTGTGGGAGTTGCCCTTACCCTGCCAATTTCGTCTGCTGCAATTTGTGCTGCTTTTGGCCTTACTGGTCTTGCTGGTGGGGCTGCAGTGGCTGGCTGTTGTGCCCAGATGGTTGGATTTGCGGTTCTTTCTTTTCGTGAAAATCGCTGGGGGGGAATTCTTTCTCAGGGTTTGGGAACTTCCATGTTGCAGATGCCAAATATCATCAAAAATCCAAAGGTCTGGCTGCCGGCTTGTATTACTTCGGTGATTACGGGACCGATTGCAACCTGTTTATTTAAAATGGAAATGAACGGGGCGGCTGTTAGTTCTGGTATGGGAACCTGCGGTTTGGTTGGCCAGATTGGGGTTATCACTGGTTGGTTTGAACCGAGCGAAGTTGCTGTTGGGCATGGGGCGGTGACTATTTCGCCAACGGTTTTTGACTGGCTGGGGCTTGTTTTAATTTGCTTTGTTTTACCGGCAATTTTGTGCTGGGCATTGGGGCTTTTATTCAGAAAAATCGGCTGGATAAAGGATGGAGATTTGAAATTAGAGTAAAAAAGTGGATTTAAAAATCATGTAAAAATCAATTAAAAATAATTTAAAAAATATTTCAAAATGATTTAAGAACAATTTAAAAATGTTGCATTTGCAAAAAAAAGTTAAGGCCG
>CAVFQN010000242.1:0-12823 GCA_963624615.1 Treponemataceae bacterium | reverse complement strand
AATCCCCACTGGTATCCCAGGCAACTTCCACAGTTCTAGGCCCTTTATTTGGAATCCGCAAATATGTCAGACAGTCTGCCCTGTGAATTGTAACGCCTTTGGACCTTGTTACATATCCTGCAATTAAATCCGGATAACAAGGATGGCAGCACTGGGCCAGATTGTAGAGAACGTTTTTATCTCCCTGAACAAGAACCGGTTTTGGACTGCGAACTTGGGATTGTGTATTTTTTTTGCCAGATTTTGGACGGCGTTTTTTGTTTAATTCCGGGGCAAGTCCTTCTGCTTCAAGGAGCTGCTGTTGCGAAGCCAATTCTGCTTCTTTTTGGGCCAAAAGCCTTTCGCTGAATGTCGGGTCATTTGCCATGAGCCAGGAATGAATTTTCTGGTGGGCTTTTGTTGTTTTTACCAGTTTGAGCTGGGCTTCGGTCGGGTGGGCCTGAGGATTTGTAATTACTTCGATAATCTGGGTGTTTTCCAGAGGTTTTGAAAGTGGAATGATTTTTCCATCCGCCTTGGCGGCAATCACTTTTTCACCAATGGCCGAATGAATGGAGTAGGCAAAATCAATGGCGGTGGCTCCTGCCGGCAGTTTTCGCACATCACCTTTTGGGGTAAAAACATAAATTTCGTCGCCCAAAAGTTCATTTTTGAGAGTGTTGAATGTGGCTTCGTCTGTCAGGGCGTTTTCCTTGAACTTCTGCAATTTGTTGAAAATATCCAGTTTATCTGCTTCTACCAGGTCGTGGTTTGTTCCTTTTTTATACAGCCAGTGGGAGGCAATTCCGTGTTCTGCCAGGTTGTGCATTTCGTAAGTTCTGATTTGGATTTCCAGAGGCTTGCCTTCGCAAATAACTGTTGTGTGCAGGGACTGGTAGCCGTTTGATTTTGGCATAGCAATGTAATCTTTAAAACGACCGTCCATTGGCTTCCAAAGGCTGTGGACAATTCCCACCAGGGTATAACATTCAGCCGGACTCTTGCACAAAATGCGGAGGGCCAGCAAATCATAAAGCTGGCTGGCTTCTTTGTTACGTTTTCGCATTTTTTGATAAATTGAATAAAAGTGTTTTGCCCGACTGGTGATTGTGATTTCAAGTCCCATTTTCGCTGCCGATTTATAAATGCTGTTTACAGCTTTTTCAAGGTAAGCGGCTCTTTCTTCCTGGGACTGGGCAACAATCGCTTCAATCTGTGTATAAACTTTGGGATTTGCGTATTTTAGGCTCAAATCTTCAAATTCATTTTTTTCTTTTTGCATTCCGAGGCGGTCTGCAAGCGGTGCCCAAATTTCTATAACGGCTTCTGCCAGGGCTCTCTGCTGCTCAGGTTTCAGACTTTTGATATTTCTGATTCTGTCCAGGCGGTCAGACATTGTGAGTAAAATTACTCTGGCATCATCACACATAGCAAAAAGCATTTTTCTGATTGCGTCCGATTCTTTGAGGTTTTTTGCATTCATCGGCAGGGCAATAATTTTGTTTGTGGTTATGAGGATTTTTGAAACATTTTCGCCAAAATCTTTTTGAATTTGTTCTGGCGTTACTCCAAATTTATGGATAGGGTGGAGGATGGCGGCAACAATGGTGTCGGAGTCAAGCCGGTTCTGGGCAAGAATATTTGCGACCCGGAGGGGGTGCATATAGTAGGGCTTGCCACAGGGGCGCAAAATTCCGGCCGTTTTTTCCAAAAGCAGAGTCCAGGCTTTTAAAATCCGACTTTTATCATCATCTGTGTAATTATTATTTATCGTAAAAAATTCTTTTATTAACTGGTCGGGCAGGTTTTCCGCTGCCTTAAAAATATATTCAGAACTCACGACGTTACCTCACTCACATAAATATAACAACAAATTCTCCGATGATATAGTAATTTTTAGCAAGTAAAAATGTTATTTTTATGAGAACGGATTTGAAATCCCACCTCCCACAAAAAAATAAGGAATAGAGTGATGAAAAAAAATTTAATTGCAAGCATTTTGCTTTTAACGTCTGCTTTTTTTTGTTTTTCACAGTCTGAAGATTTATCTGATAAAAAATCTGAAATTCAGGTTCTTACTGTAGAAGATGCAGTTTCTTTGGCTTTGGAAAATAATATTTCAATCAAACAAAGCAAGATGGACTTGGATCTCCTGGAGACAAAAAGCAAATACTCCTGGAACAGTGTTAGCCCTTCAATCAGTCTGAGTGGAGGACTTAATGGCAGCCAGTCTGGAAAATTGGAAACTTTTTCTGACTCTCAATCAAATTTGTCCTGGTCGGCATCTGGCTCTCTGAGTTTTTCTCTTTCCCCTTCAATTGCCACTAGCGTAAAATCTGCAAAACTTGCTTATGAACAGGGGCAGATGACTTATGAAGAAACAAAGCGAAAAATTGAACTTTCTGTTCGTAAGACTTTTTATCAGCTTTTGTATTTTAACGAAAACCTGGAACTCCAGCAAAAAAGTCTGGATTCTGCAGCCGAAACCTACAAGGCAAATCTTTCAAAATACAATCAGGGCCGTCTTTCTGAATTAAATCTTTTGACTTCCCAGTACAATTACGAGAGCAAAATCCCTACAATCGAAAATCTAAAAACAACTTATGAATCAAATCTGGATTCTTTTAAGGAAGTTTTGGGCGTTAAACTGAGCGATAAAATCGAACTTACCGGAAATCTGGAAGAAGCTTTAAAAGATGTTTTGCCTTCTGATAATGAAGTGGAAAAAAATCCTGGTTTAGAAAATGTTCCAGCTATAAAATCTGCATTAAAAAACATAGAAATTGCGGAAAACAACCTGGCTGCCACAAAATTTTCAGCTTGGGGGCCTTCACTTTCCCTTTCGGCAAATGCTTCTACGGGTTCGGGGCTAAATCCTTCCAGCGATCAAACTTTGTCACTTTCATATTCGGCAACAGTTCGCATTCCTTTGGACGGATATTTACCTTGGTCTTCTGGTTCTTTGAGTATTGAATCACAAAAAGAATCTTTGGAAAAATTAAAGCAAAATCTTGAACAGACAAAAACTTCTACAATGATTTCTGTTCGCAGCAGCATTAATACGATAGATCAGGCTTTAACCCAGCTTGAACTTTACGAAAAAAATGTTGAGCTAATGCAAAAAACTTACGACATGACAAAAACGTCATACAACGCAGGTTCTTCGGATTTGCTTACTTTGCAAAATGCGGAAGTAAATCTTTATCAGGCAAAATATAACGTTCAAAATCAGCGTTATACGATAATTTCGGCAATTCTTGACTTGGAAAACACTTTAGGAATTGATTTTGGAACTTTGAATAATAAAGAGAACCTCTAAAAATTGCAATTTTTAGAGGTTACTTTGCCCTAAATAGGTACGATAGTTTTTATAGGAGATAACGATGAGCGAAAAAGAAACAACTCAAAAATCAAAGAAAAAAGGTCTTACAATTTTGATTATAGGGATTGTCCTTGTTGTGACAATTATTTGTATCATGCTGATAAATGGTACAAAATCTGCAGGAGCTGCCGGCGGTCCTGGTGGGATGCCTGGTGGCGGAAAAGGTGGCCCTGGTGGGGCTGGTGGTCCAGGCGGAATGGGGGGATTTGGCTCTGCAAGTGCAAGTGTCACTTCTGTTAGAACTGTAAAAGCTGAACTCACTGATTTGAATGACTTTGTAACTACAAATGGTGAAGTTGAAACTCAATCTTCAATCGAAGTTTTCCCTTCAATCGGAGGAAAAGTTGTAGAAGTTACTGTTTCCCTTGGGTCTCAGGTAAAAGCCGGTGATGTGATTGCTTACATTGACCCTTCTGAACCAGGCAGCAATTATGCAAAATCTCCTGTAACAGCTCCAATTGACGGCAGCATTTTGATAAGCCCTGTAAAGCCAGGTCAAAAAGTTACCGTAAGTTCTGTAATCACAAAAATTGGTGATATTGATAACCTGCAGGTTACTGCAAAAATCCCGGAACGCTATGTGGCAGATTTGGATATTGGCGAAAAAGCCGAAATCACTTTGGAAGCCTACCCGGATGTTAAATTTATAGCATCTGTAGTCCGCATTTCTCCCGTTGTAGATTCTGCAACCCGCACAAAAGAAGTTATTCTCAATTTTGATAAAAAAGATTCTCGGGTAAATGCCGGAATGTTTGCGAAAGTAAAACTTTATACGGCAGTTTACAAAAACGAAATCGCAATTTCGCAGGACGCTCTGGTCAACAATGCTGATAAATACTATCTGTATGTTGTAAATGATGATGGCGAAACCGTTTCTAAGCGGGAAGTTACTCTTGGTAAAAACGTTGATGGTTACTATCAGATTTTATCTGGTGTAAATGTTGGTGAAAGAGTTGTTGTAGAAGGTATGCTTACTTTGTATGACGGTGCAAAAGTCAAGGATATTTCTAAAAATTAGTCAGGAGCATAAATGAGTCTTTCTAGAAAAACAATGGATCACCCGATCCTTATCTTAATTATATTTGCATTGCTGGGAATGCTTGGAATTTTTACCTTTAGTAAAGTTGCCATCGCACTTTTTCCAGATACAGAAAATCCTGTTTTGATGATTATGACGACTTATACCAATGCAGGTCCTGAGTCGGTAGAAAAAACTGTCACAAAAACTATTGAAAGTGCCGTAGTCAGTGTAAATGGTTTGAAAAATCTTTCTTCCACTTCCAGCGAAGGTTCTTCAATGGTTGAACTTGAATTTGACTATGGAACGGATTTGGATTCTGTCATAAATGATGTTCGTGATAAACTTGACCGGGTTTCCAGGTCTTTGCCTGATGGCGCAAGTTCACCAAGTATTATGCGCTTTAGTTCTGATTCTATGCCGATTATGCGTATTTTGGTTCGCGGTAACCGTTCTGTAGACGACATCAAACAGATAGCCGAGAATACAATCACCGATATTTTGGAGCAGGCTGACGGAGTTGCTGAAGCCGATGTAATGGGTGGTCGAACTGCCCAGGTAAATATTGAACTTGATGCCAACCGTATGCAGGCTTATGGTTATACCATTCCGACAATTACAGCCGCCCTTGCCAAGCAAAATCTTGAACTTGGTGGCGGTAAAATCCAGGAAGGTACAAAAAACTACATTGTTCGTACAACCGGTGAATACACCAGCCTTGACGAAATTAATGATACGGTTATTTCTACAGTAAACGGCTACAATGTAAAACTTAGAGATGTAGGTAGAGCCTACCTTGGTTACGAAGAAACATCCCGCGAAAGTTATATCAATGGTGAAAAAGGTGTTTATATCGGAATTACAAAACAGTCTGGTTCAAACTCTGTAACAGTTGCAAATGCTGTTTATAAAAAACTTGATCAGGTAAAGGAAAATCTGCCCCCGGACATTACTCTTGAAATTATTTCTGATGATACCGAATCAATCCGCGAAACAATTAACACTTTGATTGAATCTTTGGTTGAAGGTCTTATTCTGGCGGTTGTAATCCTCTGGATTTTCTTGCAGAGCTTTAAATCTACAATCATCATTGCAATTTCAATTCCGCTTTCTATGATTATCACACTTTTTGCGATGAGTATTTTTGGAATCACCCTCAATATGATGACTTTGACCGGCCTTATCCTTGGTCTTGGTATGGTTGTAGATGCTTCCATCGTTATGATTGATAATATTTACACTTACCGGCAACGTGGTGCCCGGCCGAAAGTTGCGGCAATTTTGGGCAGCCAGGAAATGCTCATGTCCGTAATTTCCGGCAACCTCACAACAATTTGTGTATTTATTCCTTTCCTGTTCTTTATTGAAGATTTGGGAATGATGGGACAGATGTTCCAGGGAATCATCTTTACAATCGTAATTGCCCTGGTATCTTCTTTGCTGGTTGCTATCTTCCTGGTTCCTGTTCTGGCCGGAAAATTTCTTCCACTTACAAACAGAATCGAAAAGCCGGTGACAAATCCTGTCTTAAAATGGATTTACGGTACTTTCCAAAAGTGTATAGATGTTATCACAAATCTTTATTCAAAATTGCTGAAATCATGCTTAAATAACCGACTTATTACGATTGTAGTTTCTGTCTGTATTCTTCTGGTTGCCTGCGGTATGATTCCTACAATGCGTATTTCTATGATGACTGGTGGTAGTGATGATTCTGTTACCCTCAATATCACCCTGCCGGTAGGTACAACTTTTGACGAAACTAAAAAAGTTGTTCTTGCTATGGAAAACTATGTTAATAGTGAACTTCAGGGCTGTAAAAATATCACAACTACAATTGGTTCTTCTGGGCGTTCATCTTCTACAAACAAGGGATCTATCGAAATTACCCTGCCAGAAACTGACCAGCAGATTGATTCTGCCCAAGTTATGCAGCAAAAACTCAGAAAACATTTTAGTGAATTTCCAGGGGCAACATTCTCATTCAGAGAAGGTATGCGAGGCCAGATGATGGGATCGGATATTGATATTGTTCTCCGTTCTGATGATTTGGATGCCGCCCTTGATACTGCCGATTTGATTGCCGATGTTATCAACAACAATGCAAACTGTGGTGAAGCTTCTATCAGCATGGATAAAGGGCTTCCTCAGATTGAAGTTGTGATTGACCGCCAGCGAGCTTATGATTTTGGGGTTGATATTACTACTGTTGCAAAGGAAATCAACTACGCTATCAACGGTACAACAGCTTGCGTTTATCGAAACAATGGAAAGGATTACGATGTAGTTGTTTCTTATCGACCTGAAGACCGCAAAACAATTGAAGATCTGGAAACAATTTATGTTCGCGGAACTAACGGAATGGTAAGCGTTGCAAACTTTGCAACTCTCAAAAAAGGTCTGGGACCTGTTTCAATTTCGCGTGAAAATCAAACCCGAATTATTCATGTAAGATGTTCAATTCTTACCGAAATAAATGCTAACGTAGTCGAAGATCAGATTAAAGAAGGAATCAGTGATTCATTCATTATCCCCGATTCAGTAACAGTTTCTTACGAAGGTTCCTGGGCAGATACAATGGATCAGATGAAGCTTTACATGAAGATTATCGTTATGGCTATTCTTCTGGTATTTGGAGTTATGGCGGCAACTTACGAAAGCTGGAAGGCTCCTCTTATCAACCTGGCAACTATGCCGTTTATGATTATTGGTGTAATCTTCCTTTATAAAATTACTAACCAGGCCCTTTCGATTATGTCTATGGTCGGAATTATCATGCTGGTCGGAATTGTTGTAAACAACGGTATTATTTTGGTCGACTATACAAACCTGCTGGTTGGTCGTGGCGTTGATATGAAAACCGCTTGCCACGAAGCTGGGGTAAGCCGTTTGCGTCCTGTTTTGATGACAACTTTGACTACAATTTTGGGTATGCTTCCAATGTGTTTTGCAACTACAGGTCAGTCTTCTATGGTTCAGCCGATTGCGGTTGCGGTTGTAGGTGGACTGCTTTCAAGTACATTTGTAACTTTGCTTGTAATTCCAGTTTTGTACAGCCTTGTAATGAAGCAGAAGAAAAAGCAGAAACTGGCTATCCAGATTGACTACAAGGAAGAAAAAACTGAAGCTGATAAATAAGATTAGCAGGGACAGGGGCTTGCGAGCCCTTGCTTTTTGATGACTTTTTAAGGAGCGATAAAAATATGGATTTAGAATGTCATGAATACAGGGCAGAGATTATTTCTAACCAGTCTGTTCAAGATGATATAGTTGAACTTTTGGAACAGGAAATGCCTGATATTCAATATACGATTTTGCCGGATACCCACGGTCGTGGAATGACTTCCCGAAAATTGGGGGATACAACCTGGCCGGAGATGAATTTCGTTTTGTTTGCCTATACAAACGCAGAAGGGGCAAAAAAAATCAAAGCAATAATTGCGGCGATTAAGAAAAAGTTCCCGGACGAAGGAATAAGTGTGTTCTTTTCTAAGGGTGCAGAGATTTAAGGTCATCTCTAAAAATTGCAATTTTTAGAGGTTCCATTAAAACATTTCGACCACGCGGAACTGGCCTTCCAGGTCTGTGTGGATTTTTGTGCAAAAGCCGTAGTTTTGTCCAATCAAAGCTGCGGCTTTTGCGTTATATTCGCCAGTTTCCATTAAAATACAGCCTCCCGGAGACAAATGGCTTTTTGCCTGGGGAATCAGATTCCTGATGATTTCAAGGCCGTCATCTTTTGGGCTGCCGTCTGCCGAGTAGGGACGGTCGCCGGTCAGAGTGACGTCACCGTCCAGGGCAAGCCGAGGTTCACTGCGACCGTCTTGTAACAGCTGGTCTACCAGGGTGTGGGGGATATAAGGAGGATTTGTCAAGATCAGGTCAAAAGTCCAGCCGGAGCGGGTGGGAAATTTGTTTTCACGAGTGGCAAAATCCCCACCCCAGGGGGCAAAACCTTCACCTTCTCTAGCAAAATTCCCACCCTCGGCGAGCAATTTTGTCTGAGAAGTCAAATTCCCCTCATCTTCTGCCAATTTTTTCCCAGCCTGCCATCCTCCCGAAAATCCTTCAAACAGATTAGACCTGACAAGCCTGAACATATCTCGTGGAAGTCCCAGGTGGGCTATATTTTTTTCGGCAATTTCCAGGGCGGCAGGCGAAATGTCAACAAGTGTAAATTTTGGCAGCTGCCCCACAGGGAGTTTATAAACTTCAATCAGAGATTTCATAACTGAAAGCCCGATACAGCCAGAACCTGTACACATATCACAAATGGTAAGCAGCCGATTTGGATTTGCTTCCATTTTCCCGATTATGATGTCCAAAGCCCTTTCCACAAGAATTTCGGTATCAGGTTTTGGGATTAAAACATCAGGGGTCACCAAAAAATCATAAGAAAAAAACTCTTTGTGACCTGTGATGTAAGCAATCGGAAGCCCCGTAAGGCGTTTTTCTACGGCATCTACCAGCCAGGCTTCTGTTTTGGAGGAAAGTTCCTGGTCGCGGTTTAATAAAAGTCGGGTTTTATCAAAATTAAGGGCAAATTCCATCAAAACTTGAATATCAAGTTCTGGAGATGGCGAATTTGCCCTAAGTTTTTTGATTGCGTCAGTTTTAAATTGCCCGATTGTCATGCAAAAAAATATGCCCCAAAAGTAAAATCTGGGCTAAGCGTTACTTTCCAAAGTTGAAACATCATTCAACTGCTCTTCTTTTGCGTAAACATTCAGAGCATCAAGCATATCATCCATATCACCCATCATAAAAGAAGGAAGATTGTGCTGGCTGTAATTAATGCGGTGGTCAGTTACACGATCCTGAGGATAGTTGTAAGTTCTGATTTTTTCGGAACGAGCCCCAGACCCTACCATTGACGAGCGGGCTGCAGAACGTTCTGCCTGTTTTTTGCTTTCTTCCAAATCAAAAAGACGGGCACGCAAAACACGAAAAGCTTTTTCTTTGTTTTTAATCTGAGATTTTTCGTCCTGCTGAATTACAACAAGACCTGTCGGAATATGGGTAAGACGAACGGCAGAGTCAGTTGTATTTACACACTGTCCACCAGGACCCCCGGCACGCATTACATCAACGCGAACATCACCCGGCTTAATTTCAATTTCGGTTTCTTCGGCTTCTGGCAAAACTGCAACTGTGGCAGTAGAAGTCTGCAAACGTCCCTGAGATTCTGTCTGAGGAACTCGCTGAACCCTGTGAACGCCAGATTCCCAACGTAAAGTTCCGTAAACAAATTTTCCCGAAATTGAAGTGACGATTTTGTTAAAACCTCCGACTTCAGTTTCCTGGGCTTCCATTGTTTCTGTTTTCCAACCTTTGCGTTCGGCCAGGTGGGTGTACATTTCCCACAAATCACGAACAAAAAGCGAAGCTTCGTCACCACCTGCTGCAGATCGAATTTCCAGGATAATATTTTTTTCATCAAGAGGATCCGGCGGAACCAGTTTGAGTTTTATTTCTTCTTCAAGTTTTGGCTGCTTTTCTTCGAGTTCTTTCAATTCTTCGCGAGCCATTTCCTTCATTTCGACGTCATCTTCATTTGTGATTAATTCTTTGGCGTCTTTAATGCCAGTCAAAATCTTTTTATATTCATCATAAAGGGCACAAACTTCCGACAAATAACCATGTTCGCGCATTGTGTCTTTGTATTTTTTAGGATCTTTTACAAGATTAGGATCCATAACAAGGTCGCTTACTTCTTTGAAGCGTTTTTCACATTCATCAAGTTTTTTAATCAAATCCATAATAGAAAATACTAGCATTTTTTTGATGTATTTTCAACGCAGGGGATTTTTGTGGATTTTTGGGATTTTTTTTAAGTGGACAACGAGGATTGTGGAGCTTGTGGGTAGAGATGGTGATTGTGATGAGAAAAACTCTCATAGTGCAAATTCCATCTTTTTTCACTATAATCCTATTTATGAAATACAAGCTTGCGATTTTTGATTTGGATGGCACAATCCTAAATACCCTGGACGATTTAGCCGACTCCTGCAATGTTATCCTCCGAAAATACGGATTCCCTGAGCATACAAACGAAGAAATAAAATATATGGTAGGAAACGGAATTCCAAAGCTGATAGAAAGAGCCCTTCCTCCTCTAACCGACAAAAAAATCTTTGAAAAAGTTCTGTCTGATTATATTTCTTATTATGATGGCCACTGTGCTATTAAAACTGCCCCATATCCAGGAATTGTTGATGCTATCAAACTGATGAAAGAATGGGGAATGAAAGTTGCCGTAAATACAAATAAAATTCAGGCGGCGGCAGAAACTTTGTGCAATCAGTATTTTCCGGGGCTTTTTGATGTTATTGCAGGCGGAGCCTTTGATATTCCTCCAAAACCCGCTCCAGATGGGGTAAACAAAATCCTTACAAACGAAAAACTTTCCCCACAAGATGCAGTCTACATTGGTGATTCTGATGTCGATGTCCAGACCGGCAAAAACTGCGGCCTTGTAGAAATTGGGGTGGACTGGGGCTTCCGTGGTGGAGATTTTTTAAAAGCTCACGGGGCAAGTACAATTGTTTATAATTGCCAGGAATTAATTTCTGGCTTAAAATAGATGTTACAGTAGGTCACAAAAAGCAGGTTATTCTAGTTTATGAAATTTATTATCCAGTACAGTATTTGTTCCGCAATCACTTTTCTTGTCGTCATCTTGCATAACTTGCATGTAAAAAATATCAGCATTTTTAAAAGTAATGCTTTTTCGACCTACGTTGTAGTTGGTTTTCTTGCAAATATTTTTGATTTAGCCCGCTGTTCTTTGAGTCTGGCTTCTGCTCCTTGTCCTCATATCGTTTATTATCTACTGAATTCTCTCTATTATTCTACCGTTAGCCTTTTGCCTGTAGTTTTTGTCATCTACTGTTTTGCCCTGGTAGAATATCCTCAGGATAAATTTGGTTCTTCTCCGCAGACTTCCTATCTTATTTTATCCCTTCCTGTGATTTTTACGATTATCTACATTTGGGTTTGTCCTTTTTTTGAAGATAAGTCTTTTTCAATTTATTATTTTCTTTCTGATCCTACCCTCATTCAAAATGGTTCGATTGGTTATCTTATTTTGTATATCACCAGTGGCTGGTACATTTTGATGGGGCTTTCTGTAATCATCAAAAATCGACATGTTTTGGATAAATATGATTCTGTCCATTTCCATATGATTTTTCAGATAATGATAGTTACAGTTCTTGTTCAGAGAATTTTCCCTTATGCCAGAGTTCTTTCTTTTGCTACAGCCATGTCTTGTCTGGATATTTCTTTTTATATTCAACGGCCGGAAGATATTTACAATATTGAACTTGCAGCTTTTAACGAAAAAGGTTTTCAGGTTATGATGCGTTATCTTTTTTCGACCAGGAAAAAGTTTCATGTCATTAATCTGGTGATGGACGAAGCCGAATTTTATGAAAAAGTTTTGGGACAAAAAGAGCGTACGCAATTGTCATCAAAGAACAAAAAAATATGACAAAAGAAGATGCCCTCAATTACATAAACAATCAGATTTCTTTGCGCTGGGGCTATTCTTCTGTTGATTTGGACTTGTCTTTCCGTATTTGTACGATAGAAAGTGGTACAGATGTAAGATCTTGCCTCGAAATTAGTGATTTGATGGATTATTTTGCAAATTCTGAAAAATTCCAAGGTAAAACTTTGCCGGCGGATTCTTTGGATTTGACAAAAATGCACACAAAATCATACCTGGAAAGAGCAATTTTTGACGGTCTGAAGGAAAGACGTTTTGAAGTTTACTACCAGCCCCTTTATTCTGCCAAAGAAGATAAATTGACCAGAGCGGAAGCTCTTTTACGTTTGCGTGACGAAAACGGTAATTTTGTTTCGCCTGAAGAATTTATCCCGATCGCAGAACAAAATGGTTCAATTTTTGAAATTGGAAGATTTGTTTTTACTTCGGTGTGCAAAAGTTTGTCTGGAATAAAATTGGAAGATTTCAATATTCAAAAAATTGACATAAATTTGTCGGTTGTTCAGTGTATCCAGGAAGATTTGTACAAGGAATTTATTGAAATTAAAAATCAGTACAAAATTCCTTCTCAGTATATTGATTTGGAAATTACGGAAACTGCTACAATTAACAGTCCTGAAGTTTTGCTCAAAAATATGAAGCATTTTGAAAAAGAAGGAATAGAACTTTCTCTTGATGATTATGGTTCCGGCCATTCAAATATTTCTTATATTTTGTCATTGCCATTTAAGATGATAAAAATTGATAAAGGCATTGTCTGGGAAGCCTTTGAAAATCAACGGGCAAATATTGCCCTAAAATCTACAATCGACATGATGAAGTCTTTGAACATGAAAATTGTGGTAGAAGGGGTCGAAACAGAAGCCCAGAGCAAGCGGCTTTTGGAACTGGGCTGTGATTATCTCCAGGGCTACTATTATAGTCGGCCGGTAGA
>CAVFQN010000241.1:0-7048 GCA_963624615.1 Treponemataceae bacterium | reverse complement strand
ATGTATAATATAGACTTAGTTTGTTAAAAAAGGAAATGAAAATTAAAAATTTGTTATTTTTTTTGTAAATTTTGTGATTTTTAGGTGACTTTAGAAGATTTTTCGCGTTAGGGCGTGGAGCACCTGCGAAGGCAACTTCAGTTGCCGAAGCAGAAAACCGGAGCAGCACTATTTGTGCTGCGAGGATTTAGAACGTTAGTGAAGTGCGGAAGGCCCGACCCTTAGCCCCTGCCGGCAGGCAGGGGCTAAGGGGAACGCCCAAAATATTTTTATAAAATTACAATTCCGGGTCTGTGATTGTAATGTGCAAGTCTTTCAACTGCTGCTCATCTACAGGTGAAGGACATTCGTCCATAGGAGAAGCTGCCAAATTATTCTTTGGGAAGGCGATTACTTCGTGGATGGATTCTTCGTGGCACATGAGCATTATGAGGCGGTCAAGGCCTGGGGCAATACCTCCGTGTGGTGGAGCACCAAACTTAAAGGCCTGAACAAGGAAGCCAAATGCTTTGTCGGCACGTTCCTGGCTGTATCCTACAATTTTGAAAATTCGCTGCTGGAGGGCTGGATCGTTGATACGCATTGAGCCGGAAGCCAGTTCGTAGCCGTTCAAAACTAAATCGTAAAGATCGCCTTTTACGGCACCTGGGTCACTTTCCAGGGTATCCCAATACTGTTTTTGAGGAAGGGTAAACATATGGTGTTCTGTTTCCCACTTGTTTTCTTCTTCGTTCCAGGCAAAATATGGGAAGTCTACAATCCAGCAGAAATGGAATTCGTCGTTTGGATTATAAAGATTGAGGTCTTTTCCAAGTTGTTTACGAACTGCACCCAGGGCTGTACATGCCGTCTGCCAGTCTGAATCGCTTACGAACAAAAGAAGGTCATTTTTTTCTGCTCCAAGTTGTGAACAGATTTCGGCTTCTTTGCCTGCGTAGAATTTGGAAATTCCACCTTCAAATTTTCCTTCTGCATCAATTTTCATCCAGGCTAAGCCTTTTGCCTTGTAAGTTTTTGCAACGGCTTCCAGGGCTTCGATATGTTTACGGCTGTATTTATCTGCTGCATTTTTTACTACAAGAGCCTTGAGTCCGCTTCGTTTATGACGCTGAATATCTCTGCCTGCATTTTCGGCTCCGGCTTTAAATGCATTGAAGTCTGAAAGACCTGCCATAAAAGTTGCGTCCTGCATTTTCATATCAAAACGCAAATCAGGTTTATCTGAACCGTAGTAGTCAAAAGCGTCTTCCCAAGAAAGGCGGTCAAATTTAACTGGCAAATCGATATTCATTGTCTTTTTGAAAATATAGCCCATCATTTCTTCGGTTGTAGAAAGAACCTCTTCGCGGTTTGTAAAAGACATTTCCATATCAATCTGGGTGAATTCTGGCTGGCGGTCGCCGCGGGCATCTTCATCACGATAACAGCGGGCAATCTGGAAATATTTGTCAAATCCTGAAACCATCAAAAGCTGTTTGTAAAGCTGTGGTGACTGAGGAAGTGAATAGAATTTTCCTGGGTGAACGCGGGAAGGAACCAGGTAATCGCGGGCACCTTCCGGTGTAGATTTGATAAAAGTTGGTGTTTCAATTTCCAAAAATCCTTTTGATGTAAGGTATTCGCGGGTTGCAAAAGTTACCTGTGAACGGAGGATAATGTTGTGCTGCATTGGATCGCGGCGCAAATCCAGGTAACGGTATTTAAGTCGCAAATCTTCGTTAGGAATTACGAGAGAGCCGTCTTTCTGGCGAACTTCTTCAATCGAAAATGGCAATTCCTGTGAGGTTGTAAAGATTTCAATGTCATCAGCTTCGACTTCAATTTCGCCGGTTGTCATTTCTTTGTTAATATCTTTATCAGCTCGGGCTGCAACTGTTCCTTCGACTGCAATACAATATTCTGATTTCAGTGATGTTGCGATTTGCTTTACTTTGTCGCTGGCTTTATCACCAACTGTAACCTGAGTAATACCATAGCGGTCGCGTAGACGAATAAATACAAGTCCGCCCAAATCGCGAGTGCGGCTTACCCAACCATTTAATACTACTTTCTTGCCGACGTCTGCTTTTGTAAGTTCGCCGCAAGTTACTGTTCGTTTTGAATTTTCCATAGATAACTACCTTAAAATAAAAAAATCTTCTATATCTTAATGCTTATTTTAATGATATAGAAGATTTTGCACAATTAGAAATCTTTTTTGTGATTTGTGATTTTTTGTGGGCTAGTTGATATAAAACATTGAAAGGAAGATATAGACGCTTCCCACCAGCATTATCGCATTACCGATAAAATGCATATATTTTACTTTTCTGATGTTGTAGAAAACAATTCCCACGATGTAGAAAACTCCACCTGCAATCAGCATAGAAAAACTTTTAGTCGAAAGTACCTGGAAAAGATTTTTTGCAACTACAATTCCCGAAAATCCTGTGATTATATAAAGAACTGTGTTCAATTTTTCAAATTTTCGACCGGCAATTGCATAGAATAAAATTCCGGTCAAAATCAAAGCCCAGACAATTCCAAAAAGAATCCAGCCACCAACGTTCTGCATTTTTGTGATTGTGTAGGCGGAATAACAAAATCCTATGATTAAAAAAGTCCAGATGTGGGACAGGCGGTTGAAAACTGTTTTTGCCGTAAAATTCGGGAGGGCATGCTGTAAAAGCGAAGAAACATACATCAAAATCATTGAGGCACCAAAAAGCGAATAAAAAACCGTTGTTGTGCTGATATAATTCTGGGCCTTGCTGATAGCGATTGTGTCCAAAATGGCAGTTCCAGCTATAAAAAGGCAGGCACCAATTCCCTGGACAATCGAGGAGGCAATTTCTTCGCCCAGGGTAAGACGGCGGACTTTCAATTCTGATTCAATCAGTTTTTTTTCTGCTTCAACTTTTTTTGCAGCCTTTTTCTGGCGTTTTTCGTTTTTGGCGTAATTTTCGGCTGCATATTTTGCTTTTAAGCGTTCAGGAGCTTCCGCATATTGAATGTTTACTTCTTGAACGGCTTTTTCATAATCTTCTTTAAGCTGATGAAGACGAGCCTGTTTTTTTTCTTTGAGTGATTTTAAAGTTGATTTGCGAACTGCTTTTGCAGCAACATCATCTTGTCTAGACATATTCACCTCTCACATTTTTTATTTTGGTATGATTTTTTATACCTACTTTACATTATGACATTTTTTGTTAATTTTGTCGACGATATAATTCATATAAAAGAACACCAGCAGCAACAGAAACGTTCAATGAGTCAATTTTTCCGCAAGTTGGGATTGAAACAATTGAATCACACTGTTTTTCCAAAAGTTTTGAGATGCCAGTTCCTTCGCTTCCCATAATTATACAGGTCTTTTTTGGGAAATCAATTTTGCCCAGAGTTTCGCCACCAGCGTCTGCCCCATAAATCCAAAATCCTGCGGCTTTGAGTTTTTCTACCGCCCTGACAAGGTTATTCACAATGGCAACAGGAACCCAGGCAGACGCACCTGCACTCGTCCGGCCAATCACTTCGTTTCCTTCGATGTCGCTGGCACTGTTATGCTCCGGCAAAATCACAAGACTAGCTCCGAACTGATCGCAGGAACGAATAATCGCCCCAACGTTGTGAGGGTCGGTGACTTTGTCCAAAATCACGACGGTGAGTGGGGAGGTGGTGTTTGGAGTAGCGGTGGTGGCCTTTGGTGTGTTAATGTCGCCTCCTGGTGTGTCGTTCGCCTGCCCCGGTGTGGCAATGTCGCCCTCCGGAGTGCTATTTCCCTGCCCTGGAGTGGCAACTTCGCTCCCCAGCCTGCCGTTTTCCTGCGCAGGAGCGATTTCCCCCTCCACCAGACTAATCCAATCATCAAAATTCACAATATTCGCTGTCTGCTTATTTTCCCCGGCAAGAGTCATCACAATTCCTCGGTGGTCTTGCAAAGCCGGGGCTAAATCTGCAACCATTTGATCCAGTTTTTGCCCATCAACTTCCGAAGTTTTGATATGGGCTTCTTTTGCCAGAGCCAGAATTTTTTTTACCCGAGGGCCAGGCTTACTGTAAAAAATCTCCAGCCCCTTAGAATTCTGATTTTTTGTAACCGCCCTGACCTTTTCTTCGATAGAGTGAAAACCCGTAATCACATTTGACATAAAATCACCTTAGCATCTTTAAAAAATAAATAGCAGCGCAGTTTTCAAATCATCAATCTGATAATCAATAAACTACCCTGCTATCTGTAATTGCCCCACCCCATTTTGGGACTCATATTTAAGGGCATCTCCAAAAATTGCAATTTTTAGAGGTTCCCTTAATTCCCTAACGTCCGCAGCACTGTTTATATTTTTTTCCAGAACCGCAAGGACAAGGATCGTTACGACCAACTTTAGCCCCAACGCGTTTAATAGTTGTTGGAATTACGTTTCCTGCAACATATTTCCAGTCGCCATCAATATTTCTGAACAAAGAAATTTCATGGTGAACATCGTGCATATTGTGGAGAGTATAATCAGCAGTAAATTCTACAATCTGTTCATCATCTTTTTCGCCTTTTTCTGTACGTAAAATCTGAAGTCCATTCCAAGTAGACTGATTACTCCAATCTTCTGTAGCTTTTCGGTCAACTTCACCGATTCCTTCGCCTTCTTCACAAGATTTAATAATGTAATCAATTTCGTGCTTAACGTATGATGAATAGCGGGCACGCATACAAGCTTCGGCAGTAGGAGCTTTAATAGTTCCTTTGATAATTGGTTCGCAGCATTCGCCGTATTTTTTTCCTGAACCACAAGGACATAAATCTTTATTTGTACTCATATTTAATATTTTAGTGAATTTTTTTTCTCTCTACAAGCGAGCGAAATAAAAGGGAAAAATAAAGGCCACCCTTAAAAATTACAATTTTTAGAGGTGGCCTAGACAGACTAAAAAAAGCCCCGAAAGCAGATTTTTGTCTTACTTTCGGAGTTAGAAGAACTATTCTGCAGGAGTTGTTTCTATTGCTTTGTAGAGAACTGCCAGATAATTATCTGCCTGGATTAAAGTTTCTGCTTCGTATCCTTCATATGATTTTGCAAGTTCTTTCAAAGTTGTGTCTACGGCAACGTCTTTAGTTTCATCATCTTTGACTAAATATCTGCTATTTTTTTGATACTGGCTCAAATTATTATCATATACAGCATGCAAAACTCTAGTTGCTGTTTTTGTAGTATATGCTGAACCAGTCCCAGCTTTTTCTACGTAGTAGTATTTTTGAGAAGAGGGACGACTTGTTGTTTCCCACTTTATTTGATCATCTCCAGAACCAATGTAAATATTGTAGTGATGATGAGCTCCGTATCTTCCATTGTATGGTGAACCACACCTGATTGAAATGGTAGACTCCACATCATACTCGTTGAAAGATACAGTTTCTTTCTGCTCATAAGTTGCAGCCTCATCATAAGATAATTCTTTTTCTCCCGCGCCTACCCATTTTGTAGTATTATCACTCCAGTTAACATCACCTAAAACTTTATAAAAGTATGCAGAAACTTTAGCAACAGAATCAGGTTTTGCATTTATAACAGATTTCATGATATTTTTTACTTTAGCTTTTTGAGCATCGGCATCTGTTATACCATCAAGTTGTTTAAATAATCTGTAAGCCTCAAATTTTTCTGTTTCGGCATTGTAACCACAATCAATATTGTAGTCTGTAAAATAATCCATGTTATTTGCATACCATTTACCAGCCTCTGTTGTTACCGTTGCAGTACAAGTAGATAAAGTTTCGTCGTACCAACAAATTTCTTTACCATCTGTCTTATCAACAACCCATCCTGCAATTTTGAAACTATATTCTTTATCTCTTTCAGTGAATGGAAAAACAATGGAATATATTTTGTTTGTAAACAAAACACTATCTTTCTCACCATAGCCCCACATTAAACCTGTAGTATTTTCTGTTACCCCATTATCTTTGAAGTAAACATCTTCAAGCATTTTTATGGTAACTTTAATACCTTCGTCAACAGCTTTTGTAGTTATTTCACAATAGCTTTTTGTTGTTATAGTTTTGCTTACACCTTCGCTCTTATTTGAATCAGAATATTTTGTCTTAACTGTGAATGTGTAAGTCTGTCCTTTTTCCATATCTGCAAAAGTGTAGCTTGTTTCATCTTTTCCCAGAGTGACAGAATCCTGTTTAGACCAGTCTGATTTTACATAACTTAATTCGATGCCTGTAATTTTGTCATCAGCAGGATTTGTCCAGGAAAGTTTTACATTACCTGAAGAACTTGATTCTATCTGTAAATCTGTTACTTCCGGAGGAACTACTGGACTTGCTTTTATAACTTCACCTTCAGATTTGTTGCCACTTGCATCAACAGATACAATCGTGAAAGTGTATTCTGTGCCGTTTGTAAGACCGGTTACTGTGTAAGTTGCAAGACCAGTACTTCCATAAGCAATTTCACTTTTTTTGATAGTTTTGGCAGTGGCAAGGTCGCCGGCAGCTGGTGTCATAGTGATTGTGACTCCGTCAAAGTCTGCGTCTGCAGGATTTGTCCAAGACAAGGTTACCTGGCCGTCTGCAGGTGATGCAACAAACTTTGTTACGTTGGTAGGGGCGGTGGTGTCTGTTGGATCTTTAGGATCGTCTGTGTCAGTGCTGCCAGTAGCTTTTGGTGTTGCTGTAGTAGTTACACCAGATGAAAAGTTTCCAGATTTATCACAAGCTGCAACTGTGAACGTATAAGTTTTATCATTTGTAAGATTTTTTACAGTGTAAGATGTTTCGCCATTTGAAAGCGAAAGAGGACTTGTTAAGTCTCCTTCTGCTGGTGTCATCGTGATTTTTACACTAGAAAAATCTGCGTCTGTAGGATTTGTCCAAGACAAAGTTACCTGGCCGTCACCTGCAGTTGCGGTAAGGGCGGTGACGTTAGTAGGTTCGAGTTTTTCGCCTCCATCCCAGGTGAAAAATTCACGAGTTCCTGATGATTTATTTTTATCGGTCAAAATTCGAGTTTTTGAAAAGATATAAAATTTGGCAAAAACCATTGTCTTGCAGATTCATGTTTATGAAACA
>CAVFQN010000240.1:8753-12257 GCA_963624615.1 Treponemataceae bacterium | reverse complement strand
GAGCATATCCTCATCAATTGCATCTTTTATTGAAAATTCATAAGGATTTTCTGAAGGACAAAAATAATCAAAAATCGCTTTTGTCCCCTTTGTGTCATAGGGTCGTTTTGGAGTTGCAGAAAGTCCGATTCTATATTTGATTTTTTCCGGCAGTTTTTTTGAATAGGATTCAGCTCCAAATTTGTGAACCTCATCAGCTATAATTAAAGTTGAATGTAAATCCAAAGAAGAAAGAATTTTTTCATCATTTCCACAAAAAGAATCATATGTTGCAATTAAAACAATTTTGTCAGACTGATTTTTTTTAAGAAGTTTTAGAAGAGCGAGATCAGAAAGTTTTTCTTTCCAGTCAAGTCCAGATCGAATTGGAATAATTGTTCCAGAAAAATATTTTTCAAGGTCTTTCTGCCACTGGTCAACCAAATCTTTTAAAGGAACAATTATCAAAATGGAAGAAAAATCTATATGCTTAAAAAGTTCATTTGCACAAAATAGTGAAGTAAGAGTTTTTCCTGTTCCAGTAGCCATCGCAAGCAATGTAGAAAAATTATTTTCCACAAAATTCTTTATTGCTTCTTTTTGATGTGGGCGTGGAATTCTTTCTCCATGAAAATCAAAAAATAATTTTTCCTTTTCAATGTCGTTTTCTGCAGGATTTTGCTTTGAGGGATTTTCAGAAGAGGTAGCATCCTCGCTTAAGGTAAAAGATTTTTTTTCAATTCTATATTCAACTTTTTTATTTTCAAAAAATTCTTCTTTATCCAAATCAAAATTCGCAGGACCGCGTTTATACTTTTCAAGAATCGCCTTGTTCACAGCAGGAAATGGCTGCACTTTTAAACTTTCATCAAAATTGCCCCAGATTTTTGAAAAGGCCTCTTCTTTTTGAAAAACACGCTCTTTTTCACCGTCACTTTTCCAAGAACAAAAAACATCAACTGCTTCATAATTTTTTCTTAAAGCATATTCCGTTTCATTCATTGAACCTGTAAAAGCTATTTTATTTCCGTCAGCATCTTCCATAAGTCCAAGTTTCTCGTGATAGATTCCAACAGAACTTCCATTTTCCGTAAAAGCAATCTTTATATCTAAAACCCCTTTTTCAATCAAATTTGCAAGCAGATTCAGTCTTTCTTTTTCAAAATGATTTTCGCCCACAGGATTCAATGAACGCAAAAGTGCATTTTCAATAATTCTTGCCCGATTTTCATAACCAGCACGAATCGCTTTTTCATCTTCCTCAGACAAACAGGGAGAAGCAACCAGTTCGATTTTTCCGCCATTTTTTACAAGCTCACAAATCCCTTGAGAAAGTTCCACCAGTGCTGAAGAAGAAAAAAATCCTACCGATCGCCTGTAAGAAAAGGCTTGAGCTAAAACCGGAAGATAAAAATCCTGGACGATATTATCGTGAAGAGAACGATATTCAGATTTGATTGTAATTTCCTTAAAACTCATTTTCTCTAACCTCTAATTTCCCTCACCTATTCTCCGCCACGTATTCCATAGCCTTCTCCAACTCGCCAAATTCCCTTTCCCCAGTAAAATAGCCCACGCTAAACCTCACAGTTCCCGCCGGAAAAGTTCCCAAAAACTTATGGGCCACAGGTGAACACTGCAAACCCGCCCTCACCGCAATTTCTTTTTCATCAAAAACATTGGCAATATCCTCGCTGGCATAGCCATCAAAAACCGTCGACACCACGCCAATACATTCCGTTTCCTTGCCAAAGCGATTTTCCGGCCCCAAAATCTTCACAAAATCATAATTCCCCAAAATCTCAAGCAGTTTCTGGTGATTTTTCTTTTCCACCGAGCGAATTTCCTCCGCATTTCGCAAAAACCACTTTGTCGCCGCATGCAAACCTGCAATGGCACAAATATTTTGACTGCCCATTTCAAACCGCCCCGGCAGGCTTTCCGGCATATCCTGATTTGCAGATTCAAGGCCAGTTCCGCCAAACAAAATAGGTTCGAGCAGCACATTTTTACTTTTTACAAAACCTCCAATTCCAAAAGGTCCATACAAAGTTTTATGCCCTGCAAAAATCGCAAAATCCACAAGTTCACTTCCAGCATTCAAAGGCACAAGCCCGGCCGTCTGAGCCATATCGCAAACCGTAAGTGCCCCGGCCCTTTTCGCCAGAGCAAAAATCTCCAAAACAGGAGCGATCAAACCAATCACATTGCTGGCATGACTTACGATCACAAGGTCAGGCTTTTTCGCCTCAAACTGAGCCTTAATTTTTTCAATGTCGTATTCAAAATCCGCTGAAACAAAAAGTTCCTGCACACTCACCACGCCCAATTTTTCAAAATGATGAAGCACCCGCGTCACAGAATTATGTTCAAAAGGCGAAATATAAACCGTCTTTTTTGTCTGTAAAAATCCACCGGTACCCAGCTTTCGCCACTCTCGTTCATTTTCTCTAACAAGTAAATTTTTCCCCTGCCCACATTCCTTTTCACAAAAATCCGTCCGTCGCAAAATCCCCTGAATCACCATATTCAATGCAATCGTCGCACTCGGAGTAAAAATCAAATCTTTATTTTCCGCCTGCAAAATCGTCTTAACCTGGTTCCGCGTTTCCGCCGTCAGCCTGGCCGCCTCTCCCGCCAGTTTGTACTGCCCCCGCCCAGCATTTCCGCCGTGTTGCCTGTAAAAAGAGACCATAAAATCGTAAACCTCTTGAGATTTTGGAAAAGTCGTCGCCGCATTGTCAAAATAAAAACTCAATTTTTTCTCCATTCAAATATTTTTTTGGCGTTCCCCTCCGCTCCCGCCTTAAGGCAGTCGCTTCGGGGCGGGCTTTTCGGGGTTCCGCTATTCGCTCCATTCCTCCTCGGTCCAGCAAAGCCGGTCCGCTCCGGAACAGCTTCGCTGCCCCTACAATCCCTAACGCAGGTCAGCACCCTAACACAATCTCTCCAAAAGACTCACAAGCACCTGCCGCTTTTCAGCTTCCGTCACAGACTGTCCCATTTCTTCAATCGTCCGCCAGATTTCTTCTTCCAGGCCTTTTGCCCGGACAGAACATTCCACTTTTTTAAAGGATTTTTTACCATTCAGACCTTCCGCAAACTGAATCACATAATGATCATCAGAATTTCCGCTGCCAACATTTTTTGCAGAAGTTTTCGCAATTCCACCGACCGCCATTTCATTTTCAAAATCACTTAAAGTTCCATTCAATTGGTCCAGACGGTCAAAAAATATTTTTTCGCTTTCGTCACTCCAATCATCAAGACTAAGTCCAGTTAAAACTTCCGCCATTTTTTGCACACTTGCAGTTTCATCATTCGTAACATCAGCATAAACTTTCAAAAGCGAATGAGCCCCATTTTCAAAAATATGATTTTCAATTCCACTATCAAGATTTTTTACAAAATCCAAAATCAAATTTTTTAGTGATTTTTTGCTGTCAGATTTTTCTCCATTTAATTCCTCAAAAATTTTCTGTAATTTTTCTTTTAAATGATTTTCCAGCTGCAAAAGTGCCCCAC
>CAVFQN010000240.1:0-8743 GCA_963624615.1 Treponemataceae bacterium | reverse complement strand
CTGTAAAATTCCACAGCATTTTTTACGCCTTCCAAAACCTTTCCAAAATCACAATCATCCTTATTTTTAAAGCCAAAAACATAAGGGATTTTTTCAAAAAGAATTTCCTGAGAGCCAAAACTTCCCTGCTTCAAAATATTCAAAAAATCCCCATAATATTTTTTTACACTTTTGCCAATGCAAGTTTTTTTAATCTGCTTTGCATACTTACAAAGCGAACGGTACCACCGCATAAAAGCATTTATCAAATAGGCGTAACCATTTTGATTTTTCTCTTCAACAATCACAAAATCCGCAAAAAGTTTTTCCATCCCGGCAACATATTTTTCTTTTTCATCATTCCAGGCAACAAGACGAACCGTAAAATCCCCAGGATTTTCTGCAATCTCAGAAAGTGTTTTTGAATTCACTTCTTTTTCAATTCCCCGATTTTTAATAACCACGTTGTTTACCTTGTTACTCAAAACCACCGCAATATAAAGTGGAATCAAACCAGTTCTCATTCCAATCTGATTTTTGCTTGAAGTAAGATTTTCAAAAAGTTCTCCAAAAGATTTTTCACAAGTTTCCGCTTCGAAAAAGAAAGCGTCTATAATAGAAAAAAGATGAGCAAAATTGCCAGTTTTTCCGCCATCAGCATTTGGTTCAAGACAAAATTTCTTAGGCTGATTTTCCGCCTTTTCATTTTTATCAAATTGCAAAATCCCAGGTCTTAAAAGAGTACTCCGCATAAAAGAAACTTCCTGGCCATTTCCACTCAAACCCAAACTAGCATCGCCCCAAGTCAAAATTGCGTCAATCAGTTTTGACCGGCTTTTTAGCGCAGCCCCAGTCAAAAGATTTTTGTTAAGCATTTCGTTATTTACGACAGGAGTTTTGCAAAAAGTTTTTTCACAAATTTTAGAAAGCAGATTCGTAAGGTCAGATTTTCGGTAAAGTTTTTCTTCTCGACCGCCACAAACAAAAATCGCTTTTTTTAATTCCGGTTGAATAAAAGAAAAAGTCAGAGCCTTTAGCACCTCAAACAGGTCGCGGTAAATTACGTCGTATTCTTCAAGCAAAAGGGAATCAGAAAAAGACGCCCCAATGCCATCACTTACGTTTTTTCTCAAAGAATTGACCGCATCAAATCGGCGAATATTTTCAAGGTAATTTTCATTCTGTTTTAAATAAACAAAAATCACATTTTCTTGATTTTTAGAAATCGAACTCGCCTTTTCAAAAATCTTTTTTAATTTTTCATCCGCATCAATTTCATAATTTTCATCATTTTGAATTTCGCTGTCATCAAAAATTCCAAAAATATAACCGTCACTTTTGAAGTTTTCTTCAATAATCCAGTCAGATTTTTCAGATTTTTCAAAAAAATCCTTCTCAGAAATAAAAGCAAAACGGAAATACCGGGTCATTTTATTTTTAATGTTGTAAGAAACCGGATAAATATATTTCTGGCTATTAAAATCATTCAAAACCTGGATAAGATTCAAAGACCGTCTGCGTTTTTCAACTGTATCAGAAATCAAAGTCTGAATATTTACCCCGGAAGCCCCTTTGAGCTGCAAAAAATTATTGTGAATATTCAAATAAAGGCAGCCTAAATTTTCAGAAAGATTTTTTACCGCCCCAAGAATTTCGCCCCGACTAAAACCACCATCATCAAAAAGAGCAAAAATAAAATTCATTTCAGGAGGCAGGCGCTCAAACTGGTTCAAAACATAAATCAAGGCAAGCGTCTTTACAATTTTTGCTTCCAAAGAAGATTTTTCCAGTCGACGCAAAATCCCCGAAGCCACAGAATAATGCTTTTTAATTTCGCTCGTGTAAGGCTCGTTTTTAAGCTGATTTTCAAAATAATCAAAAAGTAAATCCGGAGTAAAAAGAATAATTTTTCCATTTCGGGTAAAATCCGGATTTTCATCAAAAGTATATTGCAGCAAATAAGGAAAAGCGTTTTTTTCAGAGCCCGAAAGAAATGTAAAAAGAGTTCGTTCATTTTGGGCAATTTTTTCAGAAAGTCGTGGCAAAATGTAAGTCGTAACCGGGTGAAGCGGATAAGAGCCTAGCAAAACATTTTCATCAAAATTACGGAACAAAGAAAAACCTGAAGAAAACCATTTTGTCTTTAACTCATCAAACTGTACCTTGTGGGTCTGGACAAAATCCTTCCAATCATCATTTTTTATAATCGCTTCTTTTATCAAAGCGTAACTTTCAGAATAATTGTTGTAAAAATGAATATGCTCAAAACGCTCAGAAACGCCCTTCCAACCGTCAACTTTCTGTTTTGGAAGCAAATCAATGTAATTTTCAATTTCCTTATGACAAATCAAAAGTAAATGCAGTTGATTTTTTCCGCTGCGATCACAGGCCTCCGCAAAATCCTGCAAAAGTTTTACATCTTTAACCGTTGCCTTTGTAATGCTCGATTCCAGATATTTTCCAAACTCGTCGTAAACAACATACATTCCGCTGTAAACGCCGCTTTCGCAAAGTTTTTTATTGACCTTTTCAAAAATGTCCACAAGGTCAAAACCTGCAAAAGGATTAAATTCACTGCCGGAAGTTAAAGTCGGATAAAGTTTTTCAAATTCTTCAAAAGCCATAGAATCAAAATTCTGAAGATTTCGGATAAATTCTTCCGCCTTTATGCTCGCTTTTTCATTAAATTTTTTGAAAGTTTCCGGATAATCTTTCTGCCATTTTTCAATTGTCTTTGCAGCCGCTTCAAAATGAGTTTCCGGCATTAAATTTTCAAATTCTTTTTTCTTCAAAGTCAAATGCAGAGCATACAAAAAGGACTGCTCAAGATTTGAAGAGTTTCCGTTTATCACGACCGGCAAAAGTCTTTTTCCGCTATTTTCATATTGAAGAATATTTTGCCCTGCCAGCGGATTTTTTAGAGCAATTTTTTTTGCAAGATTTTCAAAGACTTTTTTATTCTCAGGATTCCCTGCCAAAAGTGAAAGAGTTTGCAAAACAATGTATGATTTTCCCTTGCCGTAAGGTCCAATCAAAATTTTTGCCCGTCTGGAATTTTGTGATTTTTCAAGTCCGCCATCCGTAGCACTCAAAATTTCCTTATCAATAAATTTAACCGCCTCGTCAGTCGGAATAAAATTTTCCAGTTTTTCTGCATTATCAAAATCATAAGAAATATTCACCGAAGCCATAAAATTTTTTGAAGCAGAAATCATTTTATTTTTTGTCACACTCATTTTTTTAGCTCCGCGTAATATTTTTTTATGCAAGAAAAATAATCTTCACTTTCATTCAATCTGATAACATCAAGTCCAGCAGTCCGCACAATACGAATCAAATCCAGATTTTCAAGTTGTCCTAAAATATCCATCAGAGTAATCACATCCAGATTAAAAATTTTCGCAACCCCACCTGCCTTATTTTGAATATCCGAAAGCAAGATTTCGTATCTGCTGTTTTCGTTCGCACATTCTACTGGCAGGCCATCAGCTCCAGTCCCATTCCCATAAAGAGCCGCCAGAAAAATCAGCGGAGGAATATTCTGTTTTGGAGGAATTACTTTGCGGTAGATTTTTTTACCTTCTACAGTTCGGGCAAAATCTACAAGTCCCAGTTCCGCAAAAGGACAGTCCATATTGTCCTCAGGATCAGCTTCCATTTCAGTTTTAAAACGCGAAATATAAGTATTTAACAAACATTCAAAATCACTTTCCAAAGAAGAATGAGCCGCACTTCCTCCATTCATCCGGTCAAAACTTTCAAGAGCCCCAACAAAATCTTCTTTTGAAAATTCCGCCAGATTAAATTCATTAAAGAAAAAATACCAGCTGGTCGCAAAATCCTTATTCGTTGCCAAAACATGATGCAAAAGCCAGAACGTCCCAATTTCTTCAACATAAGGGTCATTTTCAAAAATCACTTTTCCCAGAGGAGTAAAAATCGTTTTCGTCTGCCTCTCAACCTTTTCTTCACGCGTCAGCCCTACTGCCTTAAGCCAATATCGCAGTGCAAAAACCATGTTCCGCCCGATGCCCAGTTCGTCCATCGCTTCAATTTTTTTATCAGTAAAAATCGCCGCATTCCCAGCCACCGCTTCCAGTCCCTTTGCCAGCCAGTTTTTGCGAATCGAAAATGTCTCGTGTCCCCTATATTTCATTTTTATTCCTTTGTTCTCAAATATTTTCCCATCATGCAACCGCCGGTTAAATATTTTTCCGTTACACATTTTTTGCAGTGACGGCATTTTTCTGCATTTATAAAATATTTATTCCCGGCCAAACTTATCGCTCCAAAGCGGCAGATACTTTCACACTTTAAGCATTTTCTGCAAGCGTTAAATTTTCTCACCTGATAGCCCACCTGCCTCTGCAAATCTTCGTGCTTTTCAACATTCATCGTCCGGATTTTTACAGCGTGTTCAAATCCATTCTGATTAAATGGCTGAACCGAGATAATCGGAACCTTCGTTTTTACATCCAGAATCAGCGTTTCGTGAATTAGTTTTCTGCCAAGTTCCGGTGCCAAAATCCCAAAAGGAATCATCATATTCAAAAAGCTGTCATCAAAAGGCCGGGTCAATTTGTAGATTTTTGAATGCTCTTCACTCGTGCAGTTTGTAAATTTGAGTTTCACATCGTCTGCAGCCGCAACTCCGTTTCCACCCTGGCGGGCCTTCCACTTTCCCGAATCAACATATTCTTCTGCGTCAGGCTTCCCGATTTTTTTTGCAAAATCGATTAAAAAATTCCGCCACCTTTCGCTTTCTTCTTTCATATAAATCCGCGACAAAAATTGAGCCCGGGCATTGTTGTTTGGACAGCACCAGCAGCCAACGCGGTCATAGCCCAGACGGTAAGCGTCGTTAAAATCAACTTTTTCACCCAGAAGATAAAGCCATACGTCCACATCTTTCCAGTCAAAAATCGGACTTGCAACCGTCTGCTTCTGGATTTTTACGCTTTCGGTATTTTCACTCACACGACTGTATTTTGACCGGCTGACACTTTCGTTTTTTCGGATTCCGTAAAATGTCAAAATCTGGACATCGCCATATTTGCGATTTAAAACTCGGGTTATAGGGCCGGTTTTAAACATTGAACAACACCATCTCATCATTCTTGCCGGTGGCCCAATCTGTTTACAGACTTCATAGAAATTCTGGTCAGTATTTTGTGCAGTACGAAATTCACACAAAGGATGATTTTTGCGGTAGCGTTCGGCGTATTCAGTCGTAAGCGGAAATTCCAGCGTAGTATTCCCAAAAAGATGAGTGATATAAGGATTTGAAAGTGCCTTTACAACCACGTCAGCAGTCGCGGTAGAATCTTTGCCCCCACTAAAAGAAACAATCAGCTGATTTTCACTGCCAACCCCGTTTTTCTGAATAAATTTTTGAGCAGTTTCCTGAACAAAAGTAAAAGCCTCATCTTTTATAAAATCCAGCCGTCCGCGATTTGCCTCCACAAATTTTTCTATGATTGAATCAAAATATTTTTGAGACCTTTCAAGATTTTCATCCTGAAGTTCTGCAATTTTTTTTGAAAGAAAATCCGTATCCGCCTTCCTAAAATCCTCCGACGAAATTGAAAGAGATTTTCCGTCAATGTAGTAACGGTTGGCCACATTCCAAACAGATTTTTGAGCCAGACTGAAAGCTTCTCTTTTTAGCAGCAGTTCAAGCAAAAGCCTTTCCTGAGGAAAAACCGGCCTCAAATCCGTAGAAAGATATTGACTTTGCTCACCACAAAGCGGACATTTCGCCTTGGAATTTAGGGAAGATGCTGAAATAAAAATTGGAATGGAACAGTTTTGGCAGTAATTTAACTGTCCTGAAAAACCGTCGTTTAAAAGGACAAAAAATCAATAATATGATATAATCTTTAGAGTTTTTGATTAGAAAAAATGGAGGCTTTTATGTTTGCGACAACAGGTTATATACAGGGAAATGTTGTTCTTTCATCAGATAATTCTCTTAAAAAATTCAATGGCAAAAAAGTTATAATTACCGTTCTTGAAGAAGAAAAAACAGCATATATTTTTGCTTCCGATGATGATGTACAAAAAATTTCAGATGCCCTTATAAAACAAAACATTGAAGCCTACAGAGAACTTGCAAAATGATTTTAATTTCAAAAGAGCAGATTTTAAAAATACATACTTATCTGATAGAAGAAACTGGCGGAATTGATGGTATTCGCGATGAAAATCTTCTTGATTCTGCCTTAAATTCACCTTTTCAGACTTTTGATAAAAAGGATTTGTATCCTGAAATTTCAGACAAAGCAGCACAATTGTTATTTTCAATTATAAAAAATCATCCTTTTTTGGATGGCAACAAAAGAATTGGGATTCATATTATGCTTGTATTTTTAGCTCTAAATAATATAAAACTTTCATATAGCCAAAAAGAACTTATCAATTTAGGACTAAAAGTCGCTGATTCATCATTTTCGAAAGATAAAATAAAAAATTGGATAAAAGAAAGGATGTCTGGAAATGACTAAAATTGTCCCAAAAAACGACCATTTTCTAGGACAACCAAAATGACAAGAGCCTCCTTTCTAGCTACGAAAACGCCAAAAGAAACGGTCTGGTATTCAAATGGTGGCAAATCTGATTTTTATGTCGTCGACTCAAAAGTTTTTATTATTGACAGTGGTATCTGCCTTTCTAATCCAAAAAAATTAATTGATTATTCTCTCATCACTGACCGCCAGAATGCCTACATGAATGAATACAAATGTGTTTACAGATTTTTAAAAGAAGATGAAAACAAAATCCAAGATTATCTTTCTGAAAATGCTGAGAAAAAATCCGAAAACGAAGAATCTTCAGTTTTAAAGCCAACCGCAAACCGCGAAAATTCCGCCGACTCTTCTCCTCTTGAATTTTACTTTGAAAAAGAATTTTCAAATGTTTATGGAAGTGAAAGTTTAAAATATCTGAACAAGGAATATGGAATTTCTGATTCTAACGGAAACACATTTTATCTTGATTATCTGGTTCACACCCAGGGAGGCGACATTGCGGTTGAAGAAAATGGAATAAACTATCACCATCCTCAGATTATTGGAACGGAAAAATACCGACATCAACTTTTTAAACAAAATGAATGTGCAAAATGGGGTATAAAACTTTACCGATTTTCCACGGAAGACTGTCGGTTTGAGCAGAGAATTCAGGATGATATAAAACGATTTTTTGGCCCTGATACTTCCAGATTTAAAGAAAACGGAATTCTTGCTTCCAGAAAAATAAAACTTTATGAACATCAAAAAATCACCCTGCAGGATATTCAGGACTCACGAAAAAAAGGCATTTCCACTTTTCTGATTGTACTTCCTACCGCGGCAGGAAAATCAAAAATCATTGAAGAAGACATAAAATCTTTTTCTCAAAACAAAAAGAATTTCAAAGCCCTTATTCTTGCTCCAAACAAAAATATAATCGCGGACTGGCAAAAACGAATTAAAGATTTTCTTCCAAACCTTGCAGAAAAAATCAGCATAAAAACTTATTCTTTTCTTTCACGAAATTACAAAAATTTTTCGCCAGAAGAATTTTCATACATCGTTGCAGACGAAGCTCACCATACAGTTGCTCCAACTTACAAACGCATAATTCAGTATTTTTCGCCGGATTTTTTAATAGGATTAACCGCCACAGACCAGCGTCCAGACAGACAAAAACTTGAATCAATTTTCGGCTCATATAAAACTCAACTTTCGCTTGCAGAAGCAATGAAGAAAAAAATCATTGCCCAGGCAAATGTCTACAGAATAGAAACAAATATTGATTTAAGCCATATTCGTTTTAACGGCAAAGATTATATAAATGCAGATTTAGAAAAATCCGTCCGGGTAAGTTCAAGAAACAACTTGATTGCAGATGTCCTGAAAAATTATTTTTCTACAGGAAAATTTCAAAATGAGCAGGGATTGATTTTTTGCGTAAACACTGAACATTCAAAAGAGATGGCAAAAATCTTAAACTCTTACGGAATAACCGCCGCCTCTTACACCAGCCGAGACAAAAACAACGAAAAAACTTTGCAGGATTTTAACAGTAAAAAAATCCGCTTCTTATGCACTTGCAATATGATTTCTGAAGGCTGGGATTATCCTGCATTAAAAATAATTGTGATGGCCCGTCCTACTCTTTCAAAAGTTCTCTACTTGCAGCAGATTGGACGAGGTTTAAGAAAAACAAGCACAAAAGAAAATGTTTTTATAATTGATGTGGTAGACGAATACGGTGCTTTAATAAAGCCATGCACAATGCATTCAATTTTCAAAAATCCCACATACGTGCCTTTTGGTCAGATTACAAAAAATGATTATAAAACTGGCGATATAATTCAAATTGACGGACTCTCCGAAGAAATCCAGAAAATTATAAAGATTGATATAGAAGATTTCAGTGAAAAATACAAAGATTTTTTGAGCGTTGAACAGCTTGCCCGCGAATTTTTTGTAAGCACAGACACAGTAACTTCATGGATTAAGAAAAAAGAAATCACTCCGGACGCAGCTTTTGATTTTGGAACAAAAAAGATTTATATGTTCAGTCCGGAAAATGCAAAAAGAATCAAAATTGAAAAAAAAATTGCAAATCATAATGAAACGACAATTCACAAAGATTTTTTTGATTTTTTAGATGAGAGCGATTACACATTTTCTTACAAAATGCCATTTTTGCTTTCGCTGCTAAAAAATTCAAATGAAATTGGCGAAGCAAAAATTGACAGCGTCCTGAAGGATTATGT
>CAVFQN010000239.1:10383-11616 GCA_963624615.1 Treponemataceae bacterium | reverse complement strand
AAATTTAACAGTCCCAACATGAATAATTTTGATAAAAAAATTCTGGTTCTTGCCATGAAATCTTCATATTACATAACAGACAGCCAAATCAAAAAAGTAAGCAAATTGTATGGTATTGAAGAAAAAGCTCTTTATGCAGCCGTCCAATACTGCAAAACTTCTATTCAAAAGAAAAGAGACAGAAGGGCAATTGCTGAACACAGGAGAAATATGGCCTACTATCACCATAAAAGATACGAAAAACAACTGGAAAAACTTCCAGACGAAGAAAAAACTCATGATTTAAAAAAACTTATCATCAAAAAAGATGAAAGACAGTGCAATACCTGGCTGGCCATGAATCAAAAATTAAAAGATGGATTTTTGTATTTGCGCCCCACAAATAAAACTATAGCTAGTATTCTTGGGATTTGTGAAAGGCAGGTTTCTTACTATCTGAACTGGATAAAAAATGAAAGTCTAAAAAAGAAATGAATTGTTTAAAATCAAATTTTTTACTATATTTTCATTATGAAAATTTATTTAGCAACTGGAAATAAAAACAAAAAACGAGAAATGTGTGAATTGTTGCCAGAACACACTATTTTAATTCCTTCTGATGAAAATATTGAATTTGATCCTGAAGAAAACGGCAAAACATTTTATGAAAACAGTCTGATTAAAGCAAAAACTTTGTACGAAATCACAGGCTGCCCTGTTATTGCTGATGATTCGGGGATTTGCGTGGATGCTTTGGGTGGGGCTCCAGGCATTTATTCTTCCCGATACGCAGGGCCTGCTTTTTTGCAAGGTAAACCTGATGGTTCAAAAATCAGTCAGGATGAACAAAATATCTTCCTTATCGCTCAATTAAATGATGCCATAAAAAATGGAAATCTTCCAAAAGCCCCTTATCTTCATGGGCCACGCTCTTGTCACTATACTTGTGCCATGGTTATGTATTGCGGAAATGACCATCTCTATGTTGCCCAGGAAACTTTTGAAGGCTGCCTGATTGGTGATATTAGTGAAAAAGCTGGTGATGGAGGATTTGGCTACGACCCTATCGTTTTCCTGCCAGAATATAATAAAACTGTTGCCCAGATTACCGCTGATGAAAAAAATGCGATTTCCCACCGGGGAAAAGCGGTCAGGGCTTTAAAGCGAATAATTGATGACAATTTCTGAAAAAGCATCTAAGATGATTTTTTAGAGATGCCCTAAAAAGGATGCCTGAGTTTTACACTCGGGCAT
>CAVFQN010000239.1:4823-10373 GCA_963624615.1 Treponemataceae bacterium | reverse complement strand
GGCATTTTTTTTGATTTTTTGATTTTTTTCTTAAAGATTTTTCTAATGATAACCGATATTTAAATCAGAAGTGTCATGATTGCAACGTCTTCGTAGAAGCGTCAGTCAGACTTTTCTGGCAAAAATGTGTAGATGTAGCCTTGTAAACAACATTTACGCATTTTTGCATTTTTTTCACAGAAGAAAGGATTCTTCTGTATATATTCCAAGGAGGAATACTATGGTTATCAACCACAACATGTCGGCAATGTTTGCCAATCGTCAACTCGGCGTGACAGGAACATCTCTTGATAAAGATATGGAAAAACTGTCATCAGGTATGAGAATCAATCGTGCAGGCGATGATGCTTCAGGACTCGCTGTATCTGAAAAGATGCGCAGTCAGATTCGTGGCTTGAACCAGGCTTCACAGAATGCTTCAAACGGTATCAGCTTCATTCAGACAACAGAAGGTTATCTGCAGGAAACAACTGATATTATGCAGCGTATTCGTGAACTCGCTGTTCAGTCATCAAACGGAATTTATTCTGCTGAAGATCGTATGCAGATTCAGGTTGAAATTTCAGCACTTGTTTCTGAAGTTGATAGAATTGCAAGTTCCGCTCAGTTCAACGGAATGAATATGCTTACTGGCCGTTTTGCACAGCCTACAGGTGAAAACACTGTAACTGCTTCTATGTGGTTCCATATTGGAGCAAACATGGATCAGAGAATTCAGGTATTTGTTGGTACAATGTCAGCATCTGCCCTTGGACTTCGCGAAATTGGATCAGAAGAAAAGATTTCACTTGCTACACCGGAAGATGCCAACCGCGCAATCGGTACTATTGATGAAGGACTTAAAAAGATCAACAAACAACGTGCTGATCTTGGTGCTTACCAGAACCGTCTTGAACACACAGTTAAAGGTCTTGATATCGGAGCTGAAAACCTGCAGGCTTCTGAATCTCGTATCCGCGACGTTGATATGGCTTCACAGATGGTTGAATTCACAAAGAATTCTGTTTTGCAGCAGGCTGGAACTGCTATGTTGGCTCAGGCTAACTCTCAGTCTCAGAATGTATTGTCTTTACTCAGATAGTAAGTTATAATTAGTTTTTGTGGATTAACTTTTGTTGGTCCACAAAACTAATTATTGTGCGGTGTTTTTTTTCGACTCTACTCTTTGCTTTTTATCCAAAAACATCGTAAAATTGGTTTAGTAAATTTTTCTTTTGGAAGATTTATTATTATTTTTGATTTTAAACATTTACTTTCAGATAAATGTTGTTCTTTGACATAGTGCAATTTATGTTTTTTGCCGGTGGCAGCAAGAACAGTCGGTTTAATCACACACAACTTTAGACTGACTATTCCTGCTGAATAGGTCTGAAACTAAGTTAGAGGCGCAGTACTAACTTAGCCTTCACCTGCAGGACACAAATCATGATGATTAGTGTTTTTAAGTAAACATGGAGGGCACAACTATGATTATTAATCACAATATGAGTTCTCTTTATGCAGATCGCGTATTGAACATTTCTAATGATTCAATTCAGAAAAGCATGGAGAAACTTTCTTCTGGTGAACGCATCAATCGCGCCGGAGACGATGCATCAGGACTTGCTGTATCAGAAAAGATGCGCAGCCAAATTCGTGGATTGAACCAGGCTTCAAAGAACATCCAGAATGGTGTTTCTTTCATTCAGACAACTGAAGGTTATTTGACTGAAACAACAGACATTCTACAGCGTGTTCGTGAACTTGCTGTACAGTCAGCAAACGGAATTTACAGCGATGAAGATCGTATGCAGATTCAGGTTGAAGTATCTCAGCTTGTTGCTGAAGTAGACCGCATTGCTAGTCAGGCACAGTTCAATGGAATGAATATGCTGACAGGTCGTTTTGCAGCAGAAGGAGATGCAGTAATGCAGTTCCAGATTGGTGCAAACGTTGACCAGAACACACGTGTTTTCATCGGTACAATGACTTCTGAAGCTCTTGGTCTCAAGGGTGCTCAGGGTGGCGATGAACAGATTTCTATTGCGACACCAGATGAAGCAAACATGACTCTTGCTGCAATTGATTCAGCTTTGACAAATGTTGCAAAACAGAGAGCAGATCTTGGTGCTTACCAGAACCGCTTTGAAATGGCTGCAAAAGGTGTAAACATTGCTGCAGAAAACACACAGGCTGCAGAATCACGTATCCGTGATACAGACATGGCTTCTGAAATGGTTGAATTCACAAAGAACTCAATTCTTACTCAGGCCGGTACTGCAATGCTCGCACAGGCTAACTCACAATCACAGACTGTTTTGAGCTTGTTACAGTAGAAAATCAGAACTTAAGAGACTTCTAGATGTCATCTTTTAGATTCTAAAAACAATTTGAAGTGGAAGGGGTTGCGCCCCCCTTCCCTTTCTTTTGCAAGTTTTACAATGTATATATATTAAGTAAAACAGCCTTTAAGAATTATCAAAAATACTTCTTAATAGACTCAAGGAGGAGAACTATGAATGCAATCAGTAATTCAATGGTTCGTGTGGCAATGGATGGCCAGACTCTTTATAATTCAAAAATACAGAGTACAGCTTCAAATGGTGGTAAAGCAAAAACAATTGTACAACAATCCATAACTCCCACAGGAGCCCAAGTTGCACAAAATCTTGAGCAGTCAATGGCAGAAATAAAAGCCAACTCTCAGGAGTTACAAAAAATGTCTGAAATGGTAGCCGGAAACAAGCTCCAGTTCAGCGTAAATAAAGAATTAAATACAGTGGTAGTTTCTATCGTAGATTCAGCTACAGACCAGGTAGTAAAGCAGATTCCTTCGGAAGATATGCTCAAACTTAAATCTAGAATTAGAAAAGCCATTGGGACGGTATTTGACCAAGTAATATAAATTTATGGCTGGAATTAGTATCCCAGGTGTTACTGATAAGTATAATACGAATGAAACAGTTGAAAAACTGATGCAGGTTGAAAGAGTTCCTTTAACCAGGGAAGAAAAACAACTTGAAACGTATAAATCCCAACAGAGCGCCTGGAGAGACATTAATACTAAACTTTCATCTCTCAGAGACTCTACAAAAACTCTCTACTCTTACGAAAATCCTTTTAACAATAAATTAACGACTTCTACAGACGAAAACGCTATAACGGCAGAAGCAAATCGCAGTGCCCAGTTACAGTCTTTTAAAATCGATATAATTCAGGCTGCAAGTTCAGACAGATTTTTATCAGCAGAACTTGAAAATGATTTTAAAGTACCAGCAGGGACTTACACTTATAAAGTTGGCGAAAAATCAATCAATATGAATTGGAAAGGCGGTTCTTTAAAAGATTTTTCGGCTGCTATCAACAAAAGAGGAAACGGCGTCATAAAATCATCAATAATCGGGGCTAGTACAGGAAAAAAATCCTTACTGATTGAAGCAGTTCCTACAGGAAAAGAAAACCGCCTGATTTTTGAAAATGACGCAAAAACTTTTGCCTTTGATTCTGACATGATTGGAAAAGTTCAGCCACAAACAACGATCTTCGGAAATAGCCAGGACGAAATTGCCCCAGTTCAGGAAATTATTTACGAAGATGAACCTTCATATATGCCAGTCCTGTCTCTCACAAAAACAAAATTGAGCCAGGAAAATGTAAATGTTCAGCCCAGGGGGGCTTATCAAATTGAAATTCCTGCAAAAGTAAAAGCTGACCAAAATCTTCATATTCAATTGACAATAAAAGCTAACGAAACTAGTGATATAACGCCGGAAATAAATGCAAGTCTGGTGCAGCCGGAAATCCCGGACGCTGGTTTTGCAGAATTTGCTGGAATTGTTGTTTCAAATGCAGATTCTGATTCAAATCTTAATCTTCCCAAAGAACCACCTGCCCCACTTGAGCCATATCAAACTGAATCAGTTTTGTATGCGGTAATGGAAGATGGCAGTGAAAAAGAAATCCTTACCCCGGACATTTTAAATGGAAAAGTCCAGGAAATTGACGTAAATCCTAAAAATTATCCTGGACTAAAAGCTATAGCAGTAAGAAACAGAAATACTGGCACAGAGCTGGAAGTTTCTTCATTCTCGGCTTTAGATCCTACGACTGATTTGGGCTATGGTCCTAAAAATGCAATTTCGGTTGCAGATGACGCGGTGATTAAATATGAAGGCATTACAATCACAAGGCCCTCAAATAAACTTGATGATGTTGTCCCGGAAATCACCTTGAACATTCACGATAAAACTGAAAAAACAGCCACAATTGCGGTAAAACCAGATGTTGAATCTTCAAAAGATGCAATTTTGACCTTTGTAGGCCAATATAATCAGGCGGTGGCAGAACTAAATATTCTTTCCCAAAATAAATCAGAAATTATTGATGAATTGGATTATCTTACTGATGAAGAAAAAGACGCAGAGAGAGAAAAACTTGGAATGTTTTCTACAGATTTTTCTTTGACAAACATAAAATCAAATATGCAGTCAATTGTTTCGGCGGGTTATAAATTTTCTGATAATGCGGAAGTAAATATGCTTTCGCAGGTGGGAATTGGGACTAATCAGAGTGGATTTTCTGGTGGTTATTCTCAGAGTAAACTTCGCGGTTATTTGGAAATTGACGAAAAAAAATTGGATGCGGCCCTGGAAAATCACCTGGATGATATAAAATCGATTTTTGGTTATGATTCTGATGGGGATTTGATTGTTGATTCAGGAGTTGCCTATCAGCTTGATAAGCAGCTTGCAGCATACACCCAGACAGGCGGAATCCTTGCAATGAAAACTTCGAGTTTGGATTCCAAGATAAAATCGTCAGAGCAAAAAATCACAAAGCTTGAGTCACAAATGGACGAAAAGGAAGCACAGTTAAGAAGTAAATATAGCCAGATGGAAAGTTCGCTGAACAGCCTGGAAAGCCAGCAAAACAGCATTTCGAACTTTTCTAAGCAGAATTCAAATAATAAGTAAAGGACCTTTCTAATTTTAGAGCTACCCTAAATATTAATTTCAAAAAATCCGATAATCAAAAAGTAAAGAAAATCTCTAAAAATGTACAGACATCTTTAGAGATGCCAAAAATGACACATACAGTCATCTAGAATGATAAATTTGAGAAAAAAGAGGATATTATGATTGATTTTTATATTAATGGACAACAAATTGATGTGCAGATTGAAGATGAAGAAACTATTGGCGACGTTCTCCACTCTTTTGAACAGACCTGCGAGGAAAATAAAGCGGCTGTAATTGGGATTACTGTTGACGAAAAACAAATTACAGCTGATATTTTTGATGATGAAGCAAAAAAGCCTCTTGGGAAAAATACAAAATTTGAATTTTCGGTAGTGACAGAAGATGATATAAAGGCAAGTTTTGTAAGACTTTCTCAACTTTTTAACGAACTGGCTGGAAAAATGGAAGAAGTTCCTGTTGCCCTGCAGAACGGAAAAAATCTTGAAGTTGCAGAATCCATTAAAAATGTGGCAGACAGCATTGACCAGTTCTGCCATATTGCGACTTTGGCAAGTCTTTTCCCAGAAACTTTCACCCAGACTTGTATAAACGG
>CAVFQN010000239.1:0-4813 GCA_963624615.1 Treponemataceae bacterium | reverse complement strand
TTTTGAAGAAGCTCTGCAAAATAATGATTCTGTTATGATTGGCGATTTATCTGAATACGAAATTTGTCCAAGATTACAGGCAATTTCTCAAGCCCTGCAAAAAATGTAGGGCTAAAAAACAGAAGGAATCCTATGAAGTTTTTTTTATATGCCGGAGGCTCAGGTATGCCCCTGGAAGCAAGACATACAGCTCCAATTTTCCAAATTCTTCTCATTTTGATTCTTGTTTGTGCTTTCATTGTTTTAATTGGATTTTTGGCAAAAAAACAGGCCCAATATCATAAATCCGAAAAATATATCCAAAAAGAGCAAAACAGAAAAACAAAAAAATCTGATATAAAAGCTCTGGCAAAAAAAACAAATCTTACAGCAGAAGACCAGGCAATTTTGTGGGATGTTTGCCAGGTCATAGACTGCGATAATATCACCTATAAGTTAAAAACAAATTCTGACATCATAGATTTATTCAGAAATGCTTATAATCTGATGAAAGCACAAAATCTTTTTAACGATGTTAAAATGAACAATTTTTTCCACTGTCTTTTTAAGCTGGAAATGATGGTTGCCCAAAACAAAAAAATTCTTTCTACCCAGCAAATTCCGATCGGGGCAATCATTTTTTATATTGCTGAAGATGGGGAACAGTTGCCTTTTACAGTTTTAAGCAATTCCAAGGATAATTTTATTGTAGAAATTCCAGAATTTATTTACAAAACTCCGAGAAAACCACAGATTCTTGTAAGATGTCGCTTTACTTTTAAAAATTTGCAGGGGCTTACCCACAATTTTGTTTCCAGAGTAATCCGCTACGAAGAAAGAGATGGGGCTTACAAGGCAGTGATTGCCCACACCGACCAGTTGAAAAGTCAGGCAAATCGTCATTTTAAGCGTGAATTTATGAATGAAAAATGCGTTTTTTCGCCAGTTTCAATCAATAAAAAAGCCCAGAATTCTAGAGATGATGAAGAAAGATATATTTTTTCGGATAAAATTTACATGGGAAAATTGTCGAATATTTCGGCAGGTGGTTGTTGCATTCAAACAAATCTTCCTATCAAAGAAAATCAATATTTATGCGTAATTATTCCGACTATGGGGATTAGGGAAAGATTAATTGGAATTATAAAACAGTCACGAAAACTTCCAACTGGACTTTTTGCCCTGCACATTCAATTTACAAAGATTTCGATAACAAGTAAAAATTTAATTTATACTTTAGTATATAAATTTGAATTATAGAGGATTTTAGATTTTTCAAAATCCTGACTCATACTTGAAGTTAGTAACTTTCTACCATATAATTACAGAACTATGCGATGGTTAATAATTACTAAAAATACTGAGTTTTACAACAAAATAGAATCAAGTCTGCTTGCTGCTGATAAAAAAAATAAATCTAGTCTTTGTGATTTAGACTTAGACAGTTTGACAAAGGCGAAAAAAAATTTTAAAGAACTGGCGGGCTGTTTTGTTTTTTCAAAAAACGAAGATAAGTTAACCGAAAATAATAAAATCATGCTTTCCAGCCTGATTGGTTATTTTGCTTTTGCTAAAATTCCTGTTTATACAAATCTTTCTTTTTTACTTGGTGATAGTATCTTTTCAAAAGATGTTGTAAAAAAAATTGCCATAGATGAAATTGAATCCTATATTTCAAAAAAATATTCTTCCATGAAAGAGGCCTCTGTAAAAAGGCTTGCCAAAAATAAGCTTCTGAATCGAGGGATTCCTTTTACTCCAGACTGTTTTGCAACTTACATCGCAAAAGACAAAATTGAAATTGTAAATGAATTTTTGGAAGCCGGCATGAGTGTAAATTCCCGGGACGATATGGGAGTTCCAATGCTCAACATTGCCACCCGCAACGATAATTTTGAATTTACAAAAATGCTGCTAGACCTGGGAGCAGACTTAAACGCTTCTTCTGATGACCGAGGCTACACTGCCGTCATGGACGCTGTTTGGCGAGGTAATGAAAAAATCACAGAATTTCTTATAGAAAAAGGGGCTGATTTGAACACCATCAACAAAGAAGGTCAGACAAATCTGATTTTGGCAGTTGGTGCAAATCGTGAAAACCTTGTAAAAATCCTGGCAGAAAATGGTTCTGACCCTGATGTCAAAGATATGATGGGAATGAGTGCCTACACTTATGCAAATTTGTTTAAAAAAACAAATATCGTAGAAATTTTAAAGCCTTATCATAAAGAATAAAAAAAAAGGTCTGAAGAACTGATGGATTGTTCTCCAAACCTTAAAAATTTTCTTTTTGAATTTATAGAGGCAGGATAAGCATTCACCTAAACCGCCCCATTATTTGCTATTGCTTCAAGAATTATCGCTTCAAACTCAAAACTGTATCAAGCAGGGTGTCTGCAGTCTGAATTGTCTTTGCATTTGACTGGAAACCGCGCTGGGTTACAATCATATCTGTCATCTGTTCTGAAAGGTCAACGTTTGACATTTCCAAAGCACCTGCCATCAAACTTCCTTTACCAGCAACTCCAGATTCACCTATACGGGCCATTCCTGAGTTGTTTGATTCAACATAAGTGTTGTCGCCGGCTTTTTCCAAACCACGATCATTTGCGAATGTTGCCATTGCAATCTGTCCGATTGTGCGGTTTGTACCATTTGAATAAACTCCGGTAATAATTCCACTTGAATCAATCTTAAAATTATCAAGATAGCCCATTGTGTAGCCGTCCTGGTAAAAGGCTTTTGTTGTAGATTTAGAAGCCGACTGGGTGATTGTATCTTTGAAAGAACCAATTGTTCCCAGATTAATATTCAATGTCTGACGGTAAGGATTTCCGTCTGCATCGTTATTTGATTCTGCAACCGCAAAAGATGTCTGCAAAACAATCTCTCCTTCCGGGTTTGTTACGTTGCCGGCAGTATCTGTTACAGATTCCAAAGCTCCGTAGTTATCAAAATTTACAAGGAAAGTATTTCCAAGACCATCAGTTGTGCCAAGTCCTACCCTGGTCTGAGTATAATCAGCATTGTCTGGGTCAATCTGAACTGTTGCTTCCCACTGGTTAGGATTTCCAACTACCCGGCGGAAAGAAACAGAAAGCATATGTTCGTTTCCAAAACTGTCGTAAATCTTCTGTTCTGTTCCCCAGGTTCCCTTGTAAATATCATCAGCAGAAGCACCTTCCTGAATTTCCGGGGTATTTTTATTCAAGTTGCAAGCAAATTTTACATTTGTTGTTTCTTTTGCAGGATCTTTTGAACCTACAGGAATGATTAAATCTTCTGGAGTTGCAGCAGTAGAAACCAGATTTTGGCCGTTTACTTCTTCTGCCATCCATCCCTGAACCCTCATACCATTTGCAGGGTTTACCAGAGTTCCGTCTGTATCCAAGCCGAAAGAACCGTTTCTTGTGTAGTAAGATTCTTCCCCACTCTTCATTACAAAAAATCCATTTCCCTGAATTGCAAGGTCGGTAGAAATACCTGTTGACTGCAAATTACCTTGAGTAAATACGTTATCAATAGAAGCAACTGTCATTCCAAGTCCAACTTCTTTAGGATTAACGCCACCAAGTTCATCAGTAGGTTTTGCAGCTCCACTCAACTGCTGGCTAATCATATCCTGGAAATTTACCCGGCCTCTTTTAAAACCGTTTGTATTAACGTTTGAAATGTTGTTACCAATTACATCCATTCTTGTCTGATGATTCTGCAATCCAGAAACGCCAGAATAAAGTGATCTCATCATATACTTATCCCTCTTTTACCAAATTTAGTTAGCGTAAATCGCTGCAATTTTATCCATGCTATAATACATACCGTTTACAAGAATCTGTGGATTTTCCCCTCGAGTTGCCCCTTCCACAATGCCTGTAGTGGTTGTATCACCAATATTCAATTCAACTGTCTTACCTAATGTTGAAGCCGCTTCTGAACTGTTAATAAAAGAAGCCATTTTACTAAAAGATGTACTCATATTTGTCATCTGTTCAAGTGATGAAAACTGAGCCATTTGTGAGATAAACTCAGTATTTTCCATCGGACTTGTCGGGTCTTGATTTGAGAGCTGGGTAATAAGCAGCTTCAAAAAGTCATCTTTTCCTAATTCACTGGAAGATTTTTTTCCATCTTTTACAAGTGTTTTGTTGTAGTTGTTGACTTGATTTTCAACAGCCAGCTTTTCACTTGCATTCATTTGTGTGTTAAGTAGTTCCATCATTTCTCCTTTACACTTGTTTTTAACCATCTCTAAAAACTGCAATTTTTAGAGACTCTCTTTTTTTTATATCGTCAATTTAAGCAACGATGTTTACAGAATAATTCGAAATATCCTGGGTATTTTGAATTATGTTTTCCAGCTCAGCATCTAAAGCCGAAGCCTTGTTGTCATAAACATATTTTCCAAGGAAATTTCTGCCATCATTCTGATTTTCAAAGCCCATATTCTGATTAAATGAGCCACCGTTATTAAATGCAACATCGAAATTTGCAGAATCAAAGCCATTTTTTATAAATGATTCCCGCAAAGTTTCTGCATTGTCCTTAAAAACTTCCAGGGCTTCTTTTGTTGCAACAGTGATATGCCCGGAAATTGATTTTCCATCCAAAGAAAGATGGATTTTCACATTTCCCAGATCGTCCGGATGCAAAACAAGGTTGATTGTTCCCTGATTGTTGTCTTTTAAGACTAAATTGCCGGCTTTTACAAATTCCGGTGCAGAATTTCTAATCTGATTATTGAGCATCTGCTGAAAATTTGATGTCGAAGAAGACGCAGTCTGATTATTGAGCGAAAGAACATCTGCATTGACATTTTGATTTAAGTCCATAGTCA
>CAVFQN010000238.1:0-2608 GCA_963624615.1 Treponemataceae bacterium | reverse complement strand
CCTACCTTATTAATTCCGAAGAAACAAAAGAAAGGGAAATGCGGCCTTTAAAATCACTTATAACGGCAGGGGACAATTTTCCAAAATTAATTTTGACTATGGATTTGCTGCCCCCTTCAAACGAAAACGGCATTATCCGCAAAAATATCAGGGAATGGATTCTGGAAGGGGGAGAAAAATGAAAATTGAAATAAATAAATTATCCGCAGACTTGTTTCTTGAATTGTACACTTCGGTTGGCTGGGAAGCACCTTGCAGGGCGCAGGTGGCTCTTGCATTGAAAAACAGCCTCGCAACTTTCGTGGCTTATGATGGCGAAAAGGCTTTGGGAATGGTCAGGCTTTTGGGTGACGGCGGAATGAGTTTTTATGTAAAGGATTTTGCCGTGGTACCGGACTGGCAGGGAAAAGGCGTTGGCAAAGCTTTGATGTCTGCTCTTCAGAATTATATTTTAGCTCACGTGGAAAAGGGCTGGGCTGTCAGTCTGGAATTAATCAGTACAAAAGAGGCTGTCGCTTTTTACAAAAAGCAGGGATTTGAGGAAAGACCGTGTGATTGGGATGGTCCTGGAATGTTTAAGATGATTAGGAATTGAGGGGAGAGTGAAGCTGGCGGATTTAAAAGATTTTTTTATGGGCGTGTCCCTTCGTTCGCTTCGCTCACTTCGGGCCGGGCTATTCGGGGTTCCGGCTTTCGCCTCCATTCCTCCGCTTCGTTTCACTTCGCTACGGAACAGCTACGCTGCCCCTACTATCCCTCACGCAGTTTACATTCAGCTTGTCACTGTGATAACTCAGACCCGAAAAAATGTAAAATCTAAAATATGGAACGTTTTATCCTCAAGAAATTAAAGGAATGGAAAGATAAACAAAACCGTAAACCTCTAGTTTTAATGGGAGCCAGCACAACGTTTTTAAAATAACCTACAAAATTGAGATTTCATCCATTTTGTAGGTTCAGTTTGGAACTACAGGATTTTCATTTACTTCATCCATATATTTCATAATTCTTTCTTTCAGCTCGTCTTTTGTTTTTACTCGGATACTTCTTAAGCACTGTCTTGAAAATTTTCCGAAGAATCCTTCTATGATGTTCAGCCAGGAGCCATGCTTAGGCGTGAATACAAATTCAAATCTTTCTTTTCTTGTTTCAAGAAATTCATTTGTTTTTGATGATCTGTGTACTGAATGATTGTCAAGAACTACAATAATTTTCTTGTTTTTGTCATATTTTTCATCAACTATTTTAAGCCATTCTATAAACTCATCACTCGCATGACGGTCCCTTACAATCGAAATTACTTCTCCGTTTTCAAGATTGATTCCTGAAAGTAATGACAGGGTTCCAAGTCTTTTATATTCACTGTCCCTTGCCGTAAATCCATGCGTCACTGTCGGATTTTTGTCTTCAACTGTATTTGCGGTCGCCTGAATCCCTGGTTTTTCATCATATGAAATGGTTATACATTCGTCCTGAAGTTTTTTTTCAAGTTTCAGCTGGACTTTTTTATAGACAATCAGCACCTGTCTCATCTTTTCTTAAAAATTTTCATCTCTTTTTTCCAGATAATATCTGATTCTGTGCGGCTTGAGACTTGCTTCATTCAGTGCGGCTTCTATACCTCCTTTTCTGTATTTTGTCAGGCATAATTTCACTGCACTGAAATGAAAGTCCAGTTTTTCTCCAATTTCCGTAAGTGTTTTTCCTTCATTTGCAAGCAGAAGCATCGTTGCCCTTTTTTGCCCGGATTGCATTCTCTGTTTTACTTTTTCTGATTTTTTGAAGAATTTCCTTTTCTTCTTCATTCAGTTCAATTTTTCCGTCTTTTAAATGTCTTCCCATGAGCGAATTTTAGCATGTTTTATTTTAAAGAGCAAATGCAGAACGTTGTACTACTTTACTACTTGCATTGCCATGTACATTCTCATATTAACATCTTTATTTCTTCTTTTTCTTATCTTCTTTCTTGGATTCGTTTTGTTGTGTCTGGGATTCGCCCTTTGCAGAAAGAGTTATTTTTTGATAAGCGTCTTTTTTATCATTTGGATGTGGTTCAAGACCTATGATTGTAATATCACTTTGATCTGGACCATATATCCAGAAGATTCTTCCTGCTCCAGGCTCATGATTTTCAAGATATGATTCCCAAACTTTTTGACCATAACGCTTTGTAAGAGCCTCAATATCATGAGTACACAGTCCTGGATAACGAAGATCATTACTAAGTTTAGAAAAACAATTCACTAATAGCTTAAAGAGTTTCTGTTCATTTTTGTTTGCAGTCTGTTCTTTTATTTTCTTTTCAAGAGTAGACCACAATTCCTGCATTTCCGGAATGCCCATTCTAATTTTGTACATTATATGAGCCCTTCATAAGCTGATAAATCAATTGGATCACCAATATTTCCGGATTTGAAGTTTTTCATGCTTTCATCCATCATCGTCAGAGTATTCTGAGAAACCTCAAATGGTTTTGTGAGCTCTCTAGGTTCCAGCAATATACGGCCATCCGGATACTCTTCAACATGGTAATATTCATATGCTGATGCCCTGAGAGTTATTCTTCTTTTTGAGTCTAATTTTGAATCATAAGATCTTACTGCTAATG
>CAVFQN010000237.1:0-3083 GCA_963624615.1 Treponemataceae bacterium | reverse complement strand
AAGTTACATCACCCCGGAAAATTACAAATGGTCTGGAATGATGACCTTGCCCCGGGAAATTTCTTTTGTAGAAAACAGGCTGGTTCAAAAACCTGTCAGGGAATTTGAGGAGCTGAAAGAAAAGGCAATTTTTGGAAGCATTTTTGATAGAGAATTCAAACTGATTGATAACGAAAGTAACCGGCATTTTGAGCTGATTTTTGACCTCCCGGCAAATTTATCCCCAGAATCCAAAATCACTGAAAGTGGGGAACTCACAATCACCATTTCTGCCTCCGCAAATGAATATGTCACACTTTCTATTAAACTTTCCGATATGACTATAACTTTTAACCGTAAGCACACAAATCACGCGGGAAAAATTCCTGCCAGAACGGCAAAAATCCCCCAACTTCTTCCAGTTTATGGAGATAAAATCAAATATCACATTATTGCCGACACAAATTCCCTGGAAGCCTATGTTAACCAGGGAGAATTTTGGTTTACAAATGCCTATTTTTTGGACTCATCAGTCAGTAAAATTATGGTGGAATCGACCCTGGCCGAAAAAGTAAACTTTAGTTTTTATAAACTTTAAGATAAACTAGGGATATGAAAGTTTTCCGCCCCCTGGATTTTGTCATTTTTGCTGCTGTTTTGATTTTTGCCATTTTTTCGATAAAAAAATCGCTTTCGCCGGCTGGAGATAAAATTCTGGTGGAAGCTGATGGATATTCTTACGAATATTCTTTGGATCAGGACGGAATTTACTCGGTGGAAGGAGCCCTGGGAACTACCACTTTTGAAATCAAGAACAAGGCTGTTCATATTGTGGATTCTCCCTGCCCCAACAAAACCTGCGTGAACCAGGGGTGGACAAGTCCACTCGTTTGCCTGCCAAACAAAGTGATAATTACGGTAGAAAATTATGGAGACTTTGATGCGATTTCAGAATAAAAACCGGATCGCCTACCTGGGCGCCCTAACCCTTTTATTTTCCTACGCCGAAATGCTTCTCCCGCGAATAGTCCCTTTTTTCCGCCTGGGACTTGGAAATATCGCGATTTTGCTGGCTTTTGACCTGAATTTTCCATCATTTTTTCTCCTGACCATCATCAAAGCCCTGACTTCTTGCCTCATGTCGGGAACGCTTTTTTCGCCATTTTTTCTGATTTCCCTAGCCCAGTCCATAGCCAGCGGCCTTGCCATGTACTCCATGGCCCTGGTCAACAGCAAGACAAAAAACAAATTATTCAGCCTTTATGGAATTTCGATTTTAGGCTCGGCGATCAGTACCCTTACCCAGATTTTTTTGACTTCACTTTATTTGGGCAGCGGAACAAAAGCACTTTTGGGTCCAATGCTGATTTTCAGCCTTTTTAGCGGCATTTTCACAGCATTTTTCAGCCAGATTTTGCACATTCCAAAGCAAGCCCCAGAATTGATTCCCAGCCAGAAAATCCCAAAAAAGCAGCCAGTTTTATTAATTGCCATTTTGATTTTGCTGGCATCCGCCGGCATTTTTATGATAAACAATCTGATTATTTTACTGATCGCCCTGATTTTATCTTTATTTTTTCAGATTTTATCAAAAAGGAAGATTTACATTTTGCCCCACATCAGCCTCTGGATTTTTGTCATTATTTCGACAATCCTCATTCCAAACGGCAAAATTCTTTACAAAATCGGGAATTTTTCCATAACCCAAGGGGCTCTTCTGGATGGCATCAGAAAAGCCATCAAACTTTCAGCTGTTTCCGCCCTGAGCCAGTGTGCCGCAAGCCTGCGACCAAAGGGCAATGGGCTGATTTCGCTGGTGCTTTCGTATTTCAACGGCTTAAACAAGACTTTCAGAAATGCGGAGGGAGAAGGGAATTTTATCGGCAAGTTGAAAGTTGCGCTACGGGCGGAAAAGTTGGAGGGGTAAAAAACGGCAAAGTTGAAACTGCAGGAAAAGGATAGTGTAAAATAAAATTCGCAAATTCGTTCCTCCAAATTTTTCAAATTTAAATGCTTACAACTCGCACAAATATTCTTCTACGTTTTTGTATATAATGCCGTTTTCTTCTGTAAAACTTTTTCCCTTGTATAAGACACAACGCTTTGTGATTTTACCAAATTTTTTTTCAGTTCTTGCAATGAAATCTTCATTTGCAAGATGTCGGTACTGCTTATAAAAAGGTTCGATTGTGTGCTTAATTTCATAGGCTTCACAAGTATTTGTTTTTGAATCATAAATCACCATGTCATATTCATGATTTTCAAAGCGAATCTGGAAAACTTCTTTTTTATTTCTAAAATCCCTTGCCATAAGACTACGCTTTGTTTCATAAATGACAATATCTTCCAACATACGCCCCAAAACACTTTCAATAATTTTGTCTGTAATTAATTTTTTGATTTTTTCATCAAGATTTTTTATCTGTTCATCTTTCATCAACGAATATACAAGTGCTTCTGCCTGACAAAAACGCATTCCTGGCTGAGTAAAAATTGTATATTTAAGGCGACTTCCTTCTATAGCGTCAATTTCAAGAGTTTCGATTAAATCAAGACTTTTTAAATACTGCTTGATTTCTGTTACATGAACTTCTGTAATACCAATTTCCTGCTCTTCTTTTTCTTTTATGTCAAGGATTTTTTTAAGACTTTCAAAAATTGTTTTTTTTTCAATTTCATCAAGAATATCTGTACGCTTTCCTTCATCTCTTGCAGAACGCAAAAATTGGGCCATAGAACCAAGGTCATGGCTTTCAAAAACCTGGGTAATTATTTCTGCGGTAAACTGATGGTTTTCATCTTCAATAATTCTGTTAATTGCATTTGTAAGTTCATTTTGGTCATACAATTCTTTTAAATGACGAAAATAATGACCTCTAGAATAGCATTTTAAACTATGCTGAATATTCTTACAAATTGCAGTATCAATATAGCGACGTGCAGTTTCATCATCACGGAAGGACGCATCTTCTGTGTTTAATTCTGCATCCTCAAAAGCCAGCTCGCCGGCTTTAAGAGTTCCCCCATAACGAATATATTCATCGATATCAGTGATTTCTAAAAGTTTGGAATGTTCTTGGTAGGGAATAAACGTTGTATGAATC
>CAVFQN010000236.1:0-13201 GCA_963624615.1 Treponemataceae bacterium | reverse complement strand
CCTCCTTTGGTAAAGCTTTTGTGTTAGTCTTACCTAACAACTAAAATATACCATGTATTTAATTTATGTTCAATAGAATTTTTTAAAATTTTCAGAAAATTTATGAGAAGTGGAAATTTTTTAAGTAGACAGATTTCCTTTTCAATTGTACATTTAAATAGGAGAAGAAAAGAAGGTTTCGTAGAAAAGGTTTGGTATGTTTGAGCCGTTTTGGAGATTTCTAAGCAAAAAAGAAATTTTGTCAGATGAAAGGGCAAAATTAGTAGCTTATTTTACGGATTCTTGTGCTTTAATTTATCACGTTCTTATTTTTTTTCTTTTTCTCTGGCTAGGCGTTGTGCCAATGGCTTTTTATAACATTTTTAGTATTTTTCTTTTTTCCACCCTTCTAATAAAAATAAAACCGGCAAAATCTTTTGTTGTGCTCTACTCTCTTGCAGCAATCGAAGTTTTTATTCATCAGGTTTTGGCGGACTATTTTTTGGGATCTTATACTTGTTTTCATTATTTTATTCTGCTGATGGGACTTTTGCCATTTTTAATTATAAGAACTAAGTTTTCGATTGCGGCACCTTTCACACTAGCTTCCAGTATTCTTTTTATTATCCTGGAAAATTTGAATATGCAATCTAAATATGACGTAGAGCCGTGGATTTTATCAACAATTAGAATTTTGAATATCACAATTACAGTTTTTATGATTGTTTTTATGATTATGATTTTTACCCACGCAATCTTCACTTACGAAACAAATTTGCAGACTTCAAATGATACACTTTTAAACGAAATCAAAATGGCTTCTACAATCCAGCAGAACTTTTTTAAACAAGATACAAGTGATTTAAAAAATTATGATGTGATTTATTACAGTAAACCAATGGCCGGCGTTTCCGGAGATATTTACGATTTTTATAAAAGTGGAACGAATTTGGACGGGCTGGGCATTTTTGATATTTCCGGGCATGGAATTTCTTCGGGCCTGGTTACAATGCTTGTAAAAAATATTATTCATCAGGAATTCTACAAAAATCCGGATATGGATTTGTGGGAAATTATGAATAAGATTAATGACCGCGTAATAGAAGAAAAAGGTGATATTGAAAATTATCTTACGGGTATTCTTGTTCGCGTGAAGGAAAACCGCTTTGAAATTTGTTCTGCAGGGCACCCGATGCCGATTATTTATCATAATCAGACTGGAAAATGTGAAATTTTGAAGCAGAATTCTAAATCCGGTGGGGCAATTGGTATTAAAGACTTTCCTGTTTTCTATAATTCTGAATATTTTGATTTAGAGCCGGAAGATGAAATTATACTTTATTCTGATGGTGTTACTGATGTTTCAAATGAAGATAAAGAAAAATTTGGAATGGAACGTTTTATAAGGCAAATCGAAAGAAGCGGAAAAAAATCTGTCACAAATCAGATGAATGATATTTCTGAAACTCTGGAAAGATTCCGTGGAAGCCAAATTCAATCGGACGATATTACTGTTATCATTGTTAGAAATATGAATTATGATAACAAATAATATTTCTCAATATCCGATTTCTGCGTATTTAACAGACATTTGCCAAACCTTAAAAAGATCTCCAAGTCACACTTTGATTTTAACCGCCCAGACCGCTGCCGGAAAATCTACAATTTTACCTTTGGCTTTGCTCGAAGAATTTCCGGGAAAAATGATTATGACTGAACCTCGCCGCCTTGCCGTTTTGGGCGTGGCTAACCGCCTGTGTGATTTGCGGTCGGAAAAAGCCGGACAGGGACAGGTTGGCTACAAAATCCATTTGGAAAATAAAATTTGTGATAAAACCCGGCTGGAGGTAGTGACAGAGGGAATCCTTGTCCGTCAGCTACAAAATGACCCGGTTTTGCAGGATTATCAACTGGTTATTATTGACGAATTTCATGAACGGTCGGTGAATACAGATTTGGCACTGGCATTTTTGAAAGAAGCTCTGGAACTTCGAGATGATTTGTATGTCATCATCATGTCAGCAACGATTAATACGGAAAAAATCCAAAATTATTTATCTAAAAACAGGAATGATTGTAAGGCTAGTGATGTTTCTGTTTTGCAAATCCCAGGAAGGCAATTTCCGGTGAAAGTTGAATACCAGGCAGGAAAATCGGTTGAAGCAGCGGTTTTGGCAGAATTGGAGCGAGATTTGCCTGGCGGGCAGGGAAATATCTTAGTTTTTCTTCCTGGAATTTCTGATATTCGGAAGGTGGCGGAAAAACTACAAAATCCTCTTAATCAAAAAAATGTGGAAATTTGTATTTTACATTCGTCAATTTCTCTGGAAGAACAAAAAAAAGTTTTAAAAGAATCTGAAAATCGGCGGGTAATTTTGGCGTCTGCAATTGCTGAAACTTCATTGACGGTGCCTGGTGTTACGACTGTAATTGACAGCGGTTTAGCTCGGGTGAACAGAATGAATATTTCTACCGGAATGGAAAATTTGACGACGGAAGTGGAAAGCGAATTTTCTGCGGAACAAAGAAAAGGCCGGGCTGGGCGAGTAAAAGCGGGGCGGTGTGTCCGGCTTTGGTCTGATTTTGACCCTAGAATAAAGGATTTTCCACCGGAAATTTTGCGGGCCGATTTAACTCCTTTAGTTTTGGAATGTGCAGACCGGGGAATTTTTTCCGCAGATGGAATTGACTGGTTGGACAAACCTTCTTCTGCGGCCTGGAAAGAGGCAGTAAGGCTTTTGCAGCAGCTTGGAATGCTAAAATCAGATTTTAGAATTAGTGATAAAGGGAAAATAGCTTTGAACCTTGGCATTCACCCACGTCTGGCAGGAATTGCAATTGAAGATTTTTATCGAAAAAAAACAAAAAGTGGGACTTTTTCTAATCAGGCAGCAAAAATCCTCATAAAATATTCTTCATTTTCAAAATCATCCTTTGAAATTCAAAAGCGGTTTATAAATGATTTGGAAAAACGGCTTTTGTCATCTTCAGTATCTTCTTTTAAATCTACTTTCAGGAAAAATTTGCCACTGATTCTCTTTGGTTATCCTGACAGAATTGCAAAACGCTTGACTGAGTTTGGAAAATTGCCGGCGGAATATCAGTTTCCGAGCGGACGAAAAGCTCTTTTGTACGAAGGGCGTGCACCGGAATGGATTGTTGCAGCTGAAGTTATGGCTGGGAAGTCTCAGGGCAGTATTTTTGAATTTGAAGAGTTGACGGGGTCTGAAATTGCTGATTTTATGGAAAATTATGCAGAAAAACGCCAAAAAAGTCAGTTTTTTGAGGGAAAAATCCTGAAAACCGAAGATATTTGCTATGGCGAAATCATTTTGACTTCAAAAAAAATTCCGGTTGGTGATGGTGATTTGCTTGCAGCCTGGCTCAACGAAGTAAGGACAAAATGCTTTGACGTTTTGCCTGTCGATTCAAAAGTTCAAAATTTTTTAATTCGCGTGGAGTTTTGTAATCAGCAGAAAGGAAAAAAAGAACTGGCAACTGATGACGGACTGAAAAATTATTTGCAAAATTCTGTGGAAAAATGGCTGCCACCTTTTTTTGGAGGGGCGACGAAATTGACAAGTCAAACTGTTTATGACGCCCTCTACTGGTTTTTGGAAGGGGCGAAAATTGACAAAGATGCACCTGAAATTTTGATTTTGCCGAATGGCCGCAAGTGTAAGGTGAAATATGAGCGGCAGGCGGAAATAAGGCCGGTGGTCGAAACCATTATACAGCGGATTTTTGGATGTTTTGAAAATCCGGAAATTTGTGGGAAAAAGGTTTTGTTTCGCTTGCTTTCGCCGGCAAGTCGTCCGTTGCAGGTTACTGACGACCTGGAAGGTTTTTGGTCTGGAGCCTGGCTGGAAATTTGCAAAGAGATGAAAGGCCGTTATCCTAAGCATAATTGGGATTATAGGGTGTCGGAGGAAGGGGATACGAAATAATTGTATTTCGGGTTTTATCTTTGTCCGGCTTCTTTTTTTGCCCTTTTTACCTGATACATTTTAACATCTGCCTGTTCCAGGGCGGAAATGTAACCCTTTTTTTCATTATGTTTTATAATTGCATAGCCGATACTTGCGGAAATTTGCAAAGTTCGGTCTTTATTCAGGTCTGCAAGAGCTTTGTTGAATTTTTCAAGTTTTTTCTGGGCAATTTCGTCGGTGTAATTTCCGCTTCCAATCAGATAAAATTCATCACCTCCGGCTCTTACGCAAAATTCGGAAGAACCTTCTGCGGCAGTTTTCAGGGCTTGGGCAACAATCTTTACGCCTTCGTCACCCTCGGCGTGGCCAAAATTGTCGTTGATGTATTTGAGGCCGTCCATATCTGCAACAAAAGCAATCCAGTTTTCGTTGCTGTCTGTTGAGGTGCTTATCGATGGGGTGCCGGCTGGTGTGGTCGCTGCAGATGTGGCAGCTTTTTTGGAAGCTCTTTTTGCTGCGTCTTTTTTTAGTTTTTCAACGTAATTTTCCATACCGCGACGATTTAAAAGGCCTGTCATCAAATCATGCTCGGACATATCTGTAATCTTGTATTTTATCCGGTTCATTTCCAGAGCATTGTTTATATAACTCAAATATGTCCTGAAAACTACATTCGGCTTTTCGGTTTGAGTTAAATCATTCTGCAGAACTGCATATCCGAATGAAATATTGTTAAAATGGACTGGGACAAAGTAATAAACCTGAGGAACTTCATCTTCATCATCTTTTTCCAAGAGGGGGCTTAAATCCTTTGTGTCAAAAAGTTTTTCCCGCTCCTTGCCAAAGAAGACATGATTTTTAAAACCGTGAACATCTTTAGGATAGGTTGTCATCGCAAGAGACATCTTTTTTGAATAACCTTCCGAAAAGTCAAAATCAGAATCGAACCAATTTTCATTAAGACACAAAGAAAAAGTGTTGTAAGGTTTTAAAATATATTTTGTTTCATAAATTTTTGTCAGACATTCTTCCGGATTTTTAGTTGCAGTCAAAGCTTCGGAAATGTAACAATCCTGCAAAGACATCAAATCAACTTTTTCACCACCGGAGCCAAGAACATTTTCCGAAACTCTCAAAATCTGATTATTCAAAAGTAAATCGCGGGTTTTGTTCGAATCTTCTTTACAACCGCAAGTTGTTCCTAAAAACAAATTCTGTTCGCCACAAAATTCCGGGATAATAAGATTAGCACCAGGCTCAATCTGCTCTCGTAAACGGTTCACCGCAAGTTTTGCAGCCCGCTCTTCATCAGCAAGATAGGAAGTTACAGGCGGCTTATTCATAACCGCTTCCTGAGTACATTCATAACCAGTAACAATTACCTGGTCAGGAATTTTTATTCCATTTTTTATCAGATGATTTGTAAGTCCAATGGCCATGTGGTCAGAAGCACAAACTACAGCGTCCGGCAAAGGGATTTTTCCATCAATAAATTTTTGTGCCAGCTGAATTCCAGATGTGTACCAAAAATCCCCATAAAAAATGTGGGATTGTTCAAAAGGCAGACTGAATTTTTCAAGAGTTTTCTTAAAAGCGTCTTCACGCTGGCGGGCAATAACATCGTTTTCTGGGCCAGTCAGCATAAAAAGATTTTTGCAATTATGTTTTGTGATAACGTGTTCAGTGACATAGGCAATTTCTTTTTGATGATCTGTACAAACTCTTTCATAATCACCAAATGGAATATCAACGGAAATTACTGGAATTTTGCATTCTGCTTTCACTTTTTCCAGCAGGGAAGAAACAACTTCCGTTTTGTTTTCTTCTATCATAGAGATAGGGGTAACGATAACGCCGTCAAGTTTTTCAAAATTAATCAGATTAAAAATATTGAGTTCGCCCGCAAGATATTCTTTTTCGTGAATACTTACATGAACCAAAGGAGCAAAAACAAGAACATCATAATCATAAAGAGTACACTGTTCAAAAATGCCCGACATAACTCTTTGCTGATAGTCACTTTCCGGACAAACAGAAATAAGCCCAATGCGTTTTCGTTTACTCATACACAGTCCATTATAATACGGTTTTGCAAATTCTGATAAAAGAAAGTATAAATTTTCGATATTTTTACATTTTGAGGTTGTTGGATTTTAAAAACTTTAATTATTTTAAAGAAATTTAGTCATACTTATTTACCAAAAAATACAAATTCATTAATATTTTCCATGAACGATTTGTAAATCCAAAAGGAGGATTGAAAAATGAATAAGATTAAATCAGTTATTGCTGCTACTTTAGTTTTGACAGCTTCTACTTCAGTTTTTGCTGCTAAGAAGGCTTCTACTATTAAAATTGGTGGTGTTGCACCTCTTTCCGGGGCGGTTGCAGTTTACGGGGTTGAGTGTAAAAAGGGTATTGACCTTGCTGTAGAAGAAATTAATGCTGCAGGTGGAATTAACGGCCAGAAGGTTGAATTTATTTGTGAAGATGATGAAGGCGATGCTGCTAAGTCTGTAAGTGCTTACAAAAAGCTCGTTACAAAAGACAGAACAAAGCTCATTATTGGTTCTTTGACTTCTGGTTGTACAATCGCTATTACAGCTCAGGCTCAGGCTAACAAGGTTGTTCAGATTGCTCCAGCTGCTACTGCTGTTGCTGTTACAGATGCAGGAAATTACATTTTCCGTACTTGTTTTACTGATCCATTCCAGGGGCGTGTTGGTGGCAAATTTGCTGCTGATAATCTTAAGGCTAAAAAAGCTGCTATCCTTTATGATATTGGAAACGATTATTCTGTAGGTTTGATGGAAAACTTTGAATCTGAATTCAAAAAACAGGGTGGTACAATTGTTGCAAAAGAATCTTATGCAACTGGCGAAAAAGATTTCAACGCTATCATCACAAAAGTTAAGGCTGCTAATCCTGATGTAGTTTATCTTCCAGATTATTATTCTACTGTTGCCCTTATTTCTAAACAGCTCCGAGCTCAGGGTGTAGATGTTCCATTTGTTGGTCCAGATGGATGGGATGGTCTTACAGAAGTTGCTGGTGATGAAGTTCTTAACGGATATTATTCAAATCACTATGCTGCTGACTCTGATTCTCCTGTAGTTCAGAAATTCGTTGCTGCTTTTGAAAAGAAATATGGAACAAAACCAAATGCTTTTGCAACTCTTGGTTATGATTCTCTGTATATGTTGAAGGACGCTATCGTAAAGGCTGGTTCAACAGACGCTACAAAAGTTCGCGATGCTCTTGAAAAAACTGATGGTGATTACGTTACTGGGCATATCAAATTTGACTCTAAACGTAACCCAATCAAATCTGCTGTTATGATTAAGATGACAAAAGAAAACGGCAAGCTTTCTCAAGCTTATGCTGCTACAGTAAATATTGACTAATTAGTCAAAAAGTTTTACTTTATTTTGCAAGTGCGAAGAGGTGCATACTTTTATGGGTGTGCACCTCTTTCTTTTTAACGTTAATGCTTTTTTATTTAACGGATTTTTTGTAGAATGTACAAAAAGTTAGTATTTTTAAAAAATTGAAGTGATACTTAAAAAAAAGTACCAGTTCTTAAAATGTTGGAGGTTAAATTGAGTACCTTTTTAACGCAATTAGTTAATGGACTTTCTCTGGGTAGTATTTACGCTCTGATTGCTCTTGGCTATACAATGGTCTATGGTATTGTAAAGTTAATCAACTTTGCCCATGGAGACGTTATGATGGTTGGTGCTTATACCGGCTACTTTATTTTGCGAGCTATGGGGACTACTCCCTGGGGCTTAGCGTGTGCTTTCCTGGGGGCTATGATTGTTTGTTCTTTGCTCAGTCTTTTGATTGAACGCTGTGCTTATCGTCCTTTGAGAACAGCTCCTCGTTTGAATTCTTTGATTACAGCGATTGCCGTTGAATTGATTTTGCAGAACGGTATGCGAGTTCTTCCATTTGTCGGGCCAAATCCACGTCAGTTCCCAACTATGGACACAAAGATTTTCAATCTTGGCTTAATTTCTATTTCAAATATCCAGCTGATTGTAATTATTTCGTCAGCAGTTTTGATGGTTCTTTTGAATTATGTCATCAACTATACCCGAACTGGTAAGGCAATGCGGGCTGTTAGTTATGATTTGGGGGCTTCCAGCCTGATGGGAATCAACGTAAACCGAACAATCGCAACTACATTTGTAATTGGTTCTATTTTGGCCGGAGCCGGCGGTGTTCTTTATGCAACTGCCTATCCTCAGATTGAACCAACTATGGGTTACATTCCAGGTCTTAAAGCCTTTGTTGCAGCCGTTCTTGGTGGAATTGGTTCTGTTCCGGGTGCTATGCTGGGTGGTGTAATCCTTGGTATTGCAGAAACAATGACAAAAGCCTACATCTCTTCTCAGTATGCTGATGCCATTTCTTACCTTATTTTGATTGTAATTCTTCTTGTAAAACCTGCCGGACTTTTGGGCAAGAAAAAGATTGTTAAGGTATAAGGAGGATAAGAAATGAAAAATAAATTTGTTAGAAATACGATTATTCTGGCTGCCATTGGCCTGGCTTGTGTTGTAATTCCTGCCGGTCTTATCACTCTTAAATCATTTTTTTATGATTTACCAATTGGAATTGACGCTTACTGGGCTCAGGTTATTACTATGGCCGGCGTAAACGCAATTATGGCTTTGAGTGTAAATGTTGTTTGCGGTATTACTGGCCAGCTCAGTTTGGGACAGGCCGGTTTTCAGGCAATTGGTGCTTATGCGGTTATCCTTTTGACCCAGAATCTTCACCTGCCACTTCCTGTCAGCATTATTCTGGCTGGTTTGATTGCAGCATTTTTCGGCTTTTTGATTGGTTTTCCAACCCTTAAACTTGAAGGTGACTATCTTGCAATTGTAACTTTGGCTTTTGGTGAAATTATCCGCGTAGTTTTGCTGAACCAAAAATCCTGGACGGGCGGTCCTAACGGTATTCAGTTTGGAACTGTTTTCACAGAATCTTTGGAGTGGGGAGCAACAATCGCTTATGCTTCAGTAATCGGGGCTTTAGTTTTGATTGTAGTTTTCCTCCAGAATTTCCTGCGTTCTACTTACGGGCGGGCAATTATGGCTGTTCGTGAAGATGAAATTGCGGCAAATTCTTCTGGAATCGGAGTTTTCCGCTACAAGATGATTGGTTTTGTAATTGCATCATTTATTGGTGGAATTGGCGGTGCCTTGTACGCTCCTTTAATCGGATTTGTAAAACCTGATCTGGCTTCTTTCAACAACTCTGTAAACCAGCTGATTTATGTAGTTCTTGGAGGAATGGGTTCGGTAACAGGTTCAATTCTGGCAGCTTTTGTTCTCACAATCCTCCAGGAAGTTTTACGCTTCCTCCGCGATTATCGTCTTTTGATTTATCCTCTTATTTTGATTGTGATGATGCTCTTCCGCCCGCAAGGTTTGCTTGGAACTGCGGAACTCTGCTTCTTCAAAATTCCGGATTATTTCAAGGCAATTGGACGCTGGTTCAAAAAAGTCTTTACAAAATCTTCTAAAAAATCATCATCATCACCAAGCGGGGAGGCAAAATAAATGGAAGAAAAAAGAGAATTGCTCCTTCGTGCAAAAGATATTTCGATTGTGTTTGGCGGACTTAAAGCCGTTTCAGATTTTTCGCTGGATTTGTATGAGGGCGAACTGATTGGTTTGATTGGTCCGAACGGTGCTGGAAAAACTACAGTTTTTAATATGCTTTCCGGCGTTTACAAGCCGACTTCCGGCACAATCACTTTTGTTGATAAAAAAGGAAATTTGCAGGTTATTAACAAAAAATCGCCTGCCCAGTTGAACAGAATTGGTATTGCCCGAACTTTTCAGAATATCCGCCTTTTTGGTGGAATGTCTGTTCGCGATAATATCAAAATCGCCCTCCACCAGTCGCGTGGCGTAAATCCTCTTGATGTAGAATTCCGAACAAAGAATTTCCGCAAAGATGAGGATTTGATGGATCAAAAAGCCCTCCACCTTTTGAGTCTTTTTCATATGGAAGGCAAAATTGATGAACTGGCAAAAAATCTCCCTTACGGTGAACAGCGAAAACTGGAAATTTGCCGAGCCCTGGCTTCTGGGCCAAAGCTTTTGCTTTTGGACGAACCTGCTGCCGGTATGAATGGCCAGGAAACACAGGAACTTATGGAAATGATTGCCTTTATCAGAAAGGAATTTAATCTTACAGTTCTTTTGATTGAACACGATATGAAACTTGTAATGGGAATTTGTGAAAGACTGATGGTTTTGAACTACGGTAGCGTGATTGCGGCGGGAACTCCTGCAGAAATTCAGAGTAATCCTACTGTTATCAAGGCTTATCTTGGTTCTGGCTATGAGCAGATGACAAGCCAGGGTGAAGTGTCTGACGGAGGTGACAAATGAGCATGCTTGAAGTAAAAGATTTAGTTGTTTCCTACGGTGCAATTCGGGCTCTCAAAGGAATCAGTTTTAATGTAGAAGCTGGCGAAATCATCAGTTTGATTGGTTCAAATGGGGCTGGCAAAACTACAACATTACATTCGGTGAGCGGTCTGATTAAAAAACAGAGCGGTTCAATCAGTTTTGATGGGGTGGACATTACTTCTCTTTCAGCTGATAAGATTGTTCAGATGGGGCTGATTCAGGTTCCGGAAGGACGCCGAGTATTTGCAAATATGAGCGTAAAAGAAAACCTGGAAATGGGAGCATATCTTAGACGCGATAAAGATGGTATCAAAAAAGATATGGAATGGTGTTACGAACTTTTTCCACGTTTGAAAGAAAGATTAACACAGATTTCGGGAACTTTGTCGGGCGGTGAACAGCAGATGCTGGCCATGGCTCGTGCCCTTATGTCAAAACCTCGTCTGCTTCTTTTGGACGAACCTTCTATGGGACTTGCCCCGATCCTGGTTGATGAAATCTTCAATATCATCACAAAAATTTCTTCCAGCGGAACGACAATCCTCCTTGTTGAACAAAATGCATATAAAGCTTTGTCAATTGCCAATAGAGCGTATATACTAGAAACAGGTGAAATCACTAAAACAGGTAATGCTAGTGATTTAATTACGGATAAAGCTGTTATTTCGGCATATTTAGGAGGCTAGAAAATGTTAGTTAGAGACGTGATGACAAAAAATCCTATCACTATTGATATTAAGGCTTCGGTTCGCGAAGCTAACGATTTGATGAAAAAAAATAATATCAACAAATTACCAGTTGTTGATAAAGGTGGTTCCTTGGTTGGTATTATCACATCGAACGATTTGCAGAGAGCTGCTCCAAGTGAAGCAACAACTCTTGATATGTACGAATTGAGCTATTTGTTGAGTAAACTCACAGTTGAAAAAACAATGATCAAAAAAGTTTTTACAGTTCAGGAAGATGAAACAGTAGAAGCTGCTGCAAAAATGATGTCTGATGGAGATTTTGGCTGTCTTCCAGTTATGAAAGATAAGCTGCTGGTTGGAATTATCACCGACAGCGATTTGTTCAAAATGTTCATCAATATGTTCAGCACAGACGTTCCAAGTGTTCGTGCCGTTGTAAAAATGGCAGACGCTTCCGGTGCTTTGGGAAAATTCACCCAGAAAATTGCTGATGCAAACGGATTTATCATCACTTGTATCACAACAGATGCTGATGATCCAAAATACCGCAAAGTAACAATCAAAGTTACAGGCGTTTCTCTTGCAACTTTCAAAGAAATCTGTGAATCGGCAGGAACTGTGGAAGATATTCGCGAAGCGTAAGAAGTGTAAGGTGATTTTGTGCCCAGAACCTGACCGGCGGAATGGAGGCTGGTTGGGGGCTGGGCTTTCTAGGGAGAGATTTAGTATGTCTGCGGTGGAATTATTAGAATATCCTTTTTCTGGTAAAGTTGTTTAAATGTTTTCATCCCATTAACAGTAGTAGTTATGTTAGCGTTGCCGATAATTTATTGCAAAGCCTTTATAAAGCCGATCAAAAAAATCCGCATTGAGTTTGAAGATAGCCCTGAAATAACGGCGTTACTCAATCTCATGCGGACAAAAGACTTCTCCCCAATGCAACTCTAAACATTGCTTCATGGGGAGAAACTAGCGACAATATACTGTCTAATACTCAAAATATCAATTATGGGCATCTCTAAAAAAATTTGCAGGGTGAAGAATCTTGCGTGAGGGATACGCCCAAATGCTTGATATGACCCTAAACGTGACTTTAGTATGACTTTTTTTGTACTCGATTGTACTCAATATGACCTTACTTTTTATACAATTTTAGTATAATGGAACCTCTAAAAATTGCAATTTTTAGAGGTAACTTTAAAAATAATAATTAGACATTTTAAAATTTTAATTGGAGGGTTATTTTGAAAAACCTAGTTAAAAATCATTTTATTCGTTGGGTGTCCATTTTCCTGGCTGGGCTTTTTGTTTTTTCTGGCTGTGCTTCTACGGCATCGGCTGATGGCAAAGGTGGCAAAAATGCTTCTGGCAAGGAAACGCCTGTTGTTTGGGATTCTTTGGTAAAGCGGGGAAGTCTTGAAAATGGTATGTCTTATTTTATTAAGAAAAATGCAATTCCTGCTAACCGAATTTTACTTCGGCTTGTGGTAAAAGCTGGCTCTTGCATGGAAGAGGATGACCAGCGGGGTGTTGCTCATTTTATTGAGCATCTGGCTTTTAATGGCACTGAAAATTTTGAAAAATCTGCTATTGTTGATTATTTTGAAAAAATAGGAATGGATTTTGGGGCTGATTTGAATGCTTATACTTCTTTTGAAGAAACTGTCTACAAGCTGGAAATTCCTGCTGATGATCCAAAAATGCTGGAAACGGCTTTGTTGATTTTGCATGATTGGGCTTGTGCTGTAACTTTCCCTCAGGAAGAAATTGACAAGGAACGCGGGGTTGTTACCGAAGAATGGCGTTTGCGGCAGGGGCTGAATGGTCGTGTTTCTGATAAAGAGATTGAATTGTGTCTGGATGGTTCTGTTTATGAAAACCGCCTTCCAATTGGTGATATGGAAATCATCAAAAATATAAGTCGTGACAGAATTTTGGATTTTTACAATAAATGGTATCGGCCTGATTTGATGTCTGTTGTGGCTGTAGGGGATGTTGAACCTTCAACTCTCGAGAAGGCTATTAAAAAGGCTATGGGTTCAATTCCTGCCCGCGAGGACAAAATCCAGCTTGAAAATCTTTCTGTTCCTTATCCGGATGAAAAGAAACTCAGCATTTTGAAAGATCCTGAAATGCCTAACAACCAGGTAATTATTTTTAATCAGTATAAGGA
>CAVFQN010000235.1:2197-2996 GCA_963624615.1 Treponemataceae bacterium | reverse complement strand
AACATAATGTTCAACAATGGTAATATCGAAGATGCCAGAAGAATATACATCACAACTGGATATTCTGATGGTTTGACTCGGGTTGGAGATTACTACATGAACAAAAATGAAAGCTTAAAAGCCCTTAAAGCGTATTTTTTAGCTCACAACAAAAGAGATGCTGAACCGATCTATGAAAACATAGCAAAAGTTCTATCAACTCTTATAGATGAAAACTGATTAAAAATTTGGAGATGATAAAAAAATGGAAGATGAAAAAGTTATGACAGACATTATCGTTCCTGAATCTTTTGATGGCGATGCCTCTTCTGGACTGCTTGACGAAAAAATGACAAAAATCTCGGAACTTTCCAAAAAAGGCTATCAGTTGATAAAAGAAAATGATATTGCAGGTGCAAAAGATGCCTTTAACAGCATTCTTCTGATTGATGATAATAACAATTATGCACTTGTAGGACTTGGAGATACGGAACGTAAACAAAATCACTTTAGTGATGCAATAAATTACTATAAAAAATGTCTGGACTTTTATCCTGCAAATAATTATGCCCTTTTTGGTCTGGCAGATTGCTATAAAGCTTTAAATCTTTATTCAAAGGCTATAGATATTTGGCAGCAGTATTTGACTCATGATGATAAAAATATCACAGTCATTACTCGTGTTGCTGACACTTACCGAAAAATCCACGATTTTAGAAAATCAAAAGAACTTTATCTTAAAGTTTTGGAAATGGAAAAGGACAATCCTTATGCTTTAATTGGTTTGGGCCATTTAAATTATGATTTTAAGGAATACAAA
>CAVFQN010000235.1:0-2187 GCA_963624615.1 Treponemataceae bacterium | reverse complement strand
ATACAAAGAAGCTCTTTTCTATTGGACACGCGTTTTTGAAATTAATGATAAAAATACCGTTGATATTCGCGTTTTGACTTCTATCGGAAACTGTCACCGAAAGTTAAAGACCTTTGACCAGGGAACTAAGTATTTTGAAATGGCACTCGAAAGAGAACCTGACAATTTTTATGCCCTTTTTGGTCTTGCTGACTGCTACCGTGGTATGAACCAGCAGTTAAAATCTGTTTATTATTGGAATAAGATTTTGGAAATTGATCCAAATAACAAAGTAATTTTGACTCGTGCCGGCGATGCTTACAGAACTTCTGGAAATTACGAAGAAGCAAAAAAATATTACAACAAGGCTCTGGAAATTGACTTTGATATTTACGCTGCAATTGGATTAGCTCTTATTTGCAAGGGTGAAGGAAATTATGAAGAAGCGGCACGAAGGTTTGAAACTCTTATCAAAAATGAACCTAAAAATGTCCGCCTTTATGTAGATCTTTCTTCTTGTTATGAAGCAATGGGGGATAAGGCCCAGGCTACAAAAGTTTTGAATGATTATTTGAAATTTGATGCTCATAACATTTCTGCAAGAATGGCTTTGGAAAAGCTTAACAGAAGATAGAAAATAGAAAATAAACTATGTCAAAAATCATTTTGTCAGGTCTTTTTGCAGATGAAATCACGGAAAAATTGTCTTTGGGACAAAAATTCCGTGGAATTCAGGTTTTTAAGTGGGTTGGAAGTGGCGTAAAAGACTTTGACCAAATGACAAACCTTAGTCTGGGTTTAAGAAATCAGCTGAAAGAAAAAGCCCTCCTCCGTTCCTCAAATGTCACCAATGTTTTAAAAGACCCGGACGGTACTGTAAAATTGCAAATCACCCTCCAGGACGGCAATTCTGTTGAAACCGTTTTGCTGACAGACAGGGAGGACAGAAAAACTGCCTGCGTTTCCTGCCAGGCGGGCTGTGCTATGAAATGTGCCTTTTGTATGACCGGAACTTTGGGGCTGGCAAGAAATCTGGAAGCCTACGAAATTATAGAACAGTTTTTGTATCTGGAAGAAATTGCTGGAAAACTGGACAACATTGTTTTTATGGGGATGGGCGAACCTATGCAAAATCTTGGCGGAATCAGAAAAGCCATTGAGATTTTATGCCATAAAGATGGGCGGGCTTTATCGTCAAAAAGAATTACTTTGTCTACCTGTGGACTTGTTTCCGGGATTTATGATTTAGCTGATAATGGACCTCATATCAGACTGGCAGTTTCTTTGACGACTGCGAACGAAGAATTGAGAAAAGAATTGATGCCGGTCGCAAAATCTTCTGCAAATTCTCTTGCAGAATTAAAAAAAGCCATTAATTATTATGCAGAAAAATCCGGGAAAAGAGTTACTTTGGAAGCAGCTCTCCTCCATCAAAAAAATACAAACGAAGTTAGTGCTCAAAATATGATAAATTTTGCAAAAGGGCTTGATGTAAATATCAATTTAATTCCCTGGAATCCAGTGAGCATTTTGCCTTTTGAAGAGCCGTCAAATAACGAAGTTCATAATTTTGTTGCAAAACTTGAAAAAGCTGGCCTGAATATCACTTTGAGAACCCGACGTGGCAGAACTATTGGTGGGGCTTGCGGTCAGTTGGGAAAAACTTCAAAATAAGGGAGCCTCTAAAAATTGCATCTCTGAAAAAGCATCGAAGATGATTTTTTAGAGATGCCCATAAATCATAAAATTCTGTTGACAGTTAAAAATTCTGTGCTAATATTATTTTTAATGATAGTAATACTATCATATATAGATATTTACTATCTGATTAAGATGGGGTCTTTTATGAAGATTTATAGTGCAGAAAAATCATATAAAGCAAAAGAAAACTCTGTAATTGGTCTGATAAATCTGAATGATTATGTAAATCCGGACTATAAAATAAAAAAAGCCTGGATTAATGTCGGAGGCTGGCAAAGCTGGAACCCTGGATTTGAAGTTGAGCCTGGGAAAATCCAGCCGTCACTAAAATGTCATTTGATAAAAGGCTGGAATCAGTATCTTGTTTTTCCTGAATCGAAATTTCTGCCATCAAAAAATCAGGTCTTGGGCCAGTTTGTTTGTTATTTAAGGTGGAATGACTTTTATTTAGTTTTTGCGTCTGTGGGGAATGTGAATAAGTTTTCTGAGGCTGGGAATGGTCTGGCA
>CAVFQN010000234.1:0-2233 GCA_963624615.1 Treponemataceae bacterium | reverse complement strand
TCAAATGCAAGAATTGAAGCCATAAACAACAAAATAAAGCTGTCAATCAGAATGGCTTATGGTTTCAGGAATATAGACAACATGCTTGATCTTATAATGCTCAGGTGCTCTGATATTCCTGTAAAATTACCTGGTCGTCTGTAACAGGGCTTCCACACTTATTGATGAAGCCTCTTTTTTGTAGATGTTTTCATGCTATGTAGCATAGCACAGAATTTGGGAAAATGAAAGTTTAGGATGGGATTTGGGGAGACCAGCCCGGTGTAGCGGGTGGAGCGTGTAGCGGCTTAGCCACCGCAGGGCTACGACAGTAGCCCGAGGAGGCCGAGCGTTAGCGAGCCGCGGAAGGCGACTAGGTGGCTGAATTTCCCCCTAAAAATCAAAATCCCCAAAAAAAAGCTAGCCTATTACTCCATTCCAGCCGTACCAACATTCATACTGGCCAAAAAAGCATCATTAGTTTTAGACTTTTTCATACGGTCAATAATAAGTTCCGTAGCTTCAACATCTTCCATAGGATTAAGAACTTTTCGCAAAATCCAGATTTTCTGCAACTCAGCCTCAGTCAAAAGCAATTCTTCTTTACGAGTTCCAGATTTTTTGATATTGATAGCCGGGAATACACGACGTTCAGAAAGTTTTCTATCCAGGTCAATTTCAGAGTTACCAGTTCCCTTGAACTCTTCAAAAATAACTTCATCCATACGAGAACCAGTTTCAATCAAAGCCGTAGAAATGATTGTCAAAGAACCGCCTTCTTCCACATTGCGGGCAGCACCAAAAAATCTTTTTGGCTTAAAAAGGGCATTTGAATCAACACCACCGGACAAGACCTTTCCAGAAGTCTGAACAGTCTGGTTATAAGCACGAGCAAGACGAGTGATTGAGTCCAAAAGAATTACAACATCGCGTTTGTGTTCTACAAGTCTTTTAGCCTTTTCCAAAACCATTTCTGCAACCTGAACGTGACGGGTAGCCTGTTCATCAAAAGTCGAAGAAATAACTTCGCCAGTAATTGCTCTTTCCATTTCTGTAACTTCCTCAGGACGTTCATCAATCAAAAGAACAATCAAATAAACTTCCGGGTTGTTGGCCGTAATGGCGTTTGCAACTTTTTGCATGAGGATTGTTTTACCAGCTTTTGGAGGAGCTACAATCAAAAGTCGCTGACCTTTTCCGATTGGGGCAAACAAATCAACAATACGAGTAGAAATTTCTGTAGAAACGGTTTCCAGTCTGAGTTTTTCATTTGGATACAAAGGTGTAAGATTTTCAAAAGGAACGCGAGTCTGAGCAACACGAGGTTCATCAAAATTTACAGTTTCAATGCGAAGCAAGGCAAAAAATCTTTCACCCTCTTTTGGAGACCTGGTCTGACCGTAAACTGTATCACCAGTTTTAAGATTAAAAAGACGAATCTGGCTTGGTGAAATATAAATATCATCAGGACCTGGCAAATAAGAATTCTGTGGCGAACGCAAAAATCCATAACCGTCCGGCAGGATTTCCAAAGCCCCAGAAGCAAAAATAATTCCGCCATGTTCTGTATGAGCCTTCAAAATTACAAAAATCAAATCCTGCTTTTTCATTGGTGCCAGGTCATCCGCAGAAAAACCATACTGCATTGCAAGTTCTCTGAGTTCTGGCATTGATTTTAAGGTAAGATCATTGATTAAAAGTCGAGGTTTATTTGTATTATCATCACTAGAAGATGCAGCAGCTTCTGCAGCCGCAATTTGTTCAGAAACTTCTCCGCTCGGAGTTGGATACGCAGGTCTCACAAAAGGCTTTTTTCCGCATTTCACATTTTTATTAAATCTGTTTTGATTATTGTTTGTTTGGATTTTTCTGTGATTGTAATCTGATGTAGGATTTTCTGATGTGCTTTCACCATCTTCTGATTTTTTTACTATGCGACGCCGTTTTACTACAACTCTAGCTTCGCCATGTTCTTCGTGGTCATCATGTCCATCACCACTATCTTCGCCCTTTTCTGACTCAGAACCTTTTTCTTCTTCAGATTTTGCCTCTACCTGACTTTCACTTACTTCTGTTGCAGGCTCTGAAGGTAAACCAAAATCAAGAGTTGCCTGAGCTTCTTCTGCAGGCTCTTGAATTTCACTTACGTCTTCACTGTGACGTTTTCTTAATGCAGCCATTAAAAAAATTCTCCATAAAATTTTGAATGTAAAGATTTTATTAACATAAAAATTTTTTTTAAACTATATAAAAT
>CAVFQN010000233.1:0-6094 GCA_963624615.1 Treponemataceae bacterium | reverse complement strand
TACAAAAAGTCTCAGATAAATTCTTCTTTTTCTCATAAAAAAAATGCTTGACAGATTGATACTTTCGCTGTACATATTTTGTCCCAATTTTTCCTATTTTTCATAAACTTTATTGACTAAGCCCCCCCATTTTGTATAAAATCAAAATTAGTAGTCGCTATGGAGATTCAAACTGAAGAAAAGCTGAAGGATGCTCTTAACTTTTTACAAGAAGGAAATCCTTATGAAGCACAAAAAATCATAAGTTCGCTTTTTGAAACTGATTTAGATTCAAAGGAACTTATGTATACAAATAAGTGCTGCATTTTTTGGATTGACTCTATAAACAGACTCAGGAGAATTGAAGATTCTTACGAACGCAGTGAAAATCTGCTGGCTGAATGGAAAAATTTCCAGACTTACATTTCACGAGAAAAAGAAGTTTATCAGCCTGCCCTTTTCGCAGTTCAAAAAGGATTTTTTTCAAACGCCCTGGAAAATTTCACAAAGTTATTAGACGAAAGAGATGCTTTTCAAAAAGCCGAAATCTACAAAAAAACAGGCATTTGTTACAAAAAGCTTGGAAATTTTGAGCAGGCGAGAGCATTTCTTACAGAAGCGAACAATATTTATCAGGGGCTTTCTTCTGTACTTGCGGAACTGGCAGACTGCTATTCACTTTGTGGAGAAGACAAATACGGAAAAGTATTGTTCAGGGAAGCATTTTTTGCAGACCCGGCAAATATAGATTTAGATTTTCTCGATTCAGAACTTATCAAATGCCTTATCGAAAGAACTAAGCAAAAGGGACATTCGGGAAAATCTCTCCAGTATTGGATTCCGGTTTACGGGGTTCTTTTGGGAGTTCTAAACATCAAAAGGGAACTTAGTTCTCAGGAAGTTGCCAGACTTAAAAAAGACATATATGCAATGGAAATGGAATACAAAGATCCTTCGTGCAACAGCGAAATCCTTATTCCGCGTCTTTTGAACTGTTATTTCTGGCTTATGGATCATTATGATTTAGCTAGAGAAAATCCGGCTAAGATTAATGAAGTTTTACTAAAGATTAAAATTTTGGATTCATCTGTATACGAAGCGTATATAAAATAAGGAAAGCCCTAAAAACAAGGTTTTTATAAGGAGACAAATATGGCAGATTTAATTCAGTCAGTACAGGACATGCTGAAGGAAGAGACTTGGACTCGTGCAACAATCAGTAATTATTCAGAAACCAATCTCAAAGAATTGGCAAACGTTGTTGAACAGGCAAGAAACGAAAACTGTGTAAACGAGATTTACGACATTTGTAAAGAACAGCTTGCCCACTCAAAGGACAGTATCATCGCTCTTTACATCTGCGGTATTCTTGATTTGCAGAAAGGTTCTCTTGATAACTCCAACCTGATTAATCTTGTTGATATCTTCAAAAATAATCACCGTGAAAACGTTGTAAAATATTTGTGCGAAAGTATTCTTTCAGATGATCCTAACAATAAATTTGCACTTAGAATTCTGGCAGAAGGTTACCTGGCAAAAGGTGATGATAAAGTTTGGGATTTGTATGCAACTCTTGTAAAAATTGACTTTGAAGAAGCTGATTTGGCAAAAGTTCTTGCTGAACATTTTGAAGCTTTGAGTGATACAGAAAACGCCATCAGCTACTACAAAAAAGCAGTTCTCCGCTATGTAAATGCAAATAATTACAATATGACCAAGGAAGTTTGGTCTAAACTTGTTCAGTACATTCCTCAGGAATACGATTTCTTCCAGCTGGTTAGAAGAAAGATTTCTAAGACAATGGGTGATATTAAGACTACAACCCTTATGCAGGAACTTTACAACTGGTACAAGGATAATCAGAAATGGGACACTGCAATCGCAATTCTTAAACAGAATCTTGAAATTGAACCAAAAGACAACTGGGCTAGAAAAGAAATTGCCGACTGTTTCCGTGGAAAATATGCAGGACACAGCCACCTGGAAGAATATATTCGTTCTTCTAACCTTTCTGCAAGCTACAGAAACGTATTCGAAGCTATCAGTGATTTTGAAAAACACATCGCTTTTGATAAAGGAAACTTTGTTTTCCACAGAAGTTGGGGCGTTGGTAAAATCCTTAAACTCGAAAACGACACTCTTACAATCACATTTGGAAAGGTTGTAGGAAAGAAACAGATGAAACTTTCTATGGCAGTTACAGCCCTCAAACCTCTTTCAAAAGATCACATCTGGGTTAAAAAGGCAACTGGCAAAAAAGAAGATTTGGTTAAATACGTTAAAGAAAACAAAGTTGAAACTCTCAAAACTATCATCAAAAGTTTTGACAACAACTGCGACTTTAAACACATCAAGGCAGAACTGGTTCCTTCTATTCTCACTCCAGGCGAATGGACTTCATGGAACACTGCTGCAAAGAAGATTTTGGAATCTGATTCAAGTTTTGGGGTAAATCCAAATGATATTTCTATGTACACAGTTCGTGACGGAAACATCACCCCAGAAGAAAAACTTTCCAACGAATTCAAGGCACAAAAACAGTTCTTTGCTCGTGCTGATATTTTGATGAAATTCTTTGAAAGCGATATTGCCGACACAAGCAGCGAACTTTTTGCCGAAATGTACACATATTTCACTGGCTATCTCAAGAACATTTCAAGGGTTTCAGAGCAGGTTCTCGCCTCTTACCTTCTGGTAAAATATATTGGTTCGGTAAACAAGCAGCTGGCTTTCCCTATCAAAGAAACTTTTGCAGAACTTTACAGCAGAATTGAAGATCCTAGAGAAACATATCTTCTTCTCAAAGATTCAAAACACACTCACTTGCGCCAGGACTTTTTGCAAAGCATTAAGATGCTGCCAGACTGGAACAAACAGTACATTAAACTTTTCCCTACAGTTCTTGACGAAAAACTTCTTGATGATTTGATTAATGCAGGATTTACAACTGATGTTCAGAATCTTGTAAAAACCGCTTTTGAATCATACAAAGATTACCGCGAAACAGTTCTCTACTTCTTCAAGGAAGATCAGGATAAAGACTGGTTCAAAAATGCCGGTGTTTCATACGAAAAACAGCTGGTAACTCTCATCAACCTTATTGAACTTACATTCCGCGAAATTAACAACCACGTTAATTCAACCGAAAATAAGAAAATCAACAAGAATGCAACTACCCTCCTCTTCAAAGACGATGCCATCTTCAATTATATGTTCTCTCAGGATATAGAAACTGTAAAGAAGATGTACACACTCCTTGATGATATTAATGACATTGACCCTTCTTACAAGGCTCTTGCCCGCAGTAAGATTCTTGAAAAATACCCAGACTTCAAGTTCCGTGTATCTGAAGAAAAGGCTTCTCAGCCTAAGGGCATGATTGTTACGGCTAAAAAACTCAAGGAAAAGAAGGAAGAAGCTGAAAAAATCCAGAATGTTGACCTTCCACAGAACGCAATTGAAGTTGCTGATGCTAAGGCTAAGGGCGACTTGAAAGAAAACCAGGAATATAAATCTGCACGCGAACAACAGCATTGGCTCAACCTCAAACTTGCAGAACTCCAGGAAGGTCTCAATCGTGCTGTTGTATTCGATCCAACAACTTCTACAACATCTATCATTTCTTTTGGTACAGTTGTAACTTTGACAGACAATACAAATGGAAAAGATGAACAGTACACAATTCTTGGACCTTGGGAATCTGATCCAGACAACAATGTTATTTCATATATGTCACCATTCGGAAATGCAATTTACGAAAAGAAAGTAGGCGACAAAGTTCAGTTTACAATCAACGAACACAAGTATGATTACACTGTAAAAAATATTGAAAAAGCTAAAAATATGTAGGAAAATTTCCTGACATAAAGATTTTGGCAAAAAGGCACGCGGTTTTTGGCGTGCCTTTTTTGTGGATTTTTTAGAATTTTTCCAGCAAAAAGGAGTGAGATTTTGGATAATCTTTCGGCAAAAATTATAGAACTTTCAAAGGACGTTTACGTTATTCCGGGCAACACAAACGTTGGTGTGATTATTTCATCAAATGAAGTTTTCCTTATTGATTCTGGCTGTACAGAAATTGATGGCGAATATGTTCTAGATGTTTTAAAGGCATTTTTCCAGGAAAGAAAATCTTCATTCAAAATAAAAGCCCTTATCTCTACCCACTGCCATGCAGACCACGTCGGCGGACATAATTTTATAAAATCTGAAACAGGCTGCCAGATTTACGCCTCATTTCATGAGCGGGCCTGCATGGAAACACCTGCTATCCAACCTATAAATTTGTGGGGCGGTTATCCTCCTCACGAATTGAGAACCCTGTATTTTAAGCCGGAAGAAACCCATGTTGATAAAATAATTGGAAGTGAAACAGTTTTTGAACTTTCCGGAGACAGAAAACTAACTTTTATGGAATTACACGGTCACAGTCACCAGGAACTAGCAGCCATTGTCACCAACGAAAAAGGCAGAAAAATCATTTTTGCAGGTGACGCAATTTTTCCGCGGGACGAAATCCTCCGTCACTGGATTCCCCTTATCATAAATCCTGTTGAATTTATGGAATCGCTGGACACCTTGTGTGAAGTCGAAAATGTGGATTGGTGTATTCCGGGGCATGGGGATTTTTTGCGAAAAAATATCCAGGAAGCGGCAGAAATGAACAAAATCGCAATTATTTCTACCCGCATGGCTATTTTGGATGCCTTGAAAAGCAAAAAGCAAATGACCTGCGATGAAATTGTAAAATACGTTGCCGATAAAAATGCCCTGGAAATGACATTGCCACAACTGGCTTTAATTACCTCGACAGTAAGGTCTTATCTTTCGGTTATGCACGACGCCAGGGAAGTAAAAATGAAAGTAGAAAAAAATCGCCTCTACTTTTATGGAAACCTCTAAAAATTGCAATTTTTAGAGGTTACTTTGAAAACGCGTACTTCTAAGTCTTGGTATTTCCAAGACTTAGAAGTGCCTTTATGTAGAAGTGGCAGAAAAATAAAGGATGATTTTTCAAGGAAGCTTTAGACACGCCCTTTACTTATAAATCCCCATAACCTTTACAGGAATGCTTTCATCCCAGTTATCAACAATCACAACTCCGCTGGAAGTTCCTATTCTGTTGGCCCCGGCTTCAAGCATTGAAATTGCAGTTTTTGCAGACCGAATTCCCCCGGAAGCTTTTACTCCCATATCAGGCCCAACAGTTTCCCTCATCAGTTTTACATGATGTTCGCTAGCCCCATTTGCCAGAAGTTTGCCGTCAATTGCCTTTGGAGTGGCAAATCCGGTAGAAGTTTTGACAAAATCCGCTCCAGCCTTTTTTGCACAAAGACAACAATTTACAATTTCATCATCATCTAAAAGACAGGTTTCCAGGATAGTTTTCAGAATAATTTTTTTGCCAGCCTTATCACCAGCATCTTTGCAGGCACTTACAAGATCCAAAATATCAGATGCTACTTCCGAAAAACGTCCATCTTTTGCAGCCCCGATTTTTATAACCATATCAATTTCATCAGCACCATTGTGGATAGCGTTTACAGCTTCATTTATTTTATCGGTAGTTGTGACTGCCCCCAAAGGAAAGCCCACCACTGTACAAATTTTCACAGAAGAGCCTTCTAATTCATTTTTGGCAGCCGAAACATAAACAGGATTTACACAAACAGAAGCAAAATCATAACGAAGGGCTTCCTGACACAAGCGGACAATCTGATTGATTCCAGCCTGAGGAGTCAGCAAGGTGTGGTCAATATAAGACGCAATTTCTTTCTTAGTCATAAGATGATTATAAAGTCTACATCTAAAAATTGCAATTTTTGTTGCGATTTTAACGCTCTTGCTGTATGATGGAGAGCAAATTTACATCTTTCCAACTTAAGTTTGTGATTACTGGCAAGAAAGCAGACTTATAAAAGTTAGGGATAGGAGCAAAAATATGGCATTTAAGATTAATGATCAGTGCGTAAACTGTGGAACTTGTGAACCTGATTGTCCTGTTGGAGCTATTACAGAACAGAATGATGTTCGTGTAATTGACGCAGAAAAGTGTATCAGTTGTGGAACTTGTGCTGCAGAATGTCCAGCAGAAGCTATTTTTGAAGAATAGTTT
>CAVFQN010000232.1:0-9527 GCA_963624615.1 Treponemataceae bacterium | reverse complement strand
ACATTACTGGGGTTGAAATTCCTGTTTCTCAAATGGAAGCTTATAATGATGCTGACGTAAAAGATGAATTTAATGGGGATTTTGGAAATTGTATTATACTAGCTGATAGCAAGACTGCTTTTTCAAAAGGCTATAAATACATGTCAGTTGACTGGTTTTATAAAAAAGACCAGGGAATTGTGTATAGAACATTTCTCTTTAATGACTTAAAATTTTTAGGGATTAATAGTGATGGTACTGTTGCTGAAGAAAGTCTGCATAGAGATTTGTTTCATACGTTTAGATTTATGGATAAGGATGAAAATGGTGAATATATTCAACCGGAGATGCCATTATAATTATTTTATCCTAAATATTGACATTTAGCTTTGTAATCACTAGTATGAACAAAGCACGGCAAAGAGGTCGTAAATAAGTTTTTGTGAATTTAACGAAAATTTGTTTACGACCTCTTTTTTTTGCTGATTTTGATTTGACAGTTTTTCTGGAACGGTGGTTATCGCTTACCATCTCTAAAAATACAAGGAGATGAACCACCGTTTCTTTTTTTTTTTGCTCTGGTAAAAGCCCTTAACAAGAAAGCAAAAACGTGGTAGAGTAATCTTGTAAGCGACAAAGAGGCCGTGGATTATGATTCTTTTTGGGATTGTGTCTGCGGTCTTTTTGTTTAACTTTGTTTCTAGCCGTATTTTTTTACGATTTGTTCTGCAATCAAAATACGTTTTGTGCAGTGATCCATAGCTTCTTTTTCGATGTAGCGGTGGGCTTCCTGCTCTGTCATATTTTTGTTTGACATTAAAAGCATTTTTGCCCTGTTTACAAGTCTTATTTCTTCCATTTTTTCTTTTATTTTTGTGGTTTGTGATGAAAGAACTTGGACTTTGTACTGAACCGCAATCGCAACTTTTATCATATTGTAAAAATAAAACTGATCAAAAGGAGTGGACATTGTGAGTACGCCGTAAGATTCGACTTTGTAGCTCACGTGTTCATAGTGTTCAAGCGGAGCTATGAGGATAATTGTAGACAGTGAATCGGCAATATCTGTTGCAAAATCTACGCCTTCGCCATCAGCAAAATCTACAAGGATGATATTGAAAAGGCTTTCTTTTGCCCGTCGTCTGCCTTCGTTAAAATCAGAAACAATCTGAGTTTCAAAAACTGGGGCAATCAACATTACTTCAACAAATGAGGAAATTTTACTGTCTTTTGTTACAACTAATACTCTGTGTGAATCGACAGTCATTTTTATCCGAGAATTTCCTTTACAAAATCACTTTTTTGGGCTAAATCGCGGGCTGCTGATAAAGAACCCGGCAAAGAATTCAGACCTTTTGCATTTTCGGGATTAAATAAATTGGCTTCGACTGGTGCTGGTGGCTGCAAATTATTTTTGATTCCGTCAATTGCGGCGTAAATTAACAGGGTGAATGCTACATAAGGATTACATTCCGGGTCGCTGGAACGAATTTCCAGGCGTTTATCTTCTTTTGTGGCTGGAATTCGGATTAAAGTTGATCGGTTTTCATTTCCCCAGCTGATATATTTTGGAGCCTTATTTTCGCCCAGGCGTTTATAGGAATTTTCGGTAGGGTTTAAATAATAAGCAATTTCGCTGATGTGTTTTAAGATTCCTGCCAGGGCGTTTTGTAATTTTTCGGAATCAGAAAGTGAAAAATTGATGTGCATTCCACTTCCGGCCTGATTTTGCAGGGGTTTTGGGGAAAAATCAGCATATAAACCGTTGCTGGCAGCTTTTGTGCGGACAATCCATTTAAAGGTGGTAGTGTTATCTGCTGCTGTGAGAGGATCTGAATAACGGAAATCAATTTCGTTCTGGCCAGGACCTTCTTCGTGATGACTTGCTTCTGGGGTAATGCCCATCTGTTCCAGGGTAAAACAGATTTCGCGGCGGATATTTTCGCCTTTATCAAAAGGAGCTAAATCCATGTAAGTGCCGTTATCAAAAGGAAGATTTGTAGGATTGCCATCTTTATCTAGCTTAAAAAGATAGAATTCCACCTCTGCCCCGATATTTACTGTAATGTTACATTCATCTTTGGCAGCTTTGATGGCTTTCTGGAGTATAGTTCTGTAACACTTTTTATAAGGGCTTCCATCAGGATTTTTGATATTACAGAACATTCGGACAACTTTTCCGCTTGTAGGACGCCATGGCAAAATTGACAGGGTGGAAGGGTCTGGGTGCAAAAATAAATCAGATTTATTTGCGTTTTCAAAACCGACGGCAGAGGCGTCAAAAGAAATGCCGTCGTTAAAGGCTTTTTCGAGTTGGGAAGCCATAATAGAAATGTTTCTCTGATTTCCATTTACATCAAAAAATGCAAGACGGATAAATTTTACATCCTCTTCCCGAACAAAATCCAAAACTTCACTTTCTGTATACATAAAGACTCCAAAAAAAATGGCGTTCACTCCATCATCTTTATTATACAAAAAATGCAAATAAATGGAATAAACGCCACTATTCTGGACATTCTAAAAAAATCATTTTTAGAGGTTCCCTTACTCTTTTTTCATCAAATCCGCAATGGTTATGCTGTCCAAATAACCTTCGATTAGCTGGTCAAGTTTTGTCCACATGGGAAGTGTCCGGCAGCCGGCTTCGCGGGGACATTTTTCTGCCCCTTGAGCAAGGCACTGGACTGGTGCCAAAGTTCCTTCCGTCACACGCAAAATATCACCAATTTTATATTCTGATGGCTGGCGGTTGAGCCTGTAGCCTCCGCCTTTTCCATGAACTCCATCAACAAAACCATTTTTTGAAAGCAGGGTCATAATAGCTTCAATGTATTTTTGCGAAATTCCCTGATGTTCTGCAATTTCTTTTAGCGGAATGCGAGAATCTTCGGAATGTTCTGCCATATCGACTAAAACTCGTAAAGCGTAACGTCCGCGAGTTGAAACTATCATTTTTATCACACTCCTTTGGGCTGTGCTGAATTACAGTTTGCCACCTTCGACTACCAGGGCATCTGCATTTGAAGCTGCTCCGTAAACAGAGCGGAGAGTTGCTTCGTAATCAGCATGGAAGAAATTTTCTTTTCCAAGGTTTTTGATTTCTTCGTTAATCCAGTTTAAAAGACTTGTATTTCCTTTTGAAACGGCAGGTGCGATGGTGTCCAGTTCTCCAAGTGATTCAATTCCAACTGCAAATCCTGGATTTTCCAAAGCCCAGGCCAAAACTTCGGTGTTGTCGGTTGAAAGTGCGTCGCCACGACCGTCGAGCAGGGCGTTGTATGCTTCGGAATACTGGTCAAATTTTAAAAGTTTTACTTCCGGATAATTATTTGTGAAATAGGTTTCGGCTGTAGTTCCTTTTGAAATAATCAGAGTTTTACCTTTCAACTGTTCAACGTTTGTAATCAGATTATTTTTGTTGGAAACAACGCCCAAAGCACATTTCATATATGGGAGGGCAAAATCAACTTTTTCGGCACGAGCTGGAGTTACTGTGAAGTTTGCAAGGGTGATGTCAACTTTACCGGTTTCCAAAACTTCGACACGAGCAGCGGCTTCTACTGGAACATATTTGATTTTTACACCCAGGTCTTTTGCCAGGCGTTCTGCAAAATAAATATCATATCCCTGATATTTTCCGTATTCATCAACATAGCCAAAAGGTTTTTTATCAGAAAAAACAGCCACGCGAAGAGTTTTCTTCTTTTTAATTTCGTCCAAAGTGCGGTATTTTGCTTTTGCTGTAAGAGGGGCGGTCGCTGCCAAAAGTAAGGCTGCAGTTGCCAGGATTTTTGTGAATGATTTTTTCATAACAAGTCCTCCATGAAAAATCTGTGTAGTTACCTATTAATTTAGTAGGTATATGATAATATATACTTTTGGGAGGATTTAGGTCAAGTGGGGATTTTCGTGTGATTTCCTGGCGATTTTCGGAGGGCAGGGGATTTTAAAACGTCACTCCGAATTTGTTTTTGGAACGGAATGACGTGTTTTAGAGATGCCTTTTATTTGTGTCTGCGGCTTTCAAATTCAAACGTGCGGAGGAATTTTTGAGCCCGCTGGGTTTTTGGATTTGTCCAGAATTCTTCAGGGCTGCCTTCTTCCACAATTTCACCTTCATCCATAAAGATGATTCTGTCGGCAATAGCTCGGGCAAATTCCATCTGATGGGTGACGATGAGCATGGTTTTACCGTCGTTTGCAAGGTTCATCATAACATCAAGAACTTCGCGAACCATTTCTGGGTCCAGAGCTGCTGTAACTTCGTCAAAAAGCATAACTTCGGGGTGAAGACAGAGCATTCGGACAATTGCAACTCGTTGTTTTTGTCCGCCGGAAAGCTGGCGAGGGTAGGCATTTTTTTTATCAGAAAGGCCGACCCGGTCAAGCCACATTTCGGCTTCTTTTTGAACTTCGTCCATGCTCAGGTTGAGTTCGTGGGCGTGTTTTGGGCCAAGAAGAAGATTTTTCATTACGTTCAGGTGAGGAAAAAGGTCGTAACTCTGGAAAACCATACCGATTTTCTGGCGAACCAGGTGCATATCTTTTTTGCGGTTGGAAATAACCTGGCCGTCCAGGATGATTTCGCCAGATTGAATATTTTCCAGTCCGTTGATGCAGCGGAGGAGGGTGGATTTTCCACAGCCGGAAGGTCCCAAAATCACGATAACTTCGCCCTTGTTAACGGTCAAAGAAATGTTTTTCAGGATTTTTGCATCTCCAAAAGATTTTTCAATATTTTTTATTTCCAGTAAAGACATTTTCTATACCTCTTTGAAAAATAAATGCGAGCCTGGTAGGGGCATTTATTGTTTTTGCCTACGCTCAATAGCCCTTGCCGCTAAACTCAAAACCCAGCAGACAAGAAAATACATCATAAAAATTACAAAATAAACGGCGATTGACGCGGTCGGTTTTGTAAGACGATTTCCTTCGATAATTTGCTGGCCAATTTTTACAACTTCGATGACGCCGACAAAAACTACCAGGGAAGTTGTCTTAATCATACGAGTGATGAGATTCATACTTAAAGGAATTAAAGAACGTAAAGTCTGTGGAATGATGATGTAAAAGAAAACCTGGCGTTCTGTTAATCCGATGGCACGCCCTGAATCATACTGATGCTGGGGAACAGATTCCAGGGAGCCGCGAACTAAATCGCCCATTTCGGCAGTTCCCCAGAGGGTAAAAACTAAAATTGAAGCCGCTTCGCCGGAAAGTGAAATACTGAACATTCTAGTTAAGCCGTAATATGCAACAAAAAGCAAAACCATCTGTGGCATAATCCTCATAATTTCCAGATAAACTTTGCAGATGGCACGAATTATTTTGTTTTTTCGAGTCATCAGCATACCAAAAAGGAAGCCCAAAATGATGGAAAAAGCGACAGAAACAAGGGCAATCCAAACAGTAACCCAAAGGCCGCCCAAAAGTCTGAGGAAATTTGTTCCCATGGTCAAAACGCTGAAGGCGTCTATAATTGCATTAATGGTTTCCGAACTGTGCATAACGCAATCTCCTTTCAGCAAATGCAGCCAAAATTGAAATTGGCAACAACAAAATCAAATATGAAATACAGAGCAGGGTCAAAGCTTCGTCTGTTTTGTAATAAAGTCCGATTAAATCTTTGGCAACGAACATGAGGTCGGCAAGTGCAACGGCAGAAAATACCGAAGTTTCTTTTATCATAAACATGATATTTGCACAAAAACCTGGAATGGAAACGGAAATGGCCTGGGGCAGAATTACATACTGGGTAATCTGGCGGCGGGTAAGCCCGATACACTGAGCCGATTCAATCTGGATTTTTGAAACAGATTCCAGGGCAGAGCGGAAAGTTTCTTCCATATAACTGCCCCCCAAAAATGTTAAACCGATGATGGCACACTGAACGGAAGAAAGTTTGATTCCCATTCGTGGAAAAGCAAAATAGAGGAAAAAAAGCTGAATGAGTAAGGGGGTATTTCGAGAAAATTCGATATAAATGCTGGTGATTTGTCGGAGAATGGGCAACTTGAAATATTTTATGAGTGCACAAATGAGACCGACTGCTATTGATAAAAGGATTCCGATTAAGGCAAGTCGAAGGGTGAGTCCGGCTGCTTCAATATACATAGGAATGACTTGTTTGATGAATTCAAAGTCCATAGAGTAGGATATTTTAAATTTTTAAGTGTGCTTAGTCAATGTTTTGGGGGAGGATTGCGTTAGCGATGTGGAAGGCGGTGAAGCCGGCCACCGCAAGCGAAGCCCCCTTTGGGGGCTGAGTGTGGAGGCTGAAGCGATAGCGGAACCTGGAACGTAGCGACGGCAACAGACTGCCGGTAGGCTGACTGTTGCCGGAACGCCCAAATGTTTCTAAAATAAGTTACTTTTAGATTTTTTTAGGAATAAGTAATGGCAGAAATTGTTATCAGAAAATATTGTGATGCTGACATTGAGCAGATGGCTGCAATTTGGAATGAAGTTGTGGAAGATGGAATTGCTTTTCCGCAGGAAAATCTTTTGTCGGTGGACGAAGGCAGGGATTTTTTTGCGGCTCAGACTTATTGTGGCGTTGCGGAAAATGCAGAGTCAAAAAGGGTTGAAGGGCTTTATATTTTGCACCCGAATAATGTCGGGCGGTGTGGACATATTGCCAATGCAAGTTATGCGGTAGCCAGGGATGTACGAGGCTTGCATATTGGGGAAAAACTGGTGAGTCATTGTCTGCGTATGGCTGGCGAAAAGGGTTTTAGGATTTTGCAGTTTAATGCGGTTGTTGCGACTAATATTCACGCCCGCCATTTGTATGAACGGCTGGGATTTAAGCAATTGGGGACAATCCCGGGCGGCTTTAGGATGAAAGACGGACGGTATGAGGATATTTGTCCGTATTACAGGGAAGTTTTGTAAATTCCCTGTATTTGGCTGGCAGCCTCTTGCATTTCATTTGCATAGGGCTGTTTGTTTTTTTTTGAGGGCTTTAGCACACCTCAGAATTCTTAGCCATCTTCGTTGTGATTTCTTTGCCATCAGCTAGGGCTTTTTTACCGGCAATCAGGAATGTGCCGTCTTTTACTTCGTAGCTGAGTTTTGCAAATTTGTCGATGTCGATTTTTGCGGGTTTTGAGCCGGCATAATCTGAACCTTCAATTTTAATCACTGTTCCCGGGGCTGCCCAAGGTGCGGTCAAAAGTTCAACTTTTTCATTGTCATTTTCATCTTTGTAGTCGGCTGCAAGCAACATTCCACGACTTTCTACGCCCTTCATCTTGCGTGGGGCTAAGTTAGCCACGATGATAATGTGCTGGCCCAAAAGTTCTTCTGCCTTGAGATATGGGCGGAGACCAGACTGAATAATTCGTTCAGTTCCCGAACCATCGTCCAAAGTTTCAACGTAAAGCTTGTCGCCTTCCGGGTTTGTGTCAACTTTTGTGATTTTTGCAACTAAAAGTTCAACGTGTTCGTCAAAATATTTTACAGGATTTGTTTCTGCTTCTGATTTTTGATTTGAACCCTTGCCATTTTCGCCCGCCTGGGAAGGTGATGTAGCCTTTTTCCCAGCTTCCTTTTTCTTCTGGGCGTCTGTTTTTGTGTCGGCAGTTGCCATCAAAGTTTCCAAATCCAATTCACCGGCAACACAAGGAGTTGTAATTCCCCAGTTTTCCAATACCTGAGGATGAATTTCACCAAAAACGCCTGCAGAAACGCCGTTTACCATCAATTCAGCCTGACGACCAGGAATAAAACGAGGGTCGTTTGCTTCTACAACCTTGTATTCGTGATCCAGGAAGTAAACCAGAGAAGAAACTTCCGAAGCCAAAGTGTTGAAATTTGCGTCAGCAGCAGCAGTCATAAATCCTAAATGCTGACGAGTAATAGTTCCAGTATTTTCATCATCTTTCAGATAAGCAACTTTTCCAATTTCAAAAATCTTGTGAGGATACATTGCATTTGCAGAACCACTTTCGGCACGACAGAGAGAAGAAAGAATTTCTGGGCGGATAAACTGATAGTTTTCGCTCATAGGGTTGGCAATTTCGATTACTTTTGAGCCATCAATCAGCATATTGTCAATGTAATCTTTTTTAGAACCAACGTAATTGAAAATCATTTCTTGGTAGCCAAGCCCAACCATCAAAGTTTTTGCCTTGCGGCTGTATTCTGTGATTGGAAGCAGACGACCGATTGTAAAATCCTTTGGAGTGTGAGGTTCAAAAGCCGAAACATTGCAGCCAATCATCACATCTTCAATAATATCAACTTCGTGAAGAAAGTCGTTGCGGTAAGGAGCCGGAGAAAGTGTAATTTCTTCCCCTTTAACTTCTATTGTGTTTCCCATGCGGATTAAAGCATCTTCAACAGTCTTCATATCAAAATTTGAGCCCAAAAGTTTGTTGACTGCTTTGAGTGTAGTTTTTGTTGTTGGCTGGAAATAGAAAGGAGCCAAAATATCTTTTCCAAGACCTGTATCATAAGGATGTTTTACCAGAATAGGTTTGATTGTGTATCCCTGATCAGCAAAATCACAGGCAACGATATTTGCAGAAAGCAGAAGATTTTCGATATTGTCACCAGTAAGTTCAACCATCAGGTCTTTATCACCAACCTGAACAGCCCCGAGGCTTGCCGAATTAATAACCGGAGCCATAGAAAGAACTTCATCATTATCATCAGTAAGAAGCGGGAATTTTTTCATATCCTGGATAATCCAGCCAAAATCTTTTCCTTTTGGATGATCTGTAAGAATTTGACGGCAAGTCATTGGAGAATCACACTGAAGCGGCACAAAAGAAGTTTTATCAGGATCAACTGCCTTGTAATGAGCCGGGAATTTTACCAAATCAGAACGGTAAACACCCATAGAAATTGTCTTACGTTTGCGGCCAAAGTTCCAGCAAAGTTTTTCCTGAGTCTGGATAATATCCTTGAGCATAGCGTCGTCAATTGCTTTTCCTGCAATCACAAATGCAACCATGTAAGGGCGAATATCTTTGAGTTCAGGGTCAACCGTAATCACCCTGCCTTCATAATCATTATTGCCAAAATTGGACATGAGCTTCATGTAATCAACAGTTTTGCCACCTTCGTGCAGCTTAATCTGGCGGGCAACCCCGTTTGTAGACCAAAGATCCGGGCGGTTTGTATCGTTCAATTCAATTTTTACAACGCGTTCATTTTCCGGCAGACTTGTGTCAGGTTTTTCGTCAAGCTCGGCTTTTGCACAAGGAAGAACGTCTTCCAAAGCATCATAAGTGTATTTTTTTCCAATAGCATCAAAAAAGAGTTTTTCGTTACATTCAATTTTTGGCATTTTTTACCTCTGTTTTTCCATTTTCGCGAAATTGTTCGTAGATTCGTAAAGGCGACTTTTTGCCAGCCGCGTGAGTGAATAATTATAGTTTTTTATGGGGATAAATTCAACGAGTGGAAAATTTTGGGAATTTTCTTTTGGGCGTTCCCCGAAGCCCCAGCCGAATGGCTGGTGCTTCGGGTCGGGTCTTCCGCAGTTCGCTAACGTTCTAAGTCCTCGCGGCACAAATTGTGCCGCTCCGGTCTTCTGC
>CAVFQN010000231.1:0-7277 GCA_963624615.1 Treponemataceae bacterium | reverse complement strand
GTAATTTTTACGAAAAATAACGGAGGACGTTAGTCGCTTCGCTATTTAGTTTTGTTTTCGGATTTATTTTTATTGGAAAACAAAATTAACGGGGGCGTTGCGGGGTGTCCCCGCTAGAAGGGGTAGGCCGCAACCGTGTGCGGCCGAGGGGAAGGCTTTCCCCACCTTTATAAAAGACTCATTTGTAAAAATTTGTAGAATTTTTGAAATAAAAATATAGTAATAAAATGAAAGAGAGCAGGAAATGAAATCTAAAAACAACATTGTGGATATGACTACTGGCAGTCCCACAAAGCATATGCTTGTATTTGCGCTGCCACTTCTGATCGGAAACATTTTTCAGCAGCTTTACAACATGGTAGATTCTATTGTTGTGGGCAAATTTGTTGGACCAGACGCTATTGCTGCGGTTGGTACCTGCGGTTCAATGAACTTTTTTTTCTTTTCGCTGAGTTCGGGACTGGCAATTGGTATTGGAATTATTGTTGCCCAGTATTTTGGTGCAAAGGAAGAAAAACTTGTAAGGACAACAATAGCAAACTCTTTTTACGTTCTTGGCATTGTTTCCATCGTGATTTCGATTATCGGCTGGATTATTTGTCCGTACGTTTTAAAACTTTTGCACTGTCCTGATTCTATTATGCCGGATGCGGTAACTTACATGAGAACAACGTGCTATGGAATTATTTTCGTGGCATTTTATAACGGCGTCGCTTCGATTTTGCGTGCTCTGGGTGATTCTAAATCTCCGCTTTATTTTTTAATTCTTTCCAGTGTTCTGAATCTTGGACTTGATTTGCTCTTTGTTTTGAAATTTCACTGGGCAGTTTTTGGAGTTGCCTTTGCCACTTGTATTGCTCAGGCAATCAGCGCAATTGCAAGTTTGATTTACGCTTATTTCAGGAATCCTTACTTTCATCTTTCAAAATCTGAATTAAAGCCACACCGCCATATTATTCTGAAATCTTTTAAACTTGGCGTGCCTATTGCTTTACAAAATGCATTGATTTCTATTTCTATGATGTCTTTGCAGGGTGTTGTTAATACTTTTGGCCCGACGGTTATGTCGTCTTACACAATTTCTATGAGGATTGAACAGTTGGTTCAGCAGCCTTACAGTTCTTTGGGTTCTGCCATTACGACATTCAGCGGACAGAACTGCGGTGCCGGAAATTTTGAACGTGTCAAGAAAGGTTTTCATCGCGGAACTTTGATTGCGCTCATCTTTAGTCTTGCAATTCTTCCGATTTTTGAACTTTTTGCGCCAAATATTGTGGGACTGTTCGTTCAGTCAACAGAAACTGAAGTTATCAGAATTGGTTCTACAGGTTTAAGAATTACCTGCCTTGCGTACTTTGCTTTGGGAATGATTTACGTACCGCGTTCAGTTCTTAACGGCTGCGGTGACACGAATTTTGCGCTTATGAACGGTGCAACCGAAGTTATTGGCCGAATTCTGTTTTCTCAACTGCTTACAAGAATCACCGCCATTACTTTATTTGGCAAGCAGATTCCAATCGGTTACTGGGGTGTCTGGATTACGACCGCATTTACCTGGACACTCACAGCAATTGTCTGCCTTATCCGTTACAAAAGTGGCGTCTGGAAAAATAAAACTCTTGTCGGTCAAAAAAAGGAAATTGAAGCATAAAATCGGAGTTGAGGAAGCGAGTTTTTGTTTTCCGATAAATTTGAAATCGAAAACAAAACTCGTTAACGGAGCGACAAATGCCCCGTTTTCCAACAAAATTACTTACTTTTCCACCCCGACCTTCACATAATCTACATACATTTTTGCCGGCAGCTGGCTTTGTTCAAAAGCCCCACCCCAACTGCCAAATTCCGACGAAATAATCATATAATTTATTCCATCACACATTCCGCCGTAGTGCGCGTCATCAACTTTTGAAGCGTCCATTTCATATAAGAGCTGGCCGTCCAGCCAAAGTTTATAGGAAGTTTCGCCCCAAACAAACTGGGCTATATGCCACTGGCCGTAAAAATCTTCTGAAACCCGGTAAAGAGGCGAACCGACAGCCTTGTGAGCGGCTCCGTAAGAATCCCAATTTATGGTAGTTTTAAAATAATTTGGGCCACTGTAAGGTTCGTTCGGAACAAGTTCAAAAATATCAATTTCGGCAGCATCTGTAGCACCATTTCCGACGTGATCTTCATCATTATCCCCCATGAGCCAGAAAGCATACCAAAGGCCGGAAGTTTTATCGCACTTGAATTTGATTTCGTAAAATCCATGGGACTGTTCATAAAGAGTCTGACTTTCAATTGCCCCGGAAATCCTCTGACCATTTTTGTATTTTGCTTCTATTATTAAATTGCCCTGACCGTCAAGATAAGAACATTCATTGCTCCACCAACCGTGATTTTCCTGACTTCCCTGCCTTTCTTCCTCAGAAGATTTTTTCCAGTTAGCAGGATTTATTTCACTTCCGTCAAAATCGTCATAAAAAGTCTGAATATAATTTTTACCGTCAAAAGCAAAATCCGGACCTTTTTCAAAAGTGAACTTATATGAATAATTTTGGCCGTTAAAAGCAAAATCTATAGAATCTGTAGGATTTTCAGAATCAATAACATGGATTTGCTTTGTACTTTCAACGTTTTCCATAAATTCCGGAATAATTTTTACCGCATTTTCTGTCCCCTTGATTTTATATTCATGGCAGCCAGGATTAAAAGGCGGAACTAAAAGACCTTGGCTGATGGTCACATTTTTAAGGGGATGAGTATCTGTAAAAAGATTTTTTTCATTGGAAATTAAAGTTGTGTGATAAGTTATATCGTTGTAAGCAAATTTTGTTTCCAGCTGAATAAAAAATCTGGTATTTGCAAAATCAGAACCTTTGGAAGAAATATCAACTCTGGCGTTTTTTGACTCCCCTTCTATATCTTTTTTCAGAAGATAATTGCCCCAAGTCACTTTAGACCAGTCAATTTTGTCTTCTTCCTGATTAAAATATATGTTGCCGCAAAAATTATGGGCCAAAAGGTCAAGATTTTCCGGCTTTTCAAAACTGTAATTTTCCAGAACTATGGACATGGTATCGTTATCATAATGATAAGCGTAAAAATATTCGCGAACATCGCCAAGTCCACCGGCTGCAGTTATAATCGCAGGCTTGCTCACAGTCCAATTTCCCCAGTTTTTGTCCATCAAAGTAAGGTAAACCGAATATTCTTCTCCAGCTGTCACAAAAGGATAAATGAATGTGTTCGTTTTTTCGTCAGTAGAAATAGAAAAATTTTCGCCATTTTTGCCGGCCACGTGGATTTCAACACGGGTAAACATTGCCCGGTGCTTTTTTTTGATATGAAGTCCGTCTTCCATCGCCTGAACCGTAAGCATTTTGTCACCAGACTTTATTTTGGGTGGCTTTTGGAAGTTTATTTTTGCAAAAAGATTTGAATTTGTTGAAAAAATAAAAAGAATAGATGAAAGTAAAATTGAAAAAGTTCTAATTTTTAGCATATCAAATTTTCCTTAGTAAATATGGTAAGCAAAACTTGTAAAAATTGCAATTTTTAAATGAAAAAAAGGACAGGACTTTAAAAGCCCAGCCCGGTGCAGCGGGCGGAGCGTGGAGCAGTTTAGCCACCGCAGGACTCCGACAGGAGTCCGAGGAGGCCGAGCGTTAGCGAGCTGCGGAAGGCGACTGGGTGACTGATTTTTCCCTGAAAATCAAAAAAAAATCTTAATTGTCTATATCACTAAAATTTAGTATATTGTAGCCTATGTTGTTAGATGTACAAAATTTATCAGCCTCTCTCGAAGACGGCAAACAAATATTAAATGAGCTGAGCCTTTCGGTCGGCAAGGGCGAAACCCACGTTTTGATGGGACCAAACGGAGCCGGAAAATCTTCTTTGGGCAACACTCTGATGGGAAATCCTGTTTACAAGGTGACCGGCGGCAAAATCATTTTTAAAGACCAGGACATTACGGAAGAATCGCCTGATAAAAGGGCAAAACTTGGAATGTTTATGTCTTTTCAAACCCCACTTGAAGTGCCAGGGATTTCGCTTGAAACTTTTATTCGGTCTGCAATCCACCACAAAACTGGCGAGCATGTAAAACTTTTTCAATTTCAGAAGGAAATGAAGCGTTGCATGGAACTTTTGAATATGGATGCTTCTTATGCAAGGCGTGATTTGAATGTCGGATTTTCGGGCGGGGAACGCAAAAAGTCTGAAATTCTCCAGCTTTTGATGCTCAAGCCTGATTTTGCCATTCTTGACGAAACGGATTCGGGGCTGGACGTGGACGCTGTTCGAGTCGTTTCCCAGGGCGTGGAAGAATATCAGAAAACGGTGGGTGGTTCGCTTTTAATCATCACCCACAACACAAAAATTCTTGAAAGTTTGAAGGTTGATAAAGCTCATATTCTGGTAAAAGGCCAGATTGTGAAAACTGGTGATTCTTCTTTGGTTGAACAAATCAACAAAGAAGGATTTGAAAGTTTTGTGAATGGAGCCTCTAAAAATTGCAATTTTTAGAAAATGCCCTGAAGTAAAAACTCCCTGGAGACGGACGTTAAACTCCAAAAAAACTGCTGAAAATATGAAAGATACAAAACAAGAAATTAAAGATATAAATCGGGATTTTTATGATTTTCGTTACGAAGAATCTGACAAGGATTTTTATCGTATAGAAAGTGGTCTTACCCCTGATATTGTTGAAAAAATCAGTGATGAAAAAGGTGATCCTCAGTGGATGAGGGAATTCCGCCTGAAATCTCTGGAAATTTACAACAAACTGCGGATTCCTGACTGGGGACCTGGAATTGAAGGCCTGGACATGGCAAAAATTGCAACTTATGTCCGCCCAAAGACCCAGATGAGTGGCAAGTGGGAAGATGTTCCTGACGACATCAAAAATACTTTTGAAAAATTGGGAATTCCGGAGGCAGAGCGAAAATCTCTGGCCGGGGTTGGTGCCCAGTATGATTCTGAATTGGTTTACCACAATGTTCAGGACGAAGTTGCCAAGCAAGGCGTAGTTTACATGGGCTTTGAAGAAGCCTTGAAGTCGGAAAAATGGGGCCCTATGGTTCAGGAATATTTTATGACCCTTATCAAACCACAGGACCACAAATTTGCGGCTTTGCACGGAGCTGCCTGGTCAGGAGGGTCTTTTGTTTATGTTCCAAAAAACGTCCATCTTTCAATTCCCCTTCAATCTTATTTCAGATTAAATGCCAAAGGGGCAGGACAATTTGAACACACCCTCATCATTGTTGACGAAGGGGCTGATTTGCACTTTATAGAAGGTTGTTCTGCACCAAAATACAACGAAGCCAATTTGCACGCCGGGGCGGTAGAACTTTTTGTCAAAAAAAATGCCCACCTCCGCTACTCCACCATCGAAAACTGGTCAAAAAATATGTACAACCTCAACACAAAGAGGGCCAGGGTTGAAGAAGGAGGAAAAATCGAATGGATTTCGGGCTCTTTCGGAAGCCACACGTCTTATCTTTACCCGGAAAGCGATTTGATGGGCCGCGGGGCTTCTGCTGAATTTACCGGTGTTACCTTTGCAGGTCATGGTCAAAGGCTGGATACAGGTGCGAAAATGGTTCATTTTGCCCCGGATACATCATCCTTAATCACGACAAAATCTATTGCAAAAGATGGTGGCGAAAGTGATTACCGGTCTGCTGTTTACATCGACAAAAAAGCAAAAGGCAGCAAGGCTTCTGTTTCCTGCGAAAGTCTGATGCTGGATTCTTTGAGCCGGTCGGACACAATTCCTGCTATGGAAATACAAACTGATGACTGCGATGTTGGTCACGAAGCTAAAATCGGAAGAATCAGTGGGGACGCTGTTTTCTATCTTATGAGCCGGGGAATTCCAGAAGAAGATGCCAGAAGTATGATTGTAAGCGGATTCGCAAATCCTGTCAGCAAAGAATTACCTTTGGAATACGCAGTCGAAATGAACAATCTGATAAGACTGGAAATGAAGGGGCAGCTATGACATACGAAAATATAAAAGTGAACTCTGTTCCGGCAATCACCTGGAACTGGCTAAAATCAAATAACGACCTGATTTCCATAGATAGTGTCAAAACTGATTTTGTAGAAACAAAGGCGTCAGTAAAAGACCTGCCTCAAGGCGTTACAATTTCATCAGAAAAAGCTTCTCAAAATATTCCAGAAATTCCAACTGGGGTTTTTAACAGGTCAAATCCAAAGCAAAAAGATAATAGAAATCCTGATGGAACAATCAACGAAGAACGAGAATACCTTGTCCAATCCTCAGAAAATCATCCTATCGTCAATCTGATAAATGAAATTCTCCCGGACGGTCAATACATTACTATTTCCGGCAAACTGGAAAAACCTCTGATTTTGAATTTTGATTTTGATAAGGCGGCTGTTTCTAAACATTTGATTCACGCAAAGGCTAATTGCGAAGCTACGGTAATTTTTATTTACCATGGAAACGCCGATACAATCCTTTTGCAGTCAAAAATCTACGCAGAAGAAAAGGCAAAACTCCACATTATCAAAGTCCAGCTTTTGGGAGCTTCCAGCCTCCAGCTTGACGACACTGGAATTACCGCCGAAGCCAATGCTGATATAAAGTTTACCCTTGTAGAACTAGGCGGTCACCATGTTGATTCAGGCTTAAACGTAAATCTACTTGGTTATCAGTCGGCTTTTCATGCAAATACAGCCTACATCTGCACTCAAAATCAGTATCTCGATATGAACCATATCGTTTATCACACTGGCAAAAAAACTGTTTGCGATATGCAGGTTCATGGAACGATTAAAGACCAGGCTTCAAAAGTTTACCGGGGTACTTTGGATTTCCAGAAAGGTTGTTCGGGTTCTCAGGGTAATGAATTTGAAGAAACGCTGATTTTGTCACCAGAAGCCAAAAACAAGTCTTTTCCAATTATTCTTTGTGGCGAAGATGATATTCAGGGCGAGCATGGTTCAACTATCGGACGAATTTCTTCTGATATTTTGTTTTACATGCAAACGCGGGGAATCAGTCGAAAAGCGGCAGAAGAAATGATGGCGAGGGCAAAAGTTCAGGCTATCATGGATTTAATTCCGGATGAAGAAACTAAAAATCTGATTACGGAATACCTGGACAAAACAGAATAAAAATATGAAGTTCTCAAAAATCACAGAAACATGGCTTTTGAGACTTAAAATATAAGGGAACCTCTAAAAATTGCAATTTTTAGAGGTTACTTTGAAAACGCACACTTCTAAGTCTTGCTATTTCCAAGACTTAGAATGCGCAG
>CAVFQN010000230.1:0-2388 GCA_963624615.1 Treponemataceae bacterium | reverse complement strand
GGAATATTTTCGTAATCATAAAAATGGAAACTTCCTGTTTCGCCCAAAATTGTGTCCAAAATCTGTTTAAATGTAAAATCAGTAGTTTTTTTTCCCTTGTTTGTAGCAGAAATTGTCGTTTTTAAAATATCATAATCTCTTTCTGCAGAAGATTTTAAACAATCCAAATCAAGGTTGATTTCTGCAACGTCTGGAATTACGTAAGTAATTATCACGCCCTTCTCTTTTTTTGTTACAGCCGTCTTGATTGTAGTATCAGCAAGAAGTTTATAAGTCTTTTTTGCAGTTTTTAAGTATAAAGATGATGATGTGAATTCATTTCCGGTCGCAAGAAGGGACACCGCTCTTTCTTTTTCGTTCAAAACGGAAATATTGTAACTTCCAAGATTTGGCTTTACTTTAAGCTGGATAATTCCCTGGTTAAAAGAAACATCTTTTGTGGAAGCGTCAACCCAGCCTATATAATTTCTTTTTCCAGATTTTCCAGATTCGTTTTTGGAATCATTTGCAGAGTTGGAATCTTTCGCCACTTTTTCATCTTTTGAAGTTGAATCTTCATTTTCTGAGGCAACTTCCTTATTAGCATTTTTTGTTGAACGGCATGATGAAAAAGCCAAAATGATTGCGGCAAATAATCCTAATAAATAAATTTTTCTTATTGATTTTTTTAATTTTTTCATTGATTTTTTTCCTCAAGAATTCTCTGAGCTTCCAGAGCCTTTTCCCTCAACTGACGCAAATTTTCTTTTGTTTCGTCATAAGGTTCAGGATTTGGAACATCAACTTCGGCTGGGGGTTGAACTGCAGTAGAATTTGCAGTTTCTACAGTCTGATTTTCCTTCACAATATTTTGGCTTGTACTTGTATTTTCTGGTGATATTACAGCTTGTGATGTTTCAACTTTGCTTGTTTGTTTTTCAATAACTGGAGTTTGAACCACAAAAGTCTGATTTTCCTTTAGAGAATCAATCTGGGCCTGTAAATCGGAAATCTGGCGTTCCAATTCTTCATTTCTAGCCTGAGATTCAGACAAACGCTGTCTTGTATTGTTGATTGATTCAGAATTATAGAGACGGAGTTGTTTTTCGTAATCTTCTTTTGCAGCAAGATATTCTTCGCCAGTCTGTTTTAAAAGATAGATTAATTTTTCTTCCCTAGCCCGCTGGTCAATTGAATCAATTTTGTACTGAGCAGCAGCAACTTTTTCGCATTTTGGAAAATCAGACACAATTCTCTGATAAATTGCCCTGGCCTCATCATATTTGTATCCGGCATACAAAGATTCTCCAATATAAAACAGAGCAAAAGAATATAAATCATCATTTTCGTACTGGTGACAAAAATCACTGAGGGCGATTATAGCCTTGTCATATTCAGAAAGATTAAAAAGAATTTTTCCCTTGAGATAAGAAATTCGAGGATAATAAATTGAACCGGGGAATTTTTCCAAATAGCGGTTACAGTCATCGAGGGCAGCTTTGTTATCATCATCATTAATTTCTGATGAAATCAACATATAATAAGTGTCTGGCGTGATATTTTCAGGATAAGATACGGCTTTTCTGAGCATAATTTTTGAAGAGGCCCAGTCCCCCTGAGAATAAGATTTACAGGCCTCGACAAAAGCTCTAACCGCAAGTTCTGATGAAAAAGCAGAAAATGCAAGTGTAGAGAACAAAATTGCCGCTGCGATAATTTTTTTCATAAAAAAAACTAACTCCACTTAAGGCTGTTATTGAAAAAGGCAGAGCCCGAAACAATTACATCAGCTCCTGCATCTTTTACAGCAGATATTGTTTCGTTGTTCACACCCCCATCCACAGAAATAAGATAATTATATCCTTTTTCCTGGCGGATTTTTTTCAATTCCACAACCTTATTTACACATGATGGAATAATTTTCTGCCCGCCCCAACCGGGATTGACAGTCATCACTAATATAATATCGGCAGAATCCAGCAATTCCGACAGTGCAGAAATTGGAGTTCCCGGACAAATTGCCAGCCCGGCTTTTTTGCCTTCTTCGTGAATCATTTGGATTAATCGGTGAGGATGATTTGTTGCTTCCAGGTGAAAATCAATCCAATCTGCCCCTGCCTCAGCAAAAGATTTAATCTGAAGTTCTGGATTTTCGACCATGAGATGAACATCAAAAGGCAGCTTTGTAAGTTTTCGGATAGACCGAACTACAGGCTGGCCATAGGTAATTTCTGGAACAAACTGTCCGTCCATAACATCAATATGAACTACAGAACCATTATTATTTTCGATTTGTTTTATTGCTTTTTCGAGATTGCTGAAATCAGCTGATAAAAGTGATGGTGCTAAAACTGGACTTTTCATACACCAATATATTATTAAAAAAGTCGGGTTTTTACAATAATATGA
>CAVFQN010000229.1:3763-13129 GCA_963624615.1 Treponemataceae bacterium | reverse complement strand
AGCGGGACTTTACTACTGGCAGGAAGCAAAAGTCTGGTGTGAAAAAGCCAACGCATCCTCTTTCAACTTTTTATTTATTACAGGCAAGCAGAACTGGGAAGATGAAAGGGAAAGAATTGTAAATGGCGATTTGAATTACGAGAAAATGCTTAACCGAGAAATAGAACGGTTAGAAAAAAACATCAAAGAACTTAACGAAATGGACAAAAAATACTAATATAGTTCTCACTATGGCTAGTGATTCTATTTCAATTTCCTACCCTTCAATTTATCCAGGTGCAAAAAAAACTAAAATCAATTTTTATTCTGGTAAGCCGGATTTGGTAAAATTATTTTTTGATGATGATTTGAACACCGATGGCAAAGTTGACACTGGGAACAAAATTGCCACCGGGGCGGTCGCTGGCACTCCAGGGGCTGAGCATTTTACCACCGATGGCTCACCTGCTCCCCAGACCAGTCAAAAAAGATATTTCATTACAGACGCAAATGTTGCCAGCCTGGACTGTATGCAGGATTTTACAGCCAAATTTGAAGACGGAGTTTACAGGGATAAAGATTATCTGTTGGTTTTAGGCTCTGGCGAAAAATACAAGACAATCGAAACACTTCTTTCAATCGTAACCGCAGCTGCAGAAGCAGGCTTTACCCGAAAAGATATGTTTGTAGGAATTGGTGGCGGAGTTATTTGTGATATTACAGCCTTTGCCGCATCCATTTACGAAAGAGGAATTGAAGTTCAGTTTGTACCTACAACTCTGCTTGCCATGGTTGATGCGGCCATTGGTGGGAAAACATCCTGTGATTATGAAAATTCTAAAAACATAATGGGGACATTTTTTACCGCCTCAAAAGCCTATTATTTTCCAGAATTTGTTCAATATCTGCCTGAAGTTCAATATAATTCCGGGCTTGCAGAAGCATTTAAGACAGCCCTGCTTTTTGACAAAGATTTATACGAAGCATTCAAAAATGAGGATAAAAAAATCCTGGCCCGCGACCGATCCCTTCTCGAAGAAATCATAAAAAAATGCGTAATCGCGAAAGGCAAAATCGTTGAAAAAGATTTTACAGGCGAAAACGTAAGAGCCTATTTAAGTCTGGGCCACACATTTGGTTACGCCTTGGAAAGTCTGGCAGGACTTGGAAATCTTGTTTATGGAACTACAGTTGCCTGGGGGATTGGGCGGTCTGTAGAACTTGCTTACAAAAAAGAATATTGTCTTCAGGCTTTTAAAGATGAAGTTCTGGAAATCCTGGAAAAATATGGCTGGGAAAGTCAGGCAATTCCTCCAATCATACAAGGTGGCGGCGTTGGCGAAAGACTGCTGGCTGTAATGCACAAAGATAAAAAGAATTTTTCTGATAAAATCAGACTGGTTTTGCAAAAAGGGGTTGAAGATACTCTCGTAGAAGAAGTTGATGATAAGGATATTTTATCGGTGTTAAAATGAAAGATACAGAACATTATTTTGACTGGGCTGCGACAAGTCCTACTGACGAAGATATTTTAAGAGAATCTCTGGAAGAAACTTTAGAGAACTGGGGAAATCCTTCCAGCGTCCACGAAGTTGGAAAAAAAGCAAAAAATCTTTTGGACACTGCCAGAAATCGGGCAGCAAAAGCCTTGGGGGTAAAAGCCGAAAATATTTATTTTACTTCCGGTGGAACAGAAAGCGACCAGATTCCCCTGCTTTCAGTTTTGACAAAGCCATCAAAGGGAACTGTTTTAATCAGTTCTATTGAACACCCGGCAATTCGGGAACAGGCCTTGGCTTTAAAACATTGCGGTTGGGATGTAATTTCAATTCCAGCTGATAAAGACGGCATAATTCAGCCGGAAGCAGTCACAAATCTTCTGACAAATGACACAATGCTTGTTTGCGTTATGGCAGTAAACAACGAAACTGGCAGTATCCAGCCAATTTATAAAATTGCTGACGCCATCACAAAAGCCTGCCAGGGAAAACGCCGGCCAAAATTTCATGTGGATTGTGTCCAGGCTGCAGGAAAAATTGACTTGGATTTGACTTACCCAGGAATTGATTCTGCCGCCCTGAGTTCACACAAAATTTGTGGACCTAGAGGAATTGGGATTTTAGTGTTAAAGGATGGACTGGAAGCATTTTTGAGGGGCGGTGGTCAGGAAAAAGGAATTCGATCTGGAACTGAAAACGTTTTAGGGGCGGTAGCTTTTTCAAAATGTCTGGAACGATATTACAACAAGGACAATTCCCGCCAGACTGCAAAAACCAATGAATTTATAAAGAAAATTGCTGATTTGCCAGGGGCAACAATCATTCCTCCGTCACGACTGGAAAAAGAGGATTTATTTTCTCCATACGTTGTTCAGGCGGCTTTTGCAAACATTCCAGGAAATGTAATGCTCCGGGCTTTAGATTCCAAGGGATTTTATATTTCGACAGGATCTGCCTGCTCGTCAAAGAAAAACAGCCGGCCAGTTCTGGAAGCCATGCACGTTGAAGCAAAATACCGGGAAACTTCTGTAAGATTTAGTTTTGGTCCCCACACCAGCGAAAAAGCCATTGATGAACTTTTTGAAGCGATTGAAGAAATAAACAGGACTTTTAATTAAGCAGAAAAATTACCAGTGAAAAAAAAGCCACCTGGTGTGGAAACGTTCCTGCTGGGGTTGGGCTGAGTCGGCAAAATTTTCAAATTGATTTTTATTTTTTAATGTGATATTTTGTATCATATTTTTTAGGGATGGTTCTTCATGATTTTGTTTTGGGGCTTTCCCTTATCAAACTGAATTATAAGGAGCTTTTTATGGGAGCACGTGGAGAACTTTTCACAACACAAGTCTATTTGGACAATCGTTCATATTTTTTCAACGTAAAAGAAAACAGAACTGGAGATGTTTTTCTTCAGATTGTAGAAAGCAAAAACCGAGATGGTGCAGAAGCTGACCGTCATCAGATTGCAATTTTCGCAGAAGATATGCAAAAATTTTTGCAGGGAATGGAAAAATCCCTGGATTTTGTTGAAAAAGACAGAAAAGAACGCCAGAAAGCAGCAAGAGCAAAAAAAGTTGTAAAAGAAGCAAAATATGGCAAAGGTGCCGGCGATGGCAAAAAACTTTATCGGATAAAATCAGAAAAAACTGAAAAAATTGATGATGGAATTAAGAGAACTGGAAAAGTAATTCACGTTGTTTCTAAAAAACAAACTGAAGATACAGAAAACTAATATGGGCATCTCTAAAAATCGCAATTTTTAGAGGTTGCCATATTTAAATGTCAAACGTTGGATCGGAGACGGTCCAATTTTATGGCAAATTTCCCGATGAGCTTTTGTCGGGTAACCTTTATGCCCTGCATATCCGTATGCGGGGTATTTTTTATCCATTTCAATCATAATGCGGTCACGACAAACTTTGGCTAGTATGCTGGCTGCCATAACTGGAGGATATTTTCCATCAGCTTTGGGTTCACAGGAACAAGGAATAGGAAGATTCGGACATTTTGTACCATCAACAATTCCATGAAGTTCAAAACAATCAAAATCCTGTCGCCTCTCAGAAGCAGTATTTACCCCATCTGCAACGGACTTTGCCTGCCCTGCTTCCAGGTCAACTTTAATTTTATTTTTCTGGCACCAATCCGGAAGTTTTTTTACCATTTCCTCAAAAGCAATTTTCATTGCCAGCATGGAAGCCTGCAAAATATTTATTTCGTCAATTTTTTTGTGGTCTACCAGGCCAATCCCAAAACAGGCTTTTTCTTTTATGATTTTTTCAGCGGCTTCCCTCTTTTTTTCGGAAAGCTTTTTTTGAATCATTTAAAATTTCAAGAGGAAAATCTGCTGGGAGAATAACGCAGGCAGCAGAAACAGGACCAGCCAGAGGCCCCCGGCCGGCTTCATCAAAACCGGCGAGCAAAATTCTAGAATCCATAAGCTTTATTATCAGTCTCGGTTACGCTTGTAGCCGCATTTTTGTAAATTGCCTCAATTTTTTGATTTTTGTTAGCAAGCTGGGCCTTAAAAGTATTCTTTGTGATAGAACCTTTCACTTTAAACAATTCCGCAATGCGACCAGACTGACCTGTAACCGAAAGTGCCGAATCTGAACAATTCAAATTTCCTTCGTTGGAAGAAATAACCACACAAGTTTCTGCAGAAGTAGAAATTGCAGAAGATTTAATTGAAATGCGGGATTTTACACTGGAAATAAAAGAAGCGTAAACGCTGGCATTTATCGAAATCACGCAATCAGAAATATTAATGATAGAATTATAAGAATCAATAGCGTTGGCATTTGATGGAAAATTTCCAGACAAAATACAGTCTTCCATGGTAAGGACAGCATTTTCCAATTTAAAAATCTGACTGGAAGAATCTTTATTCGGGTCTAAATTATTGCTAATCTGGCAATTATAAAATTCCAGGCTGGAACCTTTGACCGCAAAACAAGCTCCTGAATCAAAAATAATTTTTGCATTTCCGTTATCAATAAATTCAAAATTAGAATCCAGCTGATATTTTTTTTCAACCAGAAGATTTCCCTTGACCTTTAATGTAACCGCCCTTAGCCCTGCTAAATCTTTTACACACTGGTCAAAAGATGTAAAAGGATGTTCCGCAGTTCCTTCGGCAAGGCTGGCATCAGCTTTTTCATCAAAATAATAACTTGACTGGTCTATAATCACAGAATATTCGGCAACGTCGCTGGTTGCTTTGCCTTTTTTGGTATAGGCAGAAATTTTGTAATAAACAGGCCCAGTTCCACGAGGTCCCCAATTAATTGAATATTTTCCAGAATCAATTTTTTTGTACTGACCGGAACTTATATTTTTCAGGGCAGGAGAATCTACGGTATATAAATCTTCGGATGGAGGGAGGATAAAAGGCTCGCTCAGGGCAACGTAAAGTTCATTTTTATCATCAGCAGAAATATCTATGCGAACTTTGTCTCTTGTATAAAAAGACTTTGCCGTAGATTTTATTTGAGGGGCTGTCGCCGGCAGTTTATCAATATTATATTCTTTGATGATATTTCCCTGGTAAACTGAATTAGAAAAAACTCCAATATCAAGTTTGCCAGTCGCCTTATCCCCATAAAAAACATCGGCCCCCAGGCGGGTAAACAATTCCGTATAATCCCCTTTTTCGGAAGAAAAAAGGCTCATTGTGTAAGATTCATCACCTTTTATCGTGTAAACAAGGCTGCCATCATCTTTTTTTTGCTCTATGATTTCCGCTTTTGGAGGAAGAACAAAAAATTCGATCGGATTTCCTTCTTTATAATCCAGATTTTGCCAGGAAATCATGTGGCTGACTGAACGGTCAAGAATTCTAGACTCAGATGGCAGTCCCCAGTATTCAGAATCGATTTTGTAAAGCAAATTATCATCTGTAAAAGTGATTTTTTCCCAATCAGTAACGGTAAAAGGCACTTCCCTTTTGCTGTAAAGGCCGGCATTTGAAGGATATGTTTTTATGATAAAACGATATTGGACATTTTTTTCAGAATCTAAAACTGTACAAGGCAGATTTCTGATGAGAACAGAATCACCCGAAATATAAAGACTTTTTCCAGGGATAAAAGCCCCAGCAGGATTTTCCAGGCTGTATTTCAGATTCGCAGGAATTGTCAAATAAGTTCCCGAAGAATAACTTACAAATCCACTCTGGTAAAAAAGTTTTACAAAATCTTTGTAAGATGTATTTATTCCATCATCAAGTTTTACTGTAAAAGTTACTGACGCAGCTTCTTTTGAACCGTCTTTTGCAAGATGAGCTACTTTCAGGTTTACTGTGTCGGTCAAGTCTATGAGAACTGGGCCGTCGTAGGCAAAGCCGAATTTTTCAGGATCGCTGCCGTTCAGAGAATAAAAATAATCCCCATCCCCCTTATCTTCAATCACAAGCATCTGCTTATTTGCCCAAATTCCTTCAACAGGACTGAGAATTTTTATTTCAGCAAATAAACTTACAGAGACAAATAAAATTGAAATGAATAAGAGTGATATTTTTTTCATATAAAACTCCACCGGTAAAACCCCACCGGCACCAGGTTTCGCTAATCCGCTTTCTTAAAAGGGCATCTCTAAAAATTGCAATTTTTAGAGGCTCCCAAAATAAGGTCCCAAAATCTCGCGAAGTTCAGGATCTTCCGAATAATAATATTTTTCCAGTTCTGCGTCTGTAAGACCAATCAGTTCGTGGCTCATGTAATGAATCCAGACATTTTCATCAGGATTATTGATTACAATTTTACGGCTGTAATAATCAGGCTGAATTGGAAGCTGTTTTTCGTAATAAGAAAAATATTTGTAATCATGAACAACAACTTTAATGTCTTCGCGAGGAAGACCGCGGCTGTTCATCAAAGTTTCAACCAGAGAATTAATTGTGCGGCCGGAATCAAAAATATCATCAATCAAGAGGATTTTGTCACCTGGGCGGAGATTTTCCGGTGGATATGTCCAGCCATCAATGTAAACTTTTGTGTGCTGGGCAATATCAGAATAAGAGCGGGCAACAACTCCAGCATACAAAACAGGGTGAAATTTTTCGACTTTGCTCAAAACCTTAAAATATTCACTGATAACGTTTGCCATGTAAGCCCCACCTCGGAGTGAACAATAAATTACATCAGGAATAAATCCATCTTTATAAATTTTATGAGCCAACTTTAGTGCATCGTTACGAACTGTCTCGTAAGGAAGAAATTCTTTCATTTTTAACCTCTTTTTATCATCTCTCAGCGATTTTATAGTATATCGACTTTTTATTCATAGTAAAAGTCTGACTATTTTATTCTGGGCATCTCTAAAAATTGCAATTTTTAGAGGTTCCCTTCTATTTTTGCCAGCCCTTCTGACTGATTTTTTTCAGCAAAAACCTGTTCGACCTCGTTTTCAACAATTTTTACCAGAATTTTTCCGTTCTGGCAGGAAATTTTTATCCTGTCAAAATCCTTGCCCGCATTTGAAAGCAGGAGCAGAGACAATGGAACTTCAATTTCTTTATGAATCAGCCTTTTCATAGGACGAGCCCCCATTGCCGGCGTATAACCATGTTCAACCAGATAATCTTTGGCGTCGTCGCCAATATCAATCGTAAGATTTTTATCAGCAAGCCTCTGACTAAGTTCTCCAATCTGAATATCAAGAATTTTTGAAATCTGATTTTTAGACAAGGCGTCAAAAACAATAACATCATCAATACGATTTAAAAGTTCAGGGCTAAGAAGTTTTTTCAATTCATTCATTGCCCCGGCCTTTATTTCTTCGTAAGGCATAAGTCCGTCCAAACTTCCAAAACCTACTTTTCCTTCGTTAGTAATTTGTCTTGCTCCCGCGTTACTTGTCATAATGATGACAGTATTGCGGAAATTTACAGTGTGGCCCAGATTATCACTCAATTCACCTTCTTCCAGCAGCTGCAAAAGAAGATTAAAAATATCAGGATGAGCTTTTTCGATTTCGTCCAAAAGCACAACCGAATAAGGATGCCGCCTTACTTTTTCTGTAAGAACGCCACCTTCCTCGTAGCCAACGTATCCTGGAGGAGCTCCGACAAGGCGGCTGGCAGTATGTTTTTCCATATAATCAGACATATCAATTCTGATTAAAGAATCTTCACTGCCAAATAAATATTTTGCCAGGGCTTTTGCAAGTTGAGTTTTTCCAACGCCGGTAGGCCCCAGGAAAATAAAAGACCCGACGGGGTGTTTTGGTGATGAAATCCCGGCTCTAGCACAACGAATTGCAGATGAAATGACATTTACCGCAGTATCCTGGCCAATTACAGTGTTATGGAGTTCATCTTCCATGTGAATTATTCTTTCAGTTTCTGAAGATGTAAGCTGCTGAGCCGGAATTCCCGTCATTTCGCTGATGATTTTTTCAATATCGCTGACTGTGACTTTTTTTCTATTGTTAAAATTTTCACTAGTATGCCAGAAATCAGAATAAGTTTTGAGACGTCGTTTTAAATCAATCACCTTGTCCCTGACCAAAGCGGCACTTTCATAATCCTGATTACGAACCAGAGCATTCTTTTCTTCAATTAGCTGGCTGATATTTTCTTCCAAATCTGCAAGGTCGCCAGGTTTTTCTTCTTCCTGGATTTTTTTATAAGCCCCAGCCTCGTCCAGAATATCAATTGCCTTGTCCGGCAAAACTTCTTCTGGAATATAGCGGCGACTCAATTTTACAATTGCAGGAATCACATCATCATCATACAAAACATGGTGATAATTTTCGTATTTTTCTTTTATTCCCAAAAGAATTTCTTCGGTTTCGCTATCCCCAGGCTCTTCAACTTTTACAACCTGGAAACGCCTTTCCAAAGCCAAATCTTTTTCGATATAGCGGGTGTATTCCTTTGTTGTCGTAGCCCCAATAATCTGAATTTCGCCCCTGGAAAGTGCCGGCTTCATGATATTTGAAGCGTCCATTGTTCCTTCCGGACCGCCAGCCCCGATAATTGAGTGAAGTTCGTCAATAAAAAGAATGATGTCCTTGTTTTCTTCAAGTTCTTTCATCATTTTTTTCATTCGCTCTTCAAATTCGCCGCGATATTTTGTACCAGCAACCATGGCTGCAATATCCAAAGATAAAATGCGCTTTTTGAGCAAATTCTGGGGAACTTTTCCCTGGGCAATGTGCTGAGCCAGCCCTTCCACAATGGCAGTTTTTCCGACACCAGGTTCTCCAGTCAAAACAGGATTATTTTTTGTACGGCGAGACAAAATCTGAATTATCCGATGGATTTCTTTATCGCGACCAACAACAGGATCATCTTTATTTTCTCTGGCAATTTGAGTTAAATCGCGGCTATATTCATCAAGAAATGTCTGATTTTGTGAAAAATTTTTAGATTTGTCGGGATTTTGTTTTTTATTGGCTTTTTCTTCATCAAAAATTCCAAAAAGCCCACCCCCCATATTATCATTTAAAAGACTCCTAAAAACAGAATCAACAATACTTTCGGCTTTAGACTGTTTTATTGATGAAAGATTTTCAGACTGCAGTTCCATTACGGTAAAGCGAACGTCCATAATATTAAAACCAAAATTGGCAAAGAACTTGGTGACAAGTCCATCTTCATCACGAATGGCAGCCAAAAGTAAGTGTTCAGTTCCCAAATAATCATTGTGCAGGGCTGAAGATTCTATATCAGCAATATCCATCATAAACTGATAGCGGCGGCTTTTTTGGATAACATCCAAAGTTGGAGTGTGATTTTCATCCTTAAAAAAATCTTCAAGTTTTTCCTGCAAAAGATTTGCATCCAGTCCCAACTTTCCAATCGCCTGATAGCCAATTCCCTCTTTTGTTTTTACGAGGGCAAGCAAAACGTGTTCGGGCAAAAGCTGGCTGCTACCAATTTTTC
>CAVFQN010000229.1:0-3753 GCA_963624615.1 Treponemataceae bacterium | reverse complement strand
GCTTCATCTTGTGCAAGAAGTAACAAAATTCTTTTTGCTCTGGGAGACAGATTTTTCATTAAAATTTCCTTATTTCAGTAGCTACTTTGAAAAACACTTCCGAAAGAAGTTCGGAATGAATGTTCTGAGTAGTTACAAAAAAAATTACAATTCGATTATCGGCAGAATTCGGCTGAATCTTGCGTTTGATTTCGCGAACAGACTTAATTATTTCTTAAAAGTGTGAGTGGTTTTTCTTTCCCGGCTTTTTTCGCAGGAATATATGAAACTAAAAGTGACAAAATCAAAACTCCTGCCAAAATCAAAATAATTTGCCCCATAGGAATTTCGACCGGAATTTCAGTTAAATAATAGGCAGGATCCAGAAGGACAATTTCGGAAGCATTAAATAATTTTGTAAAAAAGTTCAAAATATGCTCCAAAGCTTTCACTATCTGATTTGAAAAAATGGAGATGATGATGCCCAGGGGAAGACCAAAAACAATTCCCCCTACACCGCAAGACAAGCCCGCCAGCAAAAAAGACAAGGTAATTCCGCGGGGTTTTGCACCGAGGCTTTTTAAAATCGCGATTTCTTTTTGTCTTTCCATCACTAGCATAACGATTGCAGAAGAAATATTTACGCTGGCAACCAAGATTATCATCATCATCACAAAAACCAGCATAACTTTTGTAGATGAAAAATTTTCAAACTCGGCAGAATGGATTTCGTCCCACCGGTAAACATTGGCGTATTTTCCAAAATACTGGCGGCATTTTCGCTGAATTCTGACTAAATCGGGCGAAAATGCGTTGTCTGTTTCTATCATAATATTATAATTTGCACTTTCCAGGGATAATTTTGAAAAAGCTGTTTCCAATGGAACAAAAACCCAAAATTGATCCAGTTCCTGGTAACCAGAAGTTACAATTGCAGCAACAGTAAAAGTCGTAAGCCTGGGAATGATTTTTTTATTTACAGACCGGGTTGTGATAACGCGAAAGGAATCCCCAGCTTTCAATTCCAGTTCTTCAGCCATTTTCTGCCCTATAACGGCAACTTTTTGATCAGTTTTAAAAAGAGACAAATCACCATCTACAGTGGAAAAAAGTGTCGCAAATGATTGATTTTTTGTAAAAATATCCTTTTCCACCGCCCTGATTTCTATTCCCGACCTGATATTTTTTCCCAAAGCCAGGGCTGCAATGTCAAGTTCCGGGTAAACTTTTTTAATTTCATCAATTTCGGAAAAAAGTCCGTCTGCATATTCTTCAAAAGTCTTTTGCGACGAAGTTTCTTCGATATTTGATGCGACGTAGGCCTGGATATGACTGGACGATAAACCAATAATCCGCTGGGTCATTCCGTTTATCATACCGTTGGTAGTCGAAATCACAACAACCATAGGCACTATGCTAAGACCTATGCAAATCATAGCCCCGAAAATACTCCGTCTGGCAGAAGATTTTTTTTCAGTTTTTGGGAAAATTAAACTTTTTGCAAACATTAAAGAGGCAGACAATGTCATTGAAGTCTTCCTTCCACGATTTTATATTGCTTATCGCCCTTTTGAGCCAATTTCATATCGTGGGTAACTAAAATTAAAGTTTTTTGATATTTTTCCGCCATTGAAAATAAAAGCTGACCGATTTTTTCGGCATTGGCAGGATCCAGATTTCCAGTCGGTTCATCAGCCAGAATAAGTTCAGGATTGTTGATTAAAGCACGAGCCGCGGCAACCCTTTGCCTTTCCCCACCAGACAATTGCGATGGAAGATGGTCTTTGCGGTCAAAAACTCCTACATCATTCAAAAGTTCATTTGCCCGCTCAATAGCTTGCTTTTTCGGGCTTCCAGCAATAAGGGCTGGCATATAAACATTTTCCAGGGCAGTAAAATCTTTTAAAAGATAATGAAATTGAAAAATCAAACCTAAAAATTTTGACCTATATTCAGAAATTCTTTTTTCATTCAAATCAGAAACATTCCACCTGCCAGCCATAACAGAACCAGACGTAGCAGAATCAATTCCACCAATTATGTTTAAAAGCGTACTTTTTCCACTTCCACTTTCCCCGACAATGGCAATTTTGCTGCCACTTTCAACCTGCAGATTAAGATTGTGAAGGACTGTCAATGTTTCGCTTTCGGTAACATATTTTTTTTCCAGATTTTTTATGGTGATTATTTTACTCATTGTGGAGAACCTCCGAAACTGTCATTTTTAAAACATTTTTGCTGGCTGCCCAAGAGGCAATCAAAGGTGCAAAAACGCCGAACAAGGCTATAGTTAAAACTTCGCCAGGGAAAATTCTCGCCGGAATGGAAGCATAAATGCTGTAGGTAGAATTTTCCTGAACGTAGATAAGATTTTGCCGGTCAGTGATTGCCGTAACCAGATATTGCAAACCATACATAATTTTTGCCGCAGCATTAAAAACTAAATCTGTGTTAAAACTGATTAAAAGTCCCAAAATCACTCCTAGTGTCGCCCCTATTGCTCCGGTAAAAAATCCCCGGGTTATAAAAATCGCCTTTATTTCCCATTTTCGCCCGCCAATAGCCGACAAAATGGCGATTTCACCGCGACGTTCAAAAACCAGCCTTCTCATTCCGTTATAAATGTTGATTGCAACCACAACAAAAATCAGGCCTACCAAAAGACGAAGCATATTTTTTTCGGTTCTGAGAGTTCCAAAAAAAGTTTTATTATAAAAAGACCAGGGCTGAATTTTACATTCCGGGAAAGCTTTTTTTAAATACGAAAGAACAGGCCCGTAATTATTGTGATTTTTGATTTTTACCCCCCAATGCTTTTTTGCTTCCCCACCAAAATATTCATTTGCCGCATCAATATTTACAAAAGCATAAGAAGCGTTGATTTCCTGGTAGCCGCTGGAAAAAATCCCACTTACAGTAAACTTTCTGTCGTTTGAAAAAAGATTTACATCTGAACCGCCACTCATCACCAGGAGATTTACTTTATCCCCAACTCTAACACCTAAATTACGGGCCAGGGTAGAGCCCAAAATGATGGAATCTTTTTCGGAAAGGTTGAAATTCCCAGTCAGCATATCCACTTCTTTTCTAAATCCTTCATCTTTGGAGTGAATATATCTGTCAACAGCCCGAATCAAAACAGTATTCGCCCCACCGTTTTTTCCTGTCATCAGGGCCTGAGCTTCGTAAAAAGGTGTCCCAGAAAGAATCTGTTTATTTTCTTTGATTTTTTCCAGAAAATCATCTTCCTGGCTTTGGGACAAATCATCAACTCTTATATGAAAAGAAGAAATTTCCAGAATAGAATCAATAAAACTCATCTGAAAACCGTTCATCACGCTCATCACTACAATCAAGGTCATAACCCCAAATGAAATTCCCAAAGTTGCCAAAAAAGATGTAACGGCAGAACGCCCGCTGCGATCGACTCGAGAAAAACGTCTTGAAACTTGGCTAATCCACTTAAGACTCTTGAGAATTGGTTTCCTGGTCATAAATTTTTGTCCTTATAAGATTTTCACCACTGTAATAAAGGTCTTTTGTACGAATATTATTTTCGTAATAAGTTTTTACAGAAAAATCATTTTCAAAATAAATTTGGCTGGTGTAATCGCCTTTTACTGTTGAATATTTATTTTTCATTTTCAAAATGCCATCTTCAAAATATTCAAAATCCGGCGGAATATCATCCTGATTATAAAAATATTTATATTTTTTTGAAAAAGTATACAAAAGTTTTTCATAATCATGGTCATAAGTATAAGCAACCAATTC
>CAVFQN010000228.1:0-8797 GCA_963624615.1 Treponemataceae bacterium | reverse complement strand
GCCCGCAATCTGATTCTGCCTGGAAAAAAACTTGAAACTGTCATAAATTACTCCCTAGATTATTCTATTAACTACTCATTTCCGGCAAAAGTGGCCGCATCGATGCAAGAGAAATTCCGATTGTGCATGAATTATGCAAAACGGCTGCAAGAGTAGGCGGAATAAAGCCCACAATTCCTCCAATCAAAAGGAAGGAGTTTATTCCGATTATAGTTCTGTTGTTCAAAGACATTTTTTCAAGGAGATTTTGTCCCAGTCTTCTGACTGTAACCAGAGAATTTAAACCGTCGTGGCTCAAATTTATGTCCGCAGTATCTCCGGCAATAGGACTTGCCCCGTCAATTGAAATTCCAACGTCAGCAGCAGAAAGGGCAGGTGCGTCGTTAATTCCGTCCCCAATCATAATTACATGATGACCTTTTTTATTTTCCTGATTAACAAATTTTACTTTGTCTTCTGGCAGAGCCTGGGCGTGATATTTATCAATTCCGGCTTGTTTTGCAATTTTTTTTGCAGCCCCTTCGGTATCGCCGGTTATCATAATCGTCTGTGTAACGCCCATTTTTTTCAACTCACTGATTGCGTCCTTAGCATCATCCCGCACCGGATCTCCAATTCCGATAATTCCTGCCAGTTCTCCATCAAAAGAAAGATAAAGCAGAGAATTTCCAAGTCCCAGTTCTTCTTCCTGGATTTTTTTGATTTTGTCGGTATATGGAATTTTTTCATCTTCAAAAATAAAATGTGCACTACCAATGCAAGTTTTTTTGCCGTTCAAAGTGGATGCAATTCCATGGGCAACAATATATTCAACTTTTGTGTGATATTCTGGGTGATTGATATTTTTTGCAACAGCCGCGTCTACAACAGCCCTGCCAAGAGGATGAGGATAATGTTCTTCAAGGCAAGCCGAAAGGGAAAGAACTTCTTCTTCCGTGAAATTTTTAAAAGTGTAGATTTTACTTACAGTCGGAGTTGCATTTGTCAGTGTTCCGGTTTTATCAAAAATCACAGTGTCGGCACTGGCGGCTGCTTCCAGATATTTTCCGCCTTTCACGCTGATTCCCATTTTTGCCGCTTCCTGCATTGCAGAAAGAACGGAAATTGGTGCGGAAAGTTTTAAGGCACAGGAATAATCGACCATCAAAGTTGAAATTGTCTTTGTAAGGTTTCTGGTTGTCAGCCAGGTGATGGCGGTCAAAAGAAAATTCAACGGAACAATTTTCTGGGCAACTTCTTCCGATCTTTTTTGTGCTAAAGCTTTAAGATTTTGTGAATTATCAATCATCTGGATAATATTATTTACTTTTGTTTCATTGCCACTACAATTTACTTTTACGTAAAGTTCTCCTTCCGAAACCATTGTTCCGGCAAAAACAGGAGCACCTTCCAACTTTTCAACCGGCAGAGATTCGCCAGTAATGCTGGCCTGGTTTACCATTCCCTGACCTTTTTCTACAATTCCATCTACAAGAATCTGCGAACCGGAGCGGAAAACAACCAGATCACCTTTTTTGAGAGTTTTTACGGAAACAGTTTTTTCTTCATGGCTTTTTACATCAACTTTTTGAACAGAGGAATCCAGACACAAAAGCTGGTGGGCAAGATTATTGTAAGACCTGCGTTTTGTAATTTCTTCGATATCCTCACCCATTCCTAAAAGCATATTGATATTTGAAGCAGTAGAATTATTTCCCGTAGCAACGGAAACTACCAGGGCGGTAGCATCAAGCAAATCTGTATTAAAAAATGTTTCTGTAAGTGAAGAATAAAGGGCCTTTACGACGCGGGGAACAAGATGTGTGTAAAGTATAAAAGTTCTGACGGGAAGGGGGAGAAAGAATTTTTTCAGATAATGGACTGCCAGTGTTTCTGCAATCACTCCAAAAATACTTTCTTCTTCCGGAATATCCTGAACAGCATTTAAAAGATTTTTGTCTTTCAGATATTTATTTGTAAGTGCCTTAAAAAGATTTAGAATTTCTTTTTTGGAAAGTTTTTTTTCATCATAAACTATAAGAAAAGAACCCACGTTAGGATTTACGTCAACATCTAAAACTCCTTCCTGAACAGCAATCAGCGTTGTAGCCAAAATTGCCTGTTTTGAAGAATATTCTCTTGTGTTGTAATGAAGTCTGATTCTTCCTGGAATATAATGATGTTCTTTTACGTTCATAAAAATTGCCTCACAAATGAAATAAAAAAAAGCAGGAAAGATGATTTGCGATAATCTCTCTTTCCTGCTTTTCATAAAAAATCTGAAAAATTATGCATTTTCCTTGTTGTATTTTGCTTCTGCAACAACATCCTGTGCATCTTCTTTTACAGATTCTGCAAAAGCGGCAGCGTCTTCTTTGAGCTGCATTCCTTTTCCGACAACTGCAGCACACGCTTTTTTAAAAGCAGGTGTTTTTACAAGGTTGTAAGCTGCAATTCCTGCAACTGCACCAAGTGCAAATGCTCCCCATTTAGTCATTTTGTCCCCCTAAAATGTGTTCTATTAGTAAAGGCTAACACAATTTTTCAAAAATGTCATTAAGAGCATGTCTGAAAATTGCAATTTTTAGAGACTCCATTTTCTAATCACTTTTACCTATTTTATACTAGTATGCAAGTATTTTAGTTGCGATTTTGAAGTGGTGGTGTTATACTCTCCGTAAAGTGAAAATACTTATGGTAGGAGTATAATTCAAATGGAAATGACATTACGCTGGTACGGGACAGGATTTGATTCCGTAACCCTTGAACAGATTCGCCAGGTGCCTGGGGTACATGGTGTAATTACAACTTTATATGATTCAGTACCAGGCCAGGCTTGGGATTTAGCTGCAATCCAAAAAATCAAAAAAGAAGTCGAAGATGCTGGACTTAAAATTTCCGGTATTGAAAGTGTGAATATTCATGATGATATTAAAATTGGTTCTGGTCGTCGTGATGAATATATTGAAAATTATATAAAAACTTTGGAGCGTCTTGGACAGGAAGACATCCACATGGTTTGCTATAATTTTATGCCGGTTTTTGACTGGACTCGTTCTGAATTGGCTCGCCCTTGCCCTGATGGTTCTACAGTTCTTGCCTACAATTCCAAGGCTATTGATTCTGTTAAGCCAGAAGAAATGTTTGCAAATCTCGACAAATCATCAAACGGCTTTATACTTCCTGGCTGGGAGCCAGAGCGAATGGCTCATGTAAAAGAGCTTTTTGAAATGTACAAGGAAGTTACATCAGAAAAACTTTTTGACAACCTTGTTTACTTTTTGAAAGCAATTATGCCAGTTTGTGATAAATACAATATTGATATGGCAATCCATCCTGATGATCCTGCATGGCCGGTTTTTGGTCTGCCACGCATCATCACCTGCCAGGAAAATGTTGTCCGCATGCTCAAGGCTGTTGATAATCCTCATAACGGTTTGACCTTCTGCACTGGTTCTTATGGAACTAACCGTAAAAATGATTTGTGCGAAATGATTAAAGCCGCAAGTGGCAGAATCTATTTTGCTCATATCCGAAATCTTAAATTTAATACAGCTATTGATGACCCGGTTTTGGACTTCCAGGAATCTGCCCACCTCTCTTCTGCCGGTACTTTTGATATGTTCAAAATCGTAAAAACTTTGTACGAAACAGGTTTTGATGGAGTTATCCGCCCTGACCATGGCCGTATGATTTGGGGCGAAAAAGCAATGCCAGGTTATGGTTTGTATGACAGGGCTTTGGGAGCTGCCTATTTGAACGGACTTTGGGAAGCCTGCGAAAAATCGTTTGACCGCAGTGGGGTAAAACTTTACAGATAGTGATAAAAATAGAGGCGAAAAATGAAATTAACAAATCAGGGTATTTCAAATAAAGCAGAATGGGAATCAAAAGGTTACTCTCTTCCCAAATATGACCGCGAAACCGTAAAAACTAACACTCAAAAAGAACCTTTTTGGATTCATTTTGGAGCTGGAAATATTTTCCGGGCTTTTCAGGCAAATGTTGTACAAAATCTTTTGAATGAAAAAGTAATTGACCGCGGTTTGATTGTTGCAGAAGGTTATGATTACGAAATCATTGAAAAACAATACCGGCCTCATGATAATTTGAGCGTTTTGGTTACACTCAAATCAAATGGTTCGGTAGAAAAGACTGTAGTTGGTTCAATCACCGAATCTTTGACAGCCAATTCTGAAAATCAGGATGATTGGGCTCGCCTTTTGGAAATTTTCCGGGCCTCTTCCCTGCAAATGGTTACTTTCACAATCACCGAAAAAGGTTATCTTTTGCGAAATGCGGCAGGTCAGGCTATGCCGGGCGTTGAAGAAGATTTTGCTATGGGCCCAGTTCTTCCAAAAAGTTACATTGGAAAAGTTGTGACCTTACTTCACGAACGTTATGTGAATGGTCAGTTGCCAATTGCAATGGTCAGTATGGATAACTGCTCTCACAATGGTGATAAACTTTTTGCCGCTGTAAACGAATTTGCCCGGGAATGGGAAAACAGAAATGTCTGCAAGCCAGGTTTTCTTGATTATATTAATGATGAATCGAAAGTTTCTTTCCCTTGGACTATGATTGATAAAATCACACCGCGGCCAGACGCAAAAGTTGAAAAAATTCTCTCTGATGATGGATTGGAAGGACTTGAACCTGTAATCACATCTAAAAAAACTTACGTTGCACCTTTTGTAAATGCCGAGGAAGTTCAATATCTGGTAATCGAAGATAAATTCCCGAATGGCCGTCCTGAACTGGAAAAGGCCGGCTTGTATTTTACAGACCGCCAGACCGTAGACAAAGTTGAAAAGATGAAAGTCTGCACTTGTCTTAATCCTCTTCACACCTGCCTTGCCATTTTTGGCTGTCTTTTGGGCTACACCCTGATTGCCGACGAAATGAAAGACAAAGATTTGCTTAAACTGGTAGAAACTTTGGGCTACAAGGAAGGTCTTCCAGTCGTTGTTGACCCTGGAATCATAAAACCAATCAATTTTATTGATGAAGTTGTAAAAATCCGCGTGCCAAATCCTTTTATGCCGGACACTCCTCAACGAATTGCCTGCGACACCTCTCAGAAACTTAGCATTCGTTTTGGCGAAACAATCAAAGGTTATCAAAAACGCCCGGATTTGAATCTTTCTGATTTGAAGGTAATTCCTCTTGTTTTTGCAGGCTGGCTGCGTTATCTGATGGCAATTGATGATAATGGCAATAAATTTGAACTCAGCCCGGATCCTCTTTTGAATGATGTTTGCAAATACGTAGAAAACGTAAAACTTGGTCAAAAGTTTGATGTTCATTCTACTATTGAGGCACTTTTAAAGAGGGCAGATATTTTCGGGGTAGATTTGTACCAGGCTGGGCTTGGTGATAAGGTCGAATCTTATTTTGAAAAACTGACTGCCGGGGTTGGGGCTGTAAGAAAAACTATTTCGGAAGAATAGAGAATAAAAATGAAGAAGTTTTTAGATAAAAATTTTATTTTGGAAACAGAAATTGCGGCAAAACTTTATCATAATTATGCTGAAAATATGCCGATTTTTGATTTTCACAATCATCTTTCTCCGCAGGAGATTTATGAAAATAAAAGTTTGGGAAATCTTGCAAACGCCTGGCTTGATCACGACCACTACAAATGGAGGGCGATGAGGGCTGCCGGCGTTCCCGAAAATCTGATTACCGGCCATATAAATAAGGCTGGACTTGTAAAGTCTGATGAAGAACGCGGTGGAAAAGATGCCGTTCAAAAAGCTGATTATGACCGCTATCTTGCATTTGTAAAAACTTTGCAAGGGTGCGTTGGAAATCCTCTTTACCATTGGAGCCATCTGGAACTTCAGCGTTATTTTGGGATTACAGAAGCGGTAAATTTGGAAAACGCAAAAGAAGTTTGGGACAAATGTAACGCCCTTTTGGCAAAGCCAGATTTTGCCCCTCGCGGACTTTTGACAAAACTCAAGGTAAAGATTTTGTGTACGACAGACGATCCTCTTGATGATTTAGCCTGGCACAAAAAACTTGCCGGGGAATGGAAAGAAGTAAAAGTTCTGCCTTCATTCCGGCCGGATCTTGCAATAAACGCGGAAAGTCCTGATTATCCTCTTTACATCACAAAATTGCAGGAAGTTACCGGGGTAAAAATCAAAACTATAAAAGATATGTTACAGGCCTTTGCTCTCCGTATGGATTATTTTAAATCCTTGGGCTCGCTTGTGAGCGACCATTCTCTTGAAAACGATTTTTATCTTCCAGCAACAGAAGATGAGGCAAATTACATTTTTGCAAAAGCCTGGCTTGGTAAAAAACTTTCCCATGACGAACTTGCCCAGTACAAAGGCTATGTTTTGATTGAACTTGGAAAACTTTACGCCCAAAAAGGCTTTGTAATGCAGCTTCATATCGGGGCTTTGAGGGACAATCACGCAGCTCTTTATAATGAAGTTGGCAAAAACATTGGTGAGGACAGCCTCCAGGATTTTAATTATGCAAGCCAACTTTCGGCAATTCTGAATGCAATTTATTCTGCAAATCCGAATGCAAAAACAATTCTCTATAATCTGAATCCTAAAGATAACGAAGCCCTTGCAACAATGGCTGCAAATTTCCGCAATTGTATTTTTGGACCAGCCTGGTGGTTTAATGACCACAAAGACGGAATTGAAGAACAGATTCGGGTTTTTGCCAGAACTTCAGTTTTGGGCTCTTATGTTGGAATGCTCACAGATTCCAGAAGTTTTCTGTCTTATCCACGACACGAATATTTCCGCCGAATTTTGTGCAATTTTATTGGAAATCTGGTAGAAAATGGCGAATATCCTGATGATGAAAAATTATTGGGAAAAATCGTAGAAAATATCAGTTACAACAATGCTGTAAATTTTTTTGGAGTAAAATAAATGAATGACGCTTTAAAAACTTTAAGTTCAATAGGAATTGTTCCTGTCCTTGTTTTGAATAATGCTGATGATGCAAATCCTCTGGCAGAAGCCTTGTGCAAAGGAGGATTGCCTTGTGCAGAAGTTACATTCCGCACCGACGCCGCAGAAGAAAGTATCCGAATAATTTCAAAAAATTACCCGCAGATGTTTGTCGGGGCTGGTACAGTTCTTTCTGCCGACCAGGCTGATCGTGCTTTTGGAGCCGGGGCAAAATTTATTGTAGCTCCTGGTTTTAATCCCAAAGTCGTAGAACATTGTCTTAAAAAAGGCTATCCGGTTTGTCCTGGAATTATGACTCCATCAGAAATCGAAATGGCCCTGGATTTTGGTCTGGACGCCGTTAAATTTTTTCCGGCAGAATCTGCCGGCGGATTAAAAATGATAAAAGCCATGGCTGCCCCTTACACCAAAGTAAAATTTATGCCGACAGGGGGAATCAATCCTGAAAATGTAAAAGAATACCTTGCCTGTGACAAAATTTTTGCCTGCGGTGGAAGCTGGATGGTTAAAGGTGACTTGGTAAAAGCTGGAAATTTTGCAGAAATCGAAAGATTGACAGCCCAGGCAGCTGGAATTGTAAAAGAAATCAGAGGATAAAAACGCTCCCACCGGGGCTGTAGTTTTCGTGAATCGTAAATGAAGCCTTTTAGTGGTGGAAATTTTTTTGGAAAAGTTTTTTTTAGAAATGGGAACCTCTAAAAATTGCAATTTTTAGAGATGCCTAAAATAAAAATAGAGGTGAAAATATGGGAAAAATCATAACTTTTGGTGAAATAATGTTGAGACTTGCCCCTGAGGGCTACTACCGCTTCGTTCAGGCAGACAGCCTTGGCGCAACATTTGGCGGCGGAGAAGCAAACGTTTCTGTTTCTCTTGCAAATTATGGGCTGGATACAGCATTTGTCACAAAACTTCCAACCCACGAAATCGGCCAGGCAGGTGTCAACTCTCTCCGCAAATACGGAGTCGACACCCAGTTCATTTCTCGAGGCGGACCTCGTGTGGGCATTTATTATCTTGAAAAAGGAGCATCACAGCGCCCTTCCAAAGTAATTTACGACCGGGCAGGCTCATCGATCGCCCTTGCCACAAAAGAAGATTTTGACTGGGACAAGATTTTTGAAGGTGCAAGCTGGTTCCATTTTACAGGAATTACCCCAGCCCTTGGCGACAATGTTGCAGAAATCTGTCTGGAAGCAGCAAAAAAAGCCCGCGAAAAGGGAATAACCGTTTCTTGCGACCTGAATTACCGCAAAAAACTCTGGACAAAAGAAAAAGCCGGCCAGGTGATGGGCGAACTTTGCAAATACGTTGATGTTTGTATTTCAAACGAAGAAGACGCCAACGATGTTTTTGGAATTAAATCAGAAGCAACAGACGTTACAAGCGGAAAATTGAACAAAGACGGCTACAAGGAAGTTGCAAAAAAACTTACAGACCGATTTGGCTTTAAATACGTCGCAATCACCCTCCGCACATCAATTTCTGCCAGCGAAAATAACTGGGCCGGAATGTTGTACGACGGAGCCACAGGAAAATCCTATTTTTCAAAAGAATACAATATGAAAATTGTAGACCGAGTCGGCGGTGGTGACAGTTTTGGCGGCGGACTAATTTACGCCTGCGTAAACAAATACGCCCCTCAGGCTACAATTGAATTCGCAGTTGCAGCATCCTGCCTCAAACATTCAATTGAAGGCGACTTCAACATGGTTTCTGTAGCAGAAGTTCAAAACCTGGCAGGTGGCGACGCTTCCGGCCGAGTTCAAAGATAGTTTTGGCAAAATCCGCGTTAGCGGTAGCACAGAAGGTGCTAAAAACCTCCTATACGTTTTGGTCCTGCTGGAAAGTTTTTTCTGGCAGGACTTTTTTTT
>CAVFQN010000227.1:0-11575 GCA_963624615.1 Treponemataceae bacterium | reverse complement strand
CTGCTATATTCAAAAAAATATAAATCATATTAGTAACCTACCTTTGCAATCATCATAGTAACGTCATCATGAAGTTTTTTATCACCATTGTACTTCATAATCAAATCAACAATATCGTTTACCATTTCCTGTGGGGATTTTGCAGCACCAGCCTGTAAAGTCTTTTTGTAAATATCAGTATCCCCAAGTTCTACGCCATCATCATCCATAACTTCGGAAACACCGTCAGTTGCCATCAAAATGGTATCGCCACGGAAAAGTCGTTTTTCCTGAACGGAAACATCTTCCAAATCCAAAATACCAATAAGAGAGGCATTTGAAGTCAAAGGTTTTATGCGGTAACCGTCAGGAGAAGGCGAAAGAATCAAAGGATCGGACATGGAAGCGTTGATATAGCGGATACGCATTTTTTCTGTATCAATAACGCTCAGAAACAATACTGTATATTTATCCTGCAAGTGCATTCCCTTAATCGCTTTATCGATAGCGTGAAGAACACCAACCAAATCCTCTTTATCTTCAATAATTTTTACAGTGTTCATTACCAAACCCATGATGAGGGCGGCAGGAAGACCTTTACCAGAAACGTCCCCAAGCATAAGCAGGGTTTTTGAAGAATCAATTGGAAGAATAGAATAATAGTCACCAGAAACGTTTACCAAAGGTCGGTAATAAGTCGCAATCTTCAATTTTGGAATATTAGGAATTTTCTGAGGAAGGAATGACTGCTGGGTTATAGCCAGCTGTTCCCATTCCTTTGTAGTAGCAGAAATTTCAGACAAAGTTGTGATTGTTCTTGTACGCGAAATAAAACGTTTGTACTCTTCAAAAAGACGGCCATAAACGTCCAAATCAAAAAGTTTTGTATAACGGCAGAAAACATAAATATGCTGTTTTTCAAAAACCATGAAAAACCCGCGGGCTTTTTTGTACCTTGTAGTTACCCCGATATGGCGGTCAAAAAAGTAAAAACCATCTGGCCAGGTGTCAGTGTAGTTCTGATCAAGTTTATTGCGATTATAATCAGACGTTGCATTACGAGTAGGACTGTTATAAAGAATATAATTTTTGCTGCGATCAACAAAGAGTACAGAACAATCTCCCTGTTTTTCAAGAACATCGCCAATTACAGTGTAAAAATCCTCAAGAGAGTAACAGAAACGCAATCTGTTAATAAAGTCATTTAGAATTACAGTTTCTCCAATTTCCAAAGTATCGTGACGGACTTTTGCAAGCAGCCAAGATCTCATTCTGTTTCCCCAGAACGTAACAACCATAAAAACCAAAGCTGTTACAAGGAATGCAACTGTTGAATAAGTTTTTGCAGTTTTGTCTGGCAAAAGAGACAGACAAATAAAAATAAAGAAAAGAACCGAGAAAATATAAATTCCAACTAATACAATTTTTTTCCGCGTTTTATACATGTTGACCTCGAAGAGCGTATAGAACTGAATTGCTGGCTAAAAGCATAAAAAGGTTTTAACCAGCTTTCTACTATTCTAACACATAATCGGCATATTTGCGGAAAAAGTTTAGATTTTGGTAACTACTCAGAACCGCCATTCCGAATCTGAAGCGAGTTCAGCATGCAATATACTGAATAATTGCTTCTATTCTAATTTAGACAAATTAATTAAAGCCGGCTCTTTTGGAGGATTTTCCAGTTCGAGATACTGCTTGAGTAAATCTTTCTGTTTTGAAGAAAGGTGGGTTGGAGTCTGCACAATAATTTTTACATACAAATCACCTTTGCGAGAAGAATTTGAAAGAGGAACTCCTTCACCTTTTACACGCAAAAGTTTACCACTTGAAGTACCTTCCGGAACTTTGAAAGAAACTTTTTTGCCATCCAAAGCCGTAATCGTAATTTCACAGCCCAAAGCAGCCTGTGCCAAAGAAACTGGAACTGCACAATACAAATCTGAACCTTCGCGTTCAAATAATGGGTGAGATTCAACATGGAGAACTACAACCAAATCTCCGGCTGGACCACCGTTTTGACCGGCATCGCCCATTCCACGAATTACAATTCGCTTTCCGTCATCAACGCCGGCAGGAATTGTAAGGCTCATAATTTTAGATTTTTCCTGGAGGCCTGTTCCACGACAAGAAGAACAAGGTTTATCAATTACAGTGCCTTTTCCACCACATTTTGGACAAGTCTGCTGTATCGTAAAAAAGCCGTTTCCCTGTCTAACCTGTCCCATTCCGTTACAGGTAGGACAAGTTTTTTTTGAAGAACCGGCAGCCCCACCACTTCCATGACATACAGAACAAGCTTCATTATGTTTGAAAGAAATATCAGCTTTAGTTCCGTAAACAGCATCTTTAAACTGAATTCGAAGATCGTATCTTAAACTTGCTCCCGCTGCAGGACCGCCCCTAGAACGAGAAGAAGATGATGAACCAGAAAATCCACCACCAAAAATGCTGTCGAAAATATCAGAGAAACCGCCACCAGCACCACCAAACAAATCGCTGAAATCGTGGAAGGCGTGAGAATAACCTGCTCCGCCACCGGCTCCCTGTCCCATTCCGTCAAGGCCTGCAAAACCATACTGATCGTAGATAGGACGTTTCTTTTCATCAGAAAGAATTTCGTAAGCTTCTGTCGCCTCTCGGAATTTTTCTTCTGCTTCTTTATCGCCAGGATTTCTATCCGGGTGATATTTTATAGCAAGTTTACGGTAGGCTTTTTTAATTGCATCCTGATCCGCTGTTTTTTCAACACCTAATACTTCATAATAATCACGTTTTGCTGCCATTTTTCTTTACCTAATCTGTTTCACAGTATACCAAAAAAAGACCCCATCTTACAACAAGACAGGGTCTTTTAGAACAGAGCGTCCGCATTATAATTATATTCTAACACACCTCAGAATATGCTCCCGAAAAATCGCGTCAATGCGGCTACTCTGCCATTACATTAGTCTCCATCCTTAACTTCGTACTCAACATCGTCTGCTGAGCCTTTGTCGAAGCCAGATTTCTTTTCTTCACCAGCGTTTGAATCAGTTCCTGCGTCTGTAGAAGCACTTCCAGCATCTGCACCTGGCTGTCCACCAGCTGCCCCCTGCTGCTTATAAAGTTCTTCAGCTATCTTGTAAGAAGCCTGTTTCAATTCTTCAGTTTTAGCCTTGATATCTTCTACATTATCACCCTGAATAGCCTGTTTCAAAGCTGCGATTGAATCTTCAATCTTCTGTTTTTCTGCACCGTCAACTTTGTCGCCAAGATCTTTGAGTGATTTTTCTGTAGCATAAATCAAGCTGTCTGCTTCGTTTTTAGCATCAATTCCTTCACGGCGAGCTTTATCGGCTGCTGCATTTGCTTCAGCATCTTTTACCATTTTGTTGATTTCTTCTTCGCTCAATCCTGATGAAGATGTAATCTGAATGTGCTGTTCCTTGCCTGTTCCTAGATCCTTTGCAGAAACGTGAACAATACCGTTAGCATCAATATCAAATGTAACTTCAATCTGAGGAACTCCACGAGGAGCGGCTGGAATACCAACCAAGTCAAAACGACCGAGTGTACGGTTCTGATCTGCCATTTCACGTTCTCCCTGGAGTACGTGGATTGATACGGCTGTCTGACCATCAGCAGCAGTAGAGAATACCTGGCTCTTCTTTGTAGGAATTGTTGTATTTCGTGGAATAAGTTTTGTCATTACTCCACCCATTGTTTCAATACCGAGAGAAAGAGGAGTAACATCGAGCAGGAGAACATCTTTTACATCGCCCTGAAGTACACCACCCTGAATTGCAGCACCAACAGCAACTGCTTCGTCTGGGTTTACCGCACGAGAACCTTCTTTTCCGAAAATTGCTTTTACAACTTCCTGAACTTTTGGCATACGAGAAGAACCACCAACCAGAAGAACTTCATCAATCTTATCAGCTGTAATTCCTGCATCAGACAAAGCCTTACGACAAGGTTCCTTAGTTCTTTCAAAAAGTCCATCTGTCATCTGTTCAAACTGAGCACGACTCAAAGATTTCTGCAAGTGTTTTGGGCCAGTTGCATCGGCTGTAATAAATGGCAAGTTGATGTCTGTTGTAGTCTGGTTAGACAAACTGATTTTTGCATTTTCAGCTGCTTCACGAAGACGCTGCATAGCCATTGGATCTTTTGAAAGGTCAATTCCTGTATCTTTCTTGAATTCATCGATGAGCCAGTTTACAATTGTACGGTCCCAGTCATCACCACCAAGATGTGTATCACCATTTGTAGATTTAACTTCAAATACACCATCAGCAAGTTCAAGAATAGAAATATCGAATGTACCACCTCCAAGGTCGTATACAGCAATAGTTCTTTCTTTATTCTGATCTTCCTTGAAACCAAAAGCCAAAGCAGCAGCTGTAGGTTCGTTGATAATACGCTGAACATTCAAACCAGCAATTTTACCAGCATCCTTTGTAGCCTGACGCTGAGCATCATTAAAGTAAGCAGGAACTGTAATTACCGCATCAGTAACTTCTGAACCAAGATAATCTTCTGCAGTTTTTTTCATTTTCTGCAAGATAAAAGCAGAAATTTCCTGTGGAGAATACTGTTTTTTGCTGCCGTTTTCATCAATTTCAACACGGCAATCCTGTCCGTTATCAACAATTTTATATGGAAGTTTTGTAGCTTCGCCCTGAAGTTCAGAAAATCTGTGCCCAATAAGACGTTTTACAGAATAAACTGTGTTTTTAGGGTTTGTAACCATCTGGTTTTTAGCAGGTGCACCAACTACGCGGTCTCCTTTACTTGTAAAACCTACGATAGAAGGAGTTGTACGTCCTCCTTCTGAGTTCTGGATAACAACTGGTTCACCATTTTCCATTACAGCAACACAAGAGTTTGTTGTTCCCAAGTCAATACCAATAATTTTTCCCATAATATATACTCCTTTTATTTACTATTTTTATGCCTTTGGAACCCTTACCATTACTTTCGCATGGCGGATAACCTTATCTTTAAGTTTGTAACCTTTCAGATAGACCTGATCCAAAGTCTCCTTTTTTGCCTTTTCATCTTCAACTCGACCGATTGCTTCATGTTCATCAGGATTGAATTCGTCCCCTGATTTTCCATAGCCAACCAGACCGTATTTATCTTCAAGCATCTTAACAAGCCCTTTGTTAATCATCTTGATTCCATCTGCAATTGACTTAGCATCTTTTGCGTCTTTTGCCGCATCAATTGTACGATCAAAATTATCCAGACTATCAAGCAAATCACCGAGCAAAGAAGCATTTGCATAAGCTACAGATTCATCTTTCTGCTGCATCATACGTTTACGCCAGTTGTCGTTTTCGGCAGCCTTGTAAAGAGCCTGATTTTTAAGGTCTGCAACTTCTTTTTCAAGTTCTGCAATCCGTTCTTCAGGAGTTTTCTCCTTTTTTTCTTCGGTTTTGCCGGCGTCATCAGCATTTGCCTCTGTTTTATCACCAGCTTTAGCATCAGATTCAGATTGGTTTTCAGCAGTTTTTTCTTCTACATTTTCATTTTTCTTTTCTTCTGTCTGATTTTCTGTCTTATCTTCTTTTTCTGCCATTAATTAAGTCCCTCAATTTCTCAATTTTGTTGTAACGCATCAGCGTTTTTCAGGTTCAAATCTTTTATCATTTTTAAACTTACTGATTTATAGATTAAATCGTCAACAAATTTCTTAAAAAAAATACAAATTTTCTTAATCAGTAAGTATAATGATAAGAACTAAGAATCACAAAATCAGGAGTTTTTGATGATAAATTCGATTGAAAATGGAAAAGTCAAACTTTTGCCAGGGCTTTTCACCGACCGTGCAAATTTGAACAGAAAATATTTATTGAGTCTGGACAGTCAGTGCCTGCTTCAGAATTTTTACTGGGAAGCTGGAATTATAATTCCAGGTTTGCAGGTGATTGATGATCCTGCCAAAGCAAATATCCACTGGGGCTGGGAAGCTCCAACCTGCCAGCTCCGCGGACACTTTTTGGGACACTGGCTTTCAGCTGCTGCCATGCTGATTGCGACAAATGATGATTCTGAACTCAAAGCAAAATTGGATTACATAATAGAAGAATTAGACCGCTGCCAAAAATTAAACGGCGGAAAATGGATTGGTCCTTTTCCAGAAAAATATTTTACAAAACTAGAAAAAAATGACTATATCTGGTCGCCGCAATACACAATGCACAAGTTGATTTTGGGATTAATTCACGCAAACGAATACGCCGGCAACCGCAAAGCATTATCAATTCTCAGCAACCTTGCCGACTGGTATGTAAAATGGACAGACAAAGTTGTAAAAAGCGAAAATCCTTGGGCTATTTACAAAGGCGAACAAGGCGGAATGATTGAAGTTTGGGAAGAACTTTTCAGACTTACCGGCAGACCAAAATATCAGACACTGGCAGACCGCTACGCAAATCCTTCCATTTTTGATGATTTATTAAATGGAAAAGATCCCCTTACAAACAGTCACCAAAATGCAAGTATTCCTTTTATCCATGGGGCAGCAAAATTTTATGAAGTTACTGGTGACAAAAAATATCTGGATATTCTGGAAAAATTCTGGAAATGTGGAGTGACAGACCGGGAATCTTACTGCACCGGCGGCCAAGGGGCTGGAGAATTCTGGACACCGCCTCACCTGGCAGGCTCTTATATTGGAGAGCGAAATCAGGAATTCTGCACAGTTTACAACATGGTAAGAGTTGCTGATTATCTTTTCAGATTTACAGGCAATGCGACATATCTTGATTACATCGAAAAAAATCTTTACAACGGATTTCTTGCCCAGCAAAACAAAGAAACTGGTATGCCAACATATTTTCTACCGCTAAAATCTGGAAGTATGAAAAAATGGGGAAGCCCTACCCGCGACTTCTGGTGCTGTCATGGGACAATGGTTCAGGCTCAAACCCTTTATCCAAGCCTCTGTTACTATCAGGCAGCCGAAGAAGCTAGAATTTATGTGAGCCAGTATATTCCATCAGAAGGACATTTTGTCATTGGTGAGGATAAAATCACCATTTCGCAAACTTTGGCAATGAAATATTACAATGATACGGCCCTTTTTGATGATTCAGACAACAGCCAGTCATCTCGCTGGCTGATAAAATTCCAGGTTCAAGCTGATAGCGAATTCACCCTATCCCTGCGAATTCCTTCCTGGATTGCTGGAAAACCGACCGTAACCGTAAACGGCAACGAAATTGACGTGCCAGGAAATTGCGACAAATGCGGATTTTTAAATATCCGAAAAAACTGGAAAAACGAAGAAATTGTTGTTTACCTGGCAGCCACAATCACAGAAGCAAAACTTTCTGACATGCCGGAAAAAACAGCCATCATGGAAGGTCCGATTGTCCTTGCAGGACTTTCTGATAATGACTACGGAATCAAAACTGCGAATGGAATTTCTGGAGTTTTGCGCCAAGCCCAGGAACACACATACACGACTTTTCCATGGCAACAGTCGACCTACAGGACGGTTGGCCAGGATCGAGAAACGACCTTTGTGCCTTTGTACGAAGTGACTGATGAAAAGTACACTGTGTATTGGACAAAGAAGTAGGATAGGGCATCTCTGAAAAAGCATCGAAGATGATTTTTTAGAGATGCCTAGAACTAAGCCTTTTTTTTGCAAGATTTTTTTCCCAAATCAAAACTAGGGCAATCTAGCCGGATTTCCCTCTGTGCAAGTTTTCATCTCACACACCACTTCAATTCCCATTCCCCTGAACCTGCTGGCGTGCAGCCATACCCTATCCGATTTTCTTCCGCCATACAAAATGTCACCCAAAATCGGCATATTTTTGCTGGCTAAATGAACGCGAATCTGGTGGGTGCGACCGGTGTAGAGATTTGCCTTTATCAGATAACAGAACTGGGGAGATTTTTTATTCTGAGACTTTTTATTTTGGGATCTTTCGCCTTGTAGATTTTCTCCTGTAACAATTCCTCCAGGGCGACCATTTTCATCAATCTTCACTATCCCCACCACTTCAAAATCCGTTCTGGAATATTTTCCGCCCCTGCTTTCTGGCACTTGCCCCCATTTTCCTTGCTGGCTTTTACCGCTGATTCTTTCCATAAACATTTCCACTGTAAATTTCTGACCAATATTCAAAACTTTGCTGCTAGTCACAATGGCGGTATATTCTTTTTCAAAATTGTGATTTTGGAACATAGACTGGACACTTTTATTTACGGCTCGATTTTTCGTAAAAAGAATAATTCCGGAAGTTTCGTGGTCTAGCCGGTGCATAATGCCGACGTAAGGAGGATTTCTGAGAGAAGGATTTCTAGCCCAAAGATAGCGGACAAGAGCGTTATGAAGATTATCCCGATTCCCGACAATTGTCTGTTCGACCGGAAAAAAGGCAGGTTTATTCACAAAAATTAAGTCATCATTTTCAAAGAGGATTGCTTGATCATTAACTTCAAATTTTATGTCATCAGCCTGCTTCTCGTAAAAGAATTTTTCTTTGTCAAAATTTATGATGATAGAGGATTTTCCCCGGAGTTCAAAGGCGGGTCTTGTAATTTTGTGGCCATTCACAGTAAGGCAGCCGGCAATAATCAAGCGGCGGATTTTTGAATTTGAACAGGCAAGTTTGTCATTGGCAGGGAGATTTCCGCTTACAGGTGACTTATCGATTGCCCCTGGAAGGCTATTTTTCTCCCCAGTGCCAATTTTTCCAGGCAGTTCCCGCCTTAAAAATTCATCCAGTCTGATATTTTCTGTCGTACAAAAAGTCAAAATCATGTTTTTCCGGAAAAAGCCCCTTCACCCAGCAAATGGAAGACCTGCAAGGGATTATCAGGGAGACTCTAAAAAGGCACAATCTCATAATCCGGGCCTTCCTGGCCTGCAAAAATGTGAACCCGGCAATCTTCCATCACCACATTATCACTAAAAGCGGCAAAATCCATAGCTTCCTGGCTGAACAAATCATCAGGATTATAAGAAGTTTTAATTGTAGATTCTTCGTTTTCGCCTGCCAGTCGCGACATTGCTCCGTTAATTTTCACAATATCTTCAACAACCGGCAAAAGGCTGTGCTGTTTTTTTTCTTCATATTTTTCGGTCAAAAATAAAAGCTGCATTTTTTCAATTGATTTGTGATTTTCATTTTCGGGAATAAATCCGCTCTTAAAATCACAATTATTGCAATGCTGCCATTCAGAAAAATCAGCAAAAAATTTTGAAGGATAAATCCGCAAAGGCTTCAAAGCTGACAAAAACCAGGGAACAGCCCGACCATTCGTGTAAAAAGTTCGGCAGGCAAAAGCCAAATCCCGACAATATCTTATATCCTGCCCAGAAAAAAGCCCAGTCACATGACCATCATCAACGTCTGCATTTTTTTCGGTCTGAGGAAAATCAAGATGATTAGGATACTGCTGAAGGACAAAATCCAACCTATCCGAAAAAGCTTTTAGCGAATCACCTGGAACCAGGGCATAATCAAGCTGAAAACCAAAAACAAGCCCAAAATCATTCAAAAGACGGGCCTTGTTTGCGTAGAATTTTTTATCAAAAAGAAGTTTTCCACCTTTTTCTGAACATTCCAGGGGAATATCAAAAGAAAGGAAAATCTGACTGGCAGCGGTTACCAGTTCCCTGTCAATCACACTGGCATTTACGAGGATTGAAACAAAAAGATCAGGAGCCTGGTCTGCAATTTTATTAATCAGACGGATAAGTTTTTTTTTGTCTTTGGAAAGTTCCAGGTCATTAATCGAAAGTTCGGTAATCCCTTTTTCCGCAAGATGGGAGATTTGAGATTCTAATTCTGCCGCCGAAAATTTGTATTCTTTCGCCATAAATTTTTACAGACATGAACCTTTACAGCAAAGAAATTCCATGAGCCTTACAGTCTTCCTTTATCGAATCCGGCCAAATACTAACCTGAGTTTCGCCGATGTGGGCTTTTCTCAAAAGGAACATACAAAGCCTTGACTGGCCAATTCCACCACCCAAAGTTTGAGTCAACTGACCATTAAGCAATTTAGAATGGAAATCAAGCTTAGCCCTATCCATAGCATTCCGCTCTTCCAGCTGAGCCTTGAGACTTTCCGGACTTACCCGAATACCCATAGAAGATAATTCAAAAGCCTGTTCCAAAACAGGATTCCAAACCAAAATATCCCCATTCAAACCGCGGTGACCGTCACCAGTTTCTGTAATCCAATCATCATAATCAGGAGCACGACCATCGTGAATAGTTCCGTCAGGCAGTTTTCCACCAATACCAGTGATAAAAACAGCCCCATATTCTTTTGCGACCTTATTTTCCCGCTCTTTTGGAGAAAGTTTTGGATATTCTCTCTGCAAATCATCAGCATAAAGAATTTTAATTTCTTTTGGCAAAATAGGCTTAATTTCAGGATAACGGTCAAAAAGGAAAAATTCCGTACGCTGAATACAGCGGTAAACCTTTTTTACAATTTCGTGAAGATAAAAAACAGTCCTGTCCTTTTCATCAATAGCCATACACCAATCCCACTGATCGACATAAATCGAATGAATTGGATCTAAGTCCTCGTCCGGGCGGAGGGCGTTCATATCGGTATAAATACCAAAACCAGGTTCAAGCCCCAGTTCCGTAACCTTCAACCTCTTCCATTTAGCCAGCGACTGAACAATTTCCATTTTGGCGTCATTCATCACCTTTACAGGAAAACTTACAGGCCGCTCAACCCCATTCAAATCATCATTAATTCCCTTACCAGCTTCAACAAAAAGCGGAGCAGTAACGCGGGAAAGATTGAGTTCTGTAGAAAGCGCCAACTGAAAAAAATCCTTAATTGCAACAATCGCGTGTTCAGTTTCGCGACTTCCCAAAATTGATTTATATTTTGCAGGTAATTTTATCATGATAATTTCCTTATTCACCGTCGTAATTAATCAAAGTCGTAACTTTACAAGGCTCAAGGGCTTTTTCGTAATTCAAAGCAGGCAGGCCAATCACACCAAAGAAATCAGTAACAATACCCCCCCCCTGCTCAATCAGATTTTTAGAAGCAGCCAAAGTACCACCAGTCGCAATCAAATCATCAACAACCAGAATATTCTGACCTTTTTTAACATCAGATTTATGAACTTCAATAGTGGCAGTGCCGTATTCCAGCGAATAAGAACACTGATAAGTGTCGCCCGGCAACTTACCTTTTTTACGGATTAAGATTAAAGGGATTCCCAAACGCTCAGCAAAAGGAGCCGCAAAAACAAAGCCACGACTTTCAACGCCAGCAACAGCATCAATTTTCTGATTTTTATACTTTTCGACCATTTGATCTATTACAAATTTCAAAGCTTCAGGATTTACAAGCACACCAGTAATATCATAAAAAAGAATACCTGGTTTTGGAAAATCAGGAACACGACGAACTGACTTATCTAACATTTCTAAAGTCATAGAAACCACCTTTTATCACATAATAAGAAAATTAACGGAAATATTTTAATACTATGATTAAGTTAGGGCAAGGGATTTAAAAAGTGATTTTACAGAGAGATTTGGGCGTTCCCCTCCGCTCCGCTACGGGTCGGCTGTTCCGCTGTTCGCTAACGCTCTAAGTCCTCGCGGCA
>CAVFQN010000226.1:13306-20226 GCA_963624615.1 Treponemataceae bacterium | reverse complement strand
TATGACTTTTGAAATGCTGATGGAAGAAAAGTTCGAAGATGGGATGAAAAAGGGACGAGAGGAAGGAATAGCAGAAGGAATGGAGAAGGGACGTGAGGAAGGGATAGCAGTAGGAATCGAACAGGGGGCTTACAACACTAAGTTTGAGACGGCGAAAAAAATTGCTTATCATGAGTTTGCCTTTAGAAAAAATTGCGGAAGCGACTGAGCTACCTCTGAAAACTGTTGTGGAGTTAAAGGACAGGGCATAACCCCACACCCCGGAAACAAGGTGACGCTTTATAATCTATCACAGACGGTAGCATTGCTTGCTAACGTCTGAAATTAGACCTCCCTTTTTCAGAGTTTCTCCTTACTCAGGAAAAGTATGCAGAACTAAAACGTAATTAGAATACGCCTTACCATTACTAACCCCAAAATTTCCTTGAGAGAAAAATACATAGTAAACACAAGTATCATAAATAGATTGTGAACTACTCCAATAACAATAATTATTAAAAGAAAGACCTCCTACTGCAGTTAAACTTGTTTGTAAACTAGTCTTATTGTCAAACACCTTAAGAAGTTCTACAACAGATGGTAAATACCAATCTGATGTCCATATTTCTGGTAACGTTTTCCCATAATTTTCAGCATAATAAAAGGCAGGATAATTTGCCTCTGCACTTTCTGCCCCTGCAGAATCTATTTTTTTACATATTCCCAGTTATCACTACCATCTACATCTCCGCCAAAAGTAGAGCCTTCTGAACTTTTAGTAGCACTTGCCCTTATTCCCTCAAAATTTGTAGAGTAACCAGAAGTTCCACTTGGTGCCCATTGCAAAGTTGACTCTGATTTTTGCAATCCCAAAACAACAGGCCAGCCTTTATCATTTATAAATGCTATTACTCCAACAGCCGGGTTACCTGCATCTGCGGAATAAGTATCAGCCTTAGCAGTCTTCTTATCGGCTAATACAATATCACCCACAGCAAAGGACTTAGTATCACTTACCGTAAACATCCCTCCTTTACTTTCTTCTCTACAAGATATTTTTACAGTGTAAACATTAGCCTGACTTGGTATTTTTAAACTTACAGTCAAAAGTTTATCATTTTCCATTGTAACTGTAGCATCATCCACAATTTCAGCTCCTCCATCATCACTACAAGTTATAATAAAATCTGAAGTTGCATTTATATTTGGATTTTTAAAGTTTTTGCCTTTTACACTTGCTATCACTGTTTTACCAGAAGATGCATTTCCAACATTTACAGGCATTGTAAATTCAGAAAAACTTGGAGCAGAATAAACTTGAAGGCTTGCAGTTCTACTTTGTACAACATCATCTATCAAAACTTTTACTGTGTAAAAATCATCAGACTGCGGTATAGACAAATTTGTAGAAAAACTTGTTGTTGCTTGAGAAAATCTTGAATTATCTACTTCAATAGAATTTCCAGACTGGTTACCATCACTATCATAAAGTTGAAGTTTGATTGAAGATGCCTGATTAAAATTTGTGCCTTTTACGGTTACCGTGCTTGTAGATTCTGAGGTTACATTAGCTAAATCTATCTGATTTGTAGAAAGTAAGACTTCCAAAACCTGGCCGTTATTTGCAGTTACAGGTGATAATTCGACAGTGGCTGTTACCGAAAGGCCAGCACTTTTACTGCCATTCACATCCATAGTTTTCACAGTAAAAGTGTAAGTGTCAGCAGATAAGTTTGATATTATAATTCCTTCACTACCAGGAGCAACAAAATAAGAGCCTGTTTCCATTGTCGGGAGAATTGCCCTGCCAGCACCATTTGAACTTGAACTGGAAGTTCCGCTTGTACTCGTATACGTTACTTCCATACCAAAAAGATTGTCTGCGGTCGGATCTGTCCAGGAAAGAAATACATCAGATTTTCTTACAAGAGCAGACAGGTCAGAAACCTCGTCAGGTATACTTGTGTCGATATTGCTGATTGAAATGTATTTAAAAGCCGTCATTCCGTTCTGGGCTGTGGCAAGAATGGTATAAGTTCCATTTTCGCTTACCGTAAAACTTGCATTTTGAATTGTATCGGATGTCTGGCTTTTGCTTATGGTGAGCGTCTGGCGGTCCTCTGCATTTGTGATTTCTTCGATTGTTGTGAGCATTCCTTTTGCAGCGTAAAGTTCGCTGATGGCTGTAGTTGGGTCATCAGAATTTGCAGTCATGGTTATATTTACAGAGATATTCTGATTTGTCATCTCAGTTGTAGATGGGGTGACCGTAACATTTAAAGGTGAAGGTTCTGTTACTTCTTCTACGGTTGCTTCGACAGAGACGCCTGCACTTTTACTGCCGTTCACGTCCATAGATTTTACCGTAAAGGTGTAAGTTCCAGCTGCTAAATCAACTATCGCTATGCCGCCGTTATTTGGGGCCACAAATAAAGAGTCTTTTTCCATAGCAGGAAGAATGACGGCTCTGCCGGTAGTGTTATTGGTACTCGTGTATGTCACTTCCATGCCAAAAAGTTTTGCTATTGTCGGGTCTGTCCAGGTAAGGAAAACAATTGAATCTTTTACATCGGCTTTTAAGTCGGAAACATCGGCAAGAGAGCCTACTTTTAATAATTTTACGGAAATGTGTGTATCTTCTGTGAGGGTGACTTTTGCCGTTTTTGATTTGTAATAAGGTTCGTCATCTAGCAAGATTTCGACATCTACAGACAATTCCACGTTGCCAGGCAAGTTTTCGATTTTATATGATGGTGTAGAATAAATGGATTCTAGGGTAATGTCCCAGGTCTTTTCGATTGGAGAAGTGTCAAAATCCCCGGAAACTGTAATTTTTAGGGTACATTTACAAACGTTTTCAATGGCAATATCCAAAACTTCCCTCAAAAGGGATTGGGGAAAAGCCATATTCATGGTAGAAGAGTCTTCGATCGAAGTTTCAGTATTTTGTTCGTCAGTTTCGGGCTCCTGTACGAAGGACGAGCAGGAAAAGGTTAGAAGTGCAAGCAGGAAAATAAAGGCGAAAAGGCTATTTTTACAAAATGTATGGTATTTTCTAAAATTCGTATTTTTTGTAGATGTTTTCATAGCCTACAAGTGTACCACTAAATTTTAGAAAATAAAAGAATGTTTTTACAGTTGTTCTTTTACAGCACACTTTACGCGTTCACACAAACTTTTTTCTGTAATGCAAGAATCTGTTCTAGTGGTAATCCAGTACATTTTGCAATAAGCCCTGGAGCAATTTTATTTTCAAGTAAGTTTTTTGCAGTTTCAAGTCGTCCTTCTTCTCTACCTTCTTCAAATCCTTCGTCATGTCTTTTCCTTACAATCTCTTCAAACATCATATAACTTTTCCTCTCTTGTGGAGATGTTTTTACACGTTCTACGAGAGATGATAATTTGTCGGTAAAAGCAGAAACTGTTTTTTTTGCTTACACAAGTACTCGAAAAACGAACGCCGTTCTGATGCATCCATTTTATCATACTGTTTTGCATTAAAGAATACCGTTGTGGTTCCATCTTTCATTAAAAAATCAAAATCTTCGTCCGCTCGATGATGAAAAGTATAAACCGGAAGTCCAGTTCCGATTGGGTCACCCAAGCACAAAAAAATCACATAAAAATCTTTAAGATTGCTGTAATCTTCTCCGGGCTGCAGGTTGTCTACGTCCATTACCGCCTGATAATAACGAGCCCGCTTTGAGATTTTGGGAAGATTTTTGAACGCCCAGCCCTGTGCAGCGGGTGGAGCGTGTAGCGGTTTAGCCACCGCAGGGCTACGACAGTAGCCCGAGGAGGCCGAGCGTTAGCGAGCCGCGGAAGGCGACTAGGTGTCTAATTTTCCCCCATTAAACTTAACAAATTTTGTATAACCTTGTTTTTCAAGCATATCAAACTGGGGGCCCATTTTTTTTGCTTTTTTCAAGATTGATACGGTGTAATTTTGTCTGAGTTTTTCTGCCTCGGCCATAACATCCGCAAATGGAGTGGCGTCATCGTACATGAGGGCACATTTTTCTTTTGCACCGGGAATCTGATAGTTTTGTTCCAGGAGGATACTGCAAATCCGCTCAAAACCAATGGAAAAACCAACGGCTGGAACCTGCTGGCCGATAAATTTGCCAATCAAATTGTCGTAGCGACCACCACCGCCGATTGCCCCGGAAAAAAGCGGGCTTGCAATTTCAAAAACGGCCCCTGTGTAGTAGCCCTGACCGCGAACCAGGTTTGGACAATATTTTACAGCATATTTTCCGCCGGCAACCTGGGTAGAAGTTTTGATGATATATTTTAAATCGTCTGCAATTTCTGGATTTGCACATTTTGCGGCAACGTCGTCCAGGGTAATTTCGCCGGCTGAAATAAATTTTACAAGCGAAGTGATTGCCCCTTCTGGCAGGGATTTTTCTTTGAGTTCGGCTTCAATTCCTTCTGCCCCGATTTTATCAAGTTTATCGAATGTGATACAAACTGAATCCAGGCTTTCTGGGGCGAACCCCATATTTTCCAACATATTACGCAAAATTCGGCGGTCGTTTACGTTGATGTAAAAATCTTTGAAGCCGATTGCAAGCATGGCTCGGGCGGTAATATCAATCAGTTCTACTTCGGCGTTCGGGGAAGGATCGCCCAAAACGTCAATATCACACTGGACAAATTCACGAAGGCGGCCTTTTTGTGGTCTTTCTGCCCGGTAAACCCGGTCTGTCTGAATTACTTTAAATGGGAACTGGAGTTCGTTACGATTTGCTGCAAAAAATCTGGTAAGTGGCAGGGTTAAATCATAGCGAAGGCCCATATCTGAAAGTTCTTTTTCGGTAGGATGGTCGGAAGCCAAGGCGGAATCCAATTTTTCGCCGCGTTTTAAAACCTTAAAAATCAGGTTCAGGTTGTCGCCACCGTCGGATTTATCCAGATTTTCGGAATCTTCCAAAATTGGTGTGGAAATGCGTTCAAAACCGGCAGCACGGTATGTTTCAAGGATTTTTCCCTGTACGTAGTCCCGCATTTTTTGTTCTGCAGGCAAAATATCTTTCATTCCTTTTAAAGCATTTGTTTTCATATTTATTCCTTTTTTTGAACATCTCTAAAAATTGCAATTTTTAGAGGCTCCCTTATTTATATATTTTTTTTGATGATTGATAAAGCATGGAGATGTTTTGGGGGAATGGCAGGCTGGGCGGGGATTTTCACACCGGGAAGGGGATTTCCACACAGGAGCGGGCAAATGGCACACCTGGCAGGTGATTTTCACACCGGGGCGGGCAAACGGCACGCCTGACGGGCAATTTTCACACCGAGAGAACCTGCCCCCCATAATTCACCACGTCATAAAATCTTCCAGCTTTACCCCTGCCCCGTTTTCTACATCTCTTGCCAATTTTTTTCCGACCAGCAAATCGTAAAAGTCCGGGCTGCAACCTGGTGACAAAACTTTCTCTGTCCTCAAAATCCCAATATCCTCTTTTGCGACTTTTTCGCCGACTTTCATTGTCCTCATAAAATGCAGGCTTCTGTTTGTCCTCTCGTAATTTGCAATTTCGGCAGGAGCCAGGGATTTTACCCCATTTCCCAAAACTGCCATCACCTTGTCCCTGCCAAACTGTTCGCCCAGCTGATCGACAACTCTTTCAAAGGCAAGATCCTGACCGTAATGGCGGATTGTAGCCTCGGTTTGGCCAACTGTGTGAACCATGAGGGCAAATTGTTCGGGTTCGAGGGCAACTGGGTCGTCAAGACCTGCGGTAGCCCTGCTAAGAGTAATGTGTTTTTCGATGATTTTTCCACCACACAAAACAGAAAGACAAGGAACTAAAATCGGGTCCAAAGAATGGTCACTTACCCCGCAGTCAAGTCCCAAAATTCCTGTTAAATTTGTAATCACCCGTAAATTATATTCATCTTCAGGAGCCGGATAACTTGTAATGCAGTGAAGAAGGGAAACTCCCTCCCTGCCAAGAATTTCTACCGCCCTTTCAATATCCGAAAGTTTTGAAACTCCGCTGGAAAGAATAACAGGGATTTTTTTTCCATCTTCTTGCTTTGCCCTGTAATCAGCAAGAAATTCCAGCATTTTATAATGATTTAGTTCCGGGCTGGCAATTTTTACAAAATCAGGATTGATAGAAAGCAATTCTTCCATGCTTTTAAGTCCAAAAGGTGAACAGCAAAATTTGCAGCCTTTTTGATGGACGTAATTCTGCATTTCTACATAAAAAGATTTATCGCACTCCAACTGGCGGAAACGCTGGTACAAAGGGATATTTCCCGTCGGCAATTTTACAAAACCAGTATCAGGGTGCAAAATTTCATCAGCATAAACCCACTGAAACTTAATCGTTGTAGCCCCGGAATCTGCGGCGGCGTCAATCAGTTTTTTAGCTTTTTCGATAGAACCTTCGTGGGAAGTTCCAATTTCTGCAATTATATTAATCATAATTCTCGTCTGGCATTCAGCCTATTTATTTGCGTTTAAAAGAGATTTGGAGACTGCCTGGGCCTTGTACCTGTTACTGTAAACTGCCAGACAGGAAGCCGGAAGCCAGCCATCTTCAAAACAATACCAATATTCATTAGCACTATCTATGGATTTTCCCAAAATCTGCAAAATATCCCCTTTACGGCAATGGCCTTTGACATCTTCCTGCCAGCCATAATTTTCTTTGTAGGCAGCATAAGGGTCAATTACAACTGCCCACTCTACATCAGGGGCAAGGGCGAGGGGGTGGGCTTCATCAAAAACAATCACATCATCATTTTTTTTACTGCAAGAGGCAAAAAGCCCAAAAATTATGGTGACTGAAAAAAGTAAAAAGAAGTTTTTCATATTTTATTTTTTTTCGCTCCATTTTTTGATTTCGGGATAAAGCTGCAAATCAGAATCTACAAAATCAAGTTTTGGAATTTCAGTCAAATCTGCCCACCGGTAATCGGTATGC
>CAVFQN010000226.1:0-13296 GCA_963624615.1 Treponemataceae bacterium | reverse complement strand
CAAAAGAAATCTCCGCTGAAGGCCGTCTTCCAGAAAATGCACTTCAAAAGCATCCACAAAACATTCTTTATTTTTGTGCATAAAGGATGTCTGGGTAATATGCTGGCCAACTTCCACCTGGACGCCGAATTCTTCCTGCATTTCCCTTTTTATAGCCTGGGCAAAATCTTCCCCCTCATCAATTTTTCCACCAGGAAATTCCCAGCGGTTGGCCATATCCCCTTGATTTTGTCGTTTTGCAATAAAAACCTTTCCATTTCTATAATCAATACACGCTATCGACCTGCTCATCATCTACCTCTTAACTTGTACAGACAGTTCTTTTTCCTGACCATCTGCATTTATAATTACATCAACTCTGATTATATCAAAATCTGTAAACTTAGCACGAATATATTCTTCCCCTTCCGAGTAAATGAGAGAGAGGACTTGTTTATCGCTAACAACATTATTTGTATCAATTACATGAAATTCCGCGGTAATATGAGCCGGGTTTGTATCTTTTGCTCTTTTACTGCGTTTTAGCGAAATCGAAGTGTAAATTTCTTCACCATAGGAAAAAGCTGATAATTCGTAATTTATGCCATTTATATTTGCATAGGCCCGGCTTTTATTAAAACCGGTGTAAATCCAGGTTGCTGCCACAAAAAAAATCAGGGCAAAGAAAATCCAGCGATTTTTAGGAAGCAAAAAAACTTTTATTCCGCGAACTGGTTTCATTTCTCCCCGGTAATAGGCTTTTACATTTTCGGGAGCATTTGCAATTCTTTCTTCGCGGTTGTAGTAAAAATGCAGACCTTTATCATTTGGATCATCGGGTTCTATTTCTGTAACATCTTCAAACATATTTGCGTTTTTCCTTAGTTTTTTATGATTGCTTCAATCAAATTATCAGTTCTGTACCAGACAACTCTGGCGGAATCTTTTTCCAGGTACAAAGCTGTGATAATTCCGTCCTGGGACAGGGCCATAGAATTGTAAAGCATATTATTATGGTCAACATTAAACTGACGGCGGAGAATTCTTTGAGATTCAGACTGAATCATTTCGATATTAAAGCCATCATCGGTTTTTACGATAAAAAATTTCCAGCCATTTTTTGTGACGCCTAAAAAATCATAAGGAATACGGTAGGTTAAACGGCTGTAATCAGAAACGACAGATTCTTCGTAAGGTGGGATTGTGATATGGTCTTCGTAAAGACCACTTTCAATATCAAAAGGATAAAGCAAAGACTGGAGATAATTTACTCCCGACTGAACCTTGGAATCTTCATCAAGATAGGTCGAATAATAATCAATCATCACATAAAGCTTATAGGAAAGAGGATCTGGAATTACGTTGGAAATTGTCCAGAATTTGTCGGAATTATCGGCAATATCTCCCAAAAGCGGAATGCTCTGGGTAGAAACAGGAATCATATATTTTAAAAATCCGTCACTGGCGAACCAGTAAATAATCATTCCTTCTGTGGAAACGGCAGCAACGACAAGTTCATCTTTGGCTGTTGTGTAAATGTTTTTGATGTAGGGAAATGGAGTTCCCCCTGGTCCCTGCTGGCCAATGTATTCGACCGAAGAACCGTCGCGGGCAAAACGCAAAACAGTGTGACTGTAGAGCATTTTTCCATCATCACTCTGCTCCTGGCGGTCACGGGGAACGGAACAGACGGTGTAAATATTTTTATTGGAATCGACGGCAATCATTCCTGGATAATCAAAAGGATAAGAAACTTCGTGATGAAGACTTTTTGCTTCTCTGTTTGATTTGCTCAAAAGGCTGGCAATTTCAGAATCATCATTATAAAAAAGGGTCAGCAAATCGCCATAGGAATTCAATTCCATAATCTTTTTAGATTCGCCATTTATAATATAGAAGAAACCATCCTGCATTGTAATTCCAAAACGGACTTCCCCGACATTATTCAAATCACTAACGCTCAACTGTTCTTCAAACTTTCCATAAGGAATTGTAAAAAGTTCCGTTTCGCTGATGGATTGAACTGTTTCGTTCCCGATACAAGAAGTAAAAAATAATCCGGCACTAAAAAATGTCACCAAAGTAAGCAGAAATGTTTTTCTCATAAAACTATTATAAAGAAACCTATAAAAATTGCAATTTTTAGAAATGCCCATAACTGTTACTTTTTTTCTTGTCTGTATTAACTCTTTTATAGTAAATTTAATGAAAATAGATTATAATTTTGAGACTAATTTAATTTTTGCAAGGAAAAAATAATGTTTATTGATAAAGTTCTTACCGCAATTTTTGGTACACAAAACGACCGAGATGTCAAAGCACTTCGCCCAATTTTGGCACAGGTTAATGCAAAAGAAGAATGGGCAAAATCTTTAAAAGCTGAAGAATTCCCGGAACAGACAAAAAGGTTCAAGGAAGAAATTGCTAATGGTAAAAGTCTTGATGATATTTTGCCGGAAGCTTTCGCCCTTGTCCGAGAAGCGGCTTTCCGTGTTCGTGGAGAGCGGGCTTTCGACGTCCAGGTGATGGGGTCTATCAATCTTCATCAGGGAAAAATCACTGAAATGAAAACCGGTGAAGGTAAAACCCTGGTGGCTGTTGCTCCGTCTTATTTGAACTCCCTGACAGGGAAAGGCGTTCACGTTGTAACTGTCAACGACTACCTGGCTGAACGCGACGCCAATACAATGCGTCCTGTTTTTTCTTACCTGGGTTGTACAGTTGGTTCAATTCTTTCGAATATGGACAACGAAGCCAGAAAGACGGCTTACAACTGTGATATTACTTATGGTACAAATAATGAATTTGGTTTTGACTATCTTCGCGATAATATGAAGATTGACCTCAAAGACAAGGTTCAGAGAGGATTCAACTATTGTATTGTGGACGAAATCGACTCTATTTTGATTGATGAAGCCAGAACTCCTCTTATCATTTCTGGTGCCGGAGAAGATGATACTTACAAATATCATGAAGTTGATAAATATGTTGATGAACTCACCGAAGTTGCAAAAGACGAGAAGACCGGTCAATATCCTGATGAAACGATGATGACGCCGGAAGAAAGGGCAAAAATCGAAGGCGACTACACTGTTGACGAAAAATCAAAGCGTGTTTCTTTCACTGACAAGGGTATGCTCCACATCAACCAGATTCTCCATCAGCATAATCTGATTACTGGAAATCTTGAAGATGAAGAAAACTTTGAATACACCCATTACTTTACCCAGGCTTTGAGAGCCCACATTCTTTTTCATAATGATGTTGATTATCTGGTTCGCGACGGAAAAGTTGAAATTATTGATGAATTTACCGGTCGTGTACTTGAAGGCCGCCGTTATTCTGATGGTTTGCACCAGGCAATTGAAGCCAAGGAGCATATCAGAATTGCCCAGCGAAACAGGACAATGGCAACAATCACTTTCCAGAATTTCTTCCGAATGTATGGCAAACTTTCTGGTATGACCGGTACTGCCGCAACCGAAGCTGTAGAATTCAATAAGATTTACAAACTGGACGTTGTTGCCATTCCTACAAACCTGCCGGTTGCCCGCAAAGATGAAAATGACGAAGTTTATTTGAACGAAAAAGAAAAGTGGGAGGCTATTGCAAACGAAATTAAAGCAGCCCACGAAAAAGGCCAGCCTGTTCTGGTTGGTACAGTTTCTGTAGAAAAATCTGAACATTTGTCTGCCCTTCTTACAAGGAAGGGAATCCGCCACGAAGTTTTGAACGCCAAAAACCATGCTCGCGAAGCTATGATTATTGCAGAAGCCGGTGCAAAAGGTGCCGTTACAATTGCAACAAACATGGCCGGTCGTGGTACTGATATTAAACTTGGCGGTAACCCGGAATTCCGTGCCAGAAAACGTGCCGGTACAAATGCTACAGAAGAACAATACCAGGCAGCACTTGCAATCGAAAAAGAACAGTGGCAAAAGGATTATGAAGAAGTTCGTACTTTGGGCGGTTTGTATGTAATTGGTACAGAACGCCACGAGTCACGCCGTATTGATAACCAGTTGCGCGGTCGTTCAGGCCGTCAGGGGGATCCGGGACGTTCTAAGTTCTACATTTCAATGGACGATGACCTCATGAGGCTCTTTGGTGGTGAGCGAATGAAGGCTATGATGTCGAGAATCGGCATGCAACCTGGAGAACCGATTGACCATCCTTGGCTCAACAAGGGAATTGAAAAAGCCCAGCAGAAAGTAGAAGACCGTAACTTTGAAATCCGTAAGCACCTGCTTGATTATGATGATGTTTTAAACGAACAGAGAACTGTAATTTACCAGCAGAGAGATGAAATTCTTTCTGATAATGATTTGTCTAGTCGCGTTATGAATAATGCAAAAGATGAAGTTGAAATTCTCTTTGACACTTACGAAGACGCTGTAAAACATGACAAACATTCAAATGCTCCGTTAAATGAGCTGAACGAAAGTGTCCGAAATACATTTGGAATTCAGTTACCAGCCGAAAATCTTACAAAAGAAGCCCTTCTTGCAGCCCTGCAGAATGACATCACCGAAAAGGAAACACTCGCCGGCAAAGAAAACTTCAATATGTTTATCCGCTACCAGTATGTTCAGATTATTGACCGAAAATGGCTTGACCAGCTGGAAACCTTGGAAGGCTTGCGAGAAGCCGTTTCTCTCCGTGCTTATGGTTCAAAAAATCCTCTTACAGAATACAAAATTGACGGATTTAATATTTTTGATGAAATGTTGGATTCAATCCGCGACACAGTTATGTCCCGAGTATTCAAAGTTAGAATTCAGCTTTCACCAGAAGCAGCTGAAATGCGACGCCGCCAGATGGAAGCCCAGAAACAGCAGATGGACAGAATAAATGCCCAGCACAACGAAATGACTTCTTCGTTCGGAAATCAGGTTGCAAATAACGAAGCACAGCGTTCTGCCCAGACTTCTTTCAACGGAGACCAAGCAAGACGCCAGGCTGCAGCTTCTTCTACAAACAGACGGTCACAGGGCGAAAACATCACAGTTCGCCGAACTACACCAAAAGTTGGTAGAAATGATCCTTGTCCTTGCGGAAGTGGTAAAAAATACAAAAACTGCTGCGGAAGATAAAAAAATAGAAGATAAAAAAAGGAAAGTCTGATTTCAGGCTTTCCTTTTTTTTGTTTTGGGTAACTTTGAAAACGTGCACTTCTAAGTCTTGCTGTTTCAAAGACTTAGAGATGTCATTTTACACTTTTCCAAAACGGTTTACAGGCCAGAAGCGGAAGGCAGGTTTTCCGATTATGTATTTTTTGTTGATATACTGAGGTTCCATAATCGAATAATATTCAACAGAGAGAGGGTCGTCTGTTGTCAGGGCTTTGAGTTTCTGATCATAAGAATGACGCAAATCCAAAGAATTAAAGCGGTTATCACCCATCATAAAATAGCAATTATTTGGAATATACTGAGGATTACCATCCGCATCATTTGCCGGAAAAACTGGCATATTTCTTTCATCGAGTAAACCTTGAATATACCAGTTCAAAGTTTCGGCCTTTTCAAAATAAGACAACAAATCTGCATCAGAAGCCCAGAAAGTTGCACTTACATTGGTGTTTAAAAGTTCTGCATAACGGACAACAATCTGGCCCAGGGTGATTTTTGTCATCACATTCAAACGGTAATTTGCTTCTGAATAAATGTCACGACTATTGTTTTTTGAAGGAATCCAGGAAGTAATAAAGTTTTCAAACCAGGCAGCTCCCCCATTTTGCCCCATAAGATTTTTTGTAAGCTGCTGAACACTGCTAAACAAATCATATTCAGAAAGTTTTGGACTTTTAAAATCACCAATCAAATTATCCTGATAGGCAAGACTTTTAAATTTCAGGGCAAGCTGCAGGGCCTGAACTTCTGCCACATCCAAATCATAATTACGTCTTTCATCTTCAAACGAAAGCATTTTTTCATATTCATCAGAAGAAAAAGGATAATATTGGATTTTATTTTTGATATTTTTATTTGTGATAGAATTTAAATTCCAGGTCGCATATTTTGCGTCAATTTCGGAGGGCTCAAAAACATCAGAATCTTTTGTACGCACATAAAGAGTGCCGTCCTGCATTACAAGCTGCTCGCCAGGCAGGCCGGTAATTCGTTTTACAAGAGGATCGGCCTTTTGCTCCCCATTTTCATCTTTATTAAGATTTACAGTCATCAAAGAAAACATATAAACCAGCTGGGAAGTGACAGTTTTTACTTCTGATTTACGATCCATACTGTAATGAGGATTTCGCAAAACAATGGTGTCGCCCCTTTTATAATTTCTAAAAGCAGGCAAGCCAACGTCGGTTAGAGGAAATTTTGGTCCACAATCAATCTTACTTACAAAAACCCTGTCTTTTATAAGAAATGTCGGAACCATAGATTCCGAAGGGATTTCGTACAACTGCAAAACAAAAATCTGGAAAATTAAGACAGTGAAAATCGACCAGACCAAGGCGTCAATCCAATCAACAATTTCAAATAAAACTTTTGCAAGCCCCTTAAACTGACGTTTTTTTGGAGCAACCGCCCACCCTTCCACAATATTTTTATTTTTTTTATCATACAAAACTTTTGAGCTAAGATATGACAAAACAAAAACCACGAACCAAAGAATTACCGTAATCACATCATACCAATAAGGAGTTCCTGTTTTGCCAGCCCGTCGCAAAATAAAAGTGATGAAAAGCACATAAGGAAGATATTCTGTAAATTTAATTACCTTGAAAATGTGAGTACCGTCAGTTTTGAAAAGCATATTCATAGTGAAAAAAACTGTAGCGGCAGTATATAAAAGTGCGATTGGAAAAGCCAAAAGCGAAATATCAGCATGAAAACTAAAAGATAAAATAGAAAAAAGTGACGCAGCAGCAAGGTTTATAAAAACTTTAATTTTGTAATTCTGAAATTGTTTTGTAGTAGTCATGCAATTAAATATAATGAAAATCCGCTTTCTAGTCATCAGGATTTTTAATCTTCAAAAAATGCACCTAATGGGAACCTCTAAAAATTGCAATTTTTAGAAGTTACTTTGAAATCACAAAGCCTGCAATCTTTTAATTTCCGCCAGAATTTTTACAATTTCCCCAGGTCGTGTGTATTTTTCCCCTTGCAAAAATTGATAGGGAGCATCTGTTTCGCCAAGCACCCGATCCACAGGAAGTTCTTTTACACAGGCAATAACTTTTTTGTTGTTATTAAAAATCTGCTTTCCAAAAGAAAAATATCCGTTTATCCCCTTTCGCAAAAGACTTTTTCCTTCAACAGGAGAGCCCATAAATGAATGAAACAAAACTTCCGGCAATTTTGACAATTTATTTGAATATTCAAAAAGTTTTTCGTTGGCTTTTCGACAATGAACGACAAGAGGAAGATTATATTTGAGGGCAAGGTCAAGCTGAATATTCCAGATTTCTTCCTGCTCTTTTTTGTAGGATTTAAAATCGTCATTAAAATAATCAAAACCAGCCTCGCCAATCGCAATGATTTTTTTGTTTTCTGCAAGATTTTCCAGAAAATCAGCGGATTCTTTTATGGGTTCATTTCCAACATTTTGAGGATGAAGTCCGTAGGCTAGGAGGAAGGTGTTTTTTTGGTGATTTGGGGGATTTTGGGGATTGTAGATTTTTTGAGAAAAATCCTCGTTCCGGGGGATACCCACTGGCTGGTGGGCTAAATCCCTCCCCTGGAGAGCCACACTCCCGCCCTGGAAGGCAAAACTCCCACCCCAGTCTACAATTTCCTCGACACCTTCTCCAAACTTTCTCGCAAAATCCTCCTGCAATTCCCACTCCTCTCTGGAATGAGCACAGGAAATCCCCGACCAGCCCTCCGGAAAATCACAAATCCCCAAAGATTTGCAGTAAAAATAGTGAAAATGTGCGTCAAAAATCGTATTTTTTGAAAATTTTTCTAACATTATTTCAATTATAACCGATTATAAGAATATCAGGGCTATTTAGCAGAAAAAAATCATTTTTTATTATGGGAGTAACAAAAATGAAAACATACACACTTAAAAGCATTGGTAAAAACACAGATTACATGACAATTCTTCGTGAAATGGAAGACGGTTTCGTTGTAAAAATCGTTCGCGACATGGACGGTTATGAAGACGTAAAAACTGACTATATTTCAAAAGAACTTTTTGACTCTTGCATTAGAACTGGCTATCTCACAGAAATCACAGAAACAGTAAAAATCGCAGTTAATGCCTAAGCATTTGCTGATATTTTGTACTTTTACAGATTTTCACTAACCATCTCAATCGCCTGGCTTATTCTTTCTTCTTTTGAAACAGGATTAAGCCAGTTGATTTTTACCCCTTTTTTCTCCATCATCCTAAACCAGGTTTCCTGCCTTTTTGCAAATTGTCGGATTGCAATAAAAAGTTTTTCAAACAATTCTTCTTTCGTAGTGATTTTCCCCTGCAAAAACAAAGAACAAAATCGGTATTCCAGTCCCAATTTCTCAAGTCTTTCCCAGGAAATTCCAGAATCATGAATAGCAGCAACTTCTTCAATCATTCCGCAGTCCAGTCTTTCTTTTAACCTTAGCGAAATATTTTCCCAGAGTTGGGGGCGTGGCAAAGTTGTTCCAATTATAAAAGGATTTATTTGAGGACGGTGGTCAGAAGTCGTATCATAACCTGCTTTTTTTGCTTCTATTATTTCCAGGGCCTTTATCACCCGATTTTTTTCCTGCAAGTCCGCCATAACGTGCAAATCCGGCTGTTCTTTTAACAAACGGTCAGCAAGGATTTCCAGGGGGGTGGCTTCCAGTTCTTCCCGCAATTTTTTATTTTCAGGAAGATTTACAAGCTGATAGTCGCGGATTACAGCGTCAAGATACATTCCAGTTCCGCCTACCACAAAAGGGATTTTCCCCCTCCCCTGAATCTCCGAAAAAGCCTTGTAAAAATCTTTTTGATAATCGTAAACTGTATATTCTGCAGGCAAATCAATAATATCGATTAAGTGATAAGGGATAATCTGGCCGTCAACGACATATTCCCCCAGATCTTTTCCAGAACCAATATCCAGATGACGATAAGTTTGGCGGGAGTCAGCCGAAATAATTTCCCCACCAAAATGATGGGTAAGAGCTACGCCAATGGAAGTTTTTCCCACAGCGGTAGGCCCTAAAACTATTACAGAATTATATTTTGTCATAAAATCCTCTTTCAAAAGGACTGGCCCCAAGCTAAAACAAAAGCAACAGCCCGCCTAGGGCAAGTTTTCTGCCCCACCAAGGCAAGTCCCCTAATCAACTTTGCAAATAATGCACTTCAAATACTCAGACTTAGGATAGCCCAGCAAAACAGGATGATCAGGGCCGGCTCCACGCTTTTCGAGAATCTGCAGACGCTTATGACTGTCCATTGCGGCGTGCATAAGCATATCACAAAACATATGGCTTTCCATAAAATAAGAGCAGGAACAGGTAATTAAAATTCCACCTTCGTTCAAAAGCCTGAGAGCCCTAAGGTTTATCTCCTTATAACCACCATAAGCCTTTTGAATCATTTTTGCAGATTTTGTAAAAGCCGGAGGATCAAGGATAATCACATCAAACTTTTCGCCATCAGCTTCGTATTTTTTGAGCAAATCAAAAACATCAGCACAAAGAGACTTCATAGAATTTTCGGCCCCATTCAAAGTGATATTATGATTTACCATTTCAACCGCTTCCGGAGAAATATCCACAGAAATTACATCCTTTGCACCAGCCTTTACGGCATTCAAGCCAAAAGCCCCGGTGTGGGTAAAAGTGTCCAAAACCCTTTTCCCCTTGCAAAAACGAGCGGCAGCCAGGCGGTTGAATTTTTGATCCAGAAAATAGCCGGTTTTCTGGCCATTGGCAATATCCACACCAAGTTTTATGCCATTTTCGACAATCGTAATTTGACTTTCAAACTCCTTACCAAGCCAGCCTGCCGTCTGAACAAGCCCTTCCTTATCACGGACAGAAAGATCACTTCGCTCGTAAATTCCGTCCGGTTTGCAGATTTTTTTCAAAGCTCCAAGAATTTCTTCCCTGAAAATTTCACAGGAAAGTGACAAAAACTGAACAACCAGGAAAACCCGATTTTTTTCATCACAAAAACGCTCACAAATAAAGCCCGGAATAAAATCAGCTTCACCAAAAACTAAACGGTAAGAATCCTCCTGTGAATAATAAGACTGTCGCAAATCATAAGCATTTTGAATTTTCTTTTCATAAAAATCTGCCGGATTTTCCATAATCTGGTCTGCATGGTCAGCCGAAATAAGGCGAATCGTTATTTTAGATTTACGATTTAGAACGCCGGTTCCCAAAAATCCACCGGCTTTGGTATAAACTTCGACCACAGAACCGTCAGCAAGACTGCAATCAGCTAAATCTTCATTTTTCCATTCAGATTTTTCATCTTTACGATGTTTTATATGCGAAATTTCGTTGTCAAATGCCCAGGGATAGCCCTGCTGAATCTCTTTTTCTTCTTTACTCTTCAAAAAAACTCTAGGAAAATTATTGGTACTCATAAGGAAAATTATAGCGAAAATTAAGTAGAAACTAAATAGTTTTTAAACTATACTTTTGACATGCTATTTATTTTCGACATGGGTGGCGTCGTGACAAGCACATTTCAGATGGACGCAATTTATAAAAAAATCAATATTTCCAAGTCTGATTTTTTTGAAATTTGCCGGCTTAACAATTCAAATATCTGGCACGAACTGGAAATTGGCAAAATAGATGTAAATAAATTTTGGGAAGAATTCAACCTCCGCATAAAAATTTTACAGCGGGAAGGTGCTGATAATATTTTGATGCTGGGCCATCCTTTTTCAGAAAATTGGCATATAAATACGATAAAAACCGCAGAAACTGATTTGTTCAGGCTGTATTTTCACCCGGAATTAAATCAAAAAACTGTAGAATTAATAAAAGCCCTGCGAAAAAAACACCGGGTCGTTTGCGGAACTAACACAATTCAAAGTCACTGGGAAAATCACTTAGAACGAGGGGATTATTCCTACTTCGACCAGACTTATGCTTCAAACAAAATCGGCTTTGCAAAGCCAGATTTAAAATTTTTCCAGACCATTTTGGAAGCAGAAGATGCAAAAGCCACAGAAAGTTTTTTTGTTGATGACAAGGAAGAAAACTGTCGGGCAGCCGCCTCAATCGGAATAAGAACCAAGCTTATGAAAAATCCAGAAGATCTTTATGAGACCTGGATAAAGTATGCGGAATAAGGCGGAAAAATGGCCAGTTGCCAAGACAATTTTTTCACGCAAAAATCCGCAATCTTAAAAATCCAAAATCTTAAAAATCAGCCTCCAAAACATCAGATTTTTCAGTCTGCTGCTTCAACCTGTTAGCCTGATAAATCTCGTTTTTAATATCCTTCAAACCAGCCAAAACTTTTTCATCACTAAATTTTTCATACAAGGCAGACATTTCAGATTCAGCCCATTCCAGATTTCCCAGAGCCATTTTTAGCATAGCCGCATTGTAGCCGGCTTCCATCATGTCAGTTTCTTTGTAAATCCTGGAAAATTCATCATAACTTTCCGAAATATAGCCATCATCCGCCAGATTTTCAGCATACTTAAAATCCGGATTTTTAGGCTTTCCCTTATCTTCCAGCAATTTTATAGTTTTCGTAATTTGATAAGGCTGCAATTCTTTCAAAATTTTACTAGCCGTCCTGGATAAATCATACTGAATAACCGAAAAAGCAGCCGGTAAGTTTTTAGGATTATCATAATAAGAAGAATTATCCGAAATACTTACTTTCTTATAGGAAAGAATTTGATTAGAACCGCTATCAACAACCTGATACAAAAGATCAAGCTCAACTCTCCGCGAAAATTGATCCTCATGCACATAAACAGGTTTTACATATTCCCCATCATCCTTATAATAACCATCTTTAACTTTTCGCTTATAATCCTGCCTGTCATCATGCACAGAAAAATTCGTAACCTGGCCAGTCAAATAAACATCGGCCGGATTCGTAGTCCCATTTTTTATAGCAGCCTGAACAGCCGAAGAAGAAACGAGAGTAATATAAGGAGAAGCCGCCAGTCCACTTTCAATTTCCGACTTCAAATAATTCAAAGCTTTTTTTTCCTGCCCACCAGCCCTGTCAAAAGAACCAAAAAAAGCCCCCACCACAAAATCAAGACCATTGTTGTAGTAGGCAAAAGGCACGAAAGGTAAAACAGAAATCGTCTCCGCCCCATTCAAGTCCAGTTGAGCCGGCCGCGTCATCCGAACATTCACCTTAGTCGCACAAGAAGCCAGAGTCAAAATCATCAGAGCCCCAAAAGCAATTTTCGTAATTTTTTTAAACTTCATGATAATCTCCATCAAATCACATCTTACAAATCTACCACATTTTATGGAAAAAATCAGATTTTTAGCAAAATTTAGTCTTTCCAACAGGCCTTCCGCGGCTCGCTAACGCTCGGCCTCCTCGGTTGGGACTGATTTTTCTAACCGCAAGGCAAATCCCCAATTCCAGGCAAAAATCACGCCTGCCAGGCAAAAGCCCCACACCCCACGCAGATTTTCTAGCACCCAGCAACATTCCCCGCTCCAGACAAACATCCGGCCACCAGCCTGCACTTCCCCAGTTCTCCAGCCCCAGCCTGCGGTGGCTAAACCGCTCCACGCCTGGTAGCCGCCCACCTTACGGGGCGACCGAAATTCTATCCCTGGCTTCCCCTGGAAAAAAAATCTCCACTCTGCAGAATTTCTCCCCAAAAAATACAATTCTCAAAACTTCCCATTCATTTATCCATGTTTTTATGTTAAAATCACCTTATGAATATCAGAAAACTTCCAATCGGCATACAATCTTTTGAAAAACTTCGCCTTGGCGAATATCTGTATGTCGACAAAACAGAATTTGTTTACCGTCTCGCAAATGAAGGTACTACTTATTTTTTGAGTCGCCCACGACGTTTTGGCAAAAGCCTTTTGCTTTCTACGATGAGAGCATATTTTGAAGGCAAAAAAGAACTTTTTGCAGGGCTAAAAATCAGCGAACTTGAAAAAGACTGGATAAAATACCCGGTCTTCTATTTTGATTTTAACCAGAATAAATATGAATCTTCTGCCGACCTTGCAACTGTTTTAGACACTCACATTTCAAAGTGGGAAGAAATCTATGGAAAAAATCCTGACATTGCAAAAGAAAATCTTCCAACAAGGTTTAATTACCTTCTTGAAACCGCCCACAAAAAAACAGGTTTGGGTGTTGTAGTTCTTGTTGACGAATACGATAAATCACTTTTGGAAAGCGACAGCGAAG
>CAVFQN010000225.1:0-8957 GCA_963624615.1 Treponemataceae bacterium | reverse complement strand
CATCAGAATAATCATTAAAAACAAGACTGTCCCTTTTTTTATATGCTGATGACAGTTGCAAATACAAAGACTGCCTTTTTGTTCTGAGAGAATATCTTTCCCTTTCAAATTTTTCATCAGGAAAGACATTTCTTTCCAGTTTTTTACTTAATTTTTCCAAAATACTTGCAGGAAGCATTTCGGCAGTGGCACTTGTCACCACATTTTCCGCCTGCCCCTTTGAATATTTAAACTTTTCTGCCGCAATCACCCAGGAGGTGGTCGAATCAGCAGAAAAAGCCTGAAATTCTGTGAGAAAAATCAAAAATGTGGCAAAAAACAGCTTTTTGAAAACTGACTTATTCTTCGTCATCGTCCCCTGAATCGTCCATTGGCAGACCTTTCCACTTAGCCACAAGATAGGCATTCATAAAATCGTCCAAATCCCCATCCATAACAGCCTGAATATTTCCAACCGAATATTTTGTCCTGTGATCTTTTACCATTGTGTAAGGACAGAAAACATAAGATCGAATCTGGCTTCCAAAAGAAATATCCTTCTTCTCGGCAGCAAATTTCGAATTTTCCTTTTCTTTTTGTTCCCGGTAATATTCGTAAAGTCTTGCCTTGAGCATGCTCATACAAGCCTGGCGGTTAAAAATCTGGCTGCGCTCAGTCTGGCAGGCAACAACAATTCCCGTAGGAATATGGGTAAAACGAACGGCGGAGTCTGTTTTATTTACATGCTGGCCGCCCTTTCCACCGGCCCGGTAAGTGTCCACCCGCAAATCTTCCGGTTTAATTTCAACTTCAATAGTATCATCCAAAACAGGATAAACATAAACAGAAGCAAAAGATGTATGACGCCTTGCATTTGCATCAAAAGGTGAAATGCGAACCAGACGGTGGATTCCCCCTTCCCCCTTCAAATATCCGTAAACAAAATCGCCGGAAATCTGAATTGTGATGGATTTTATTCCACCTTCCGCTTCCAATTCGTCCATAACTTCTGTTTTAAAACCATGACGTTCTGCCCACCGCAAATACATACGGCTCAACATAAAGGCCCAGTCACAGGCTTCTGTTCCACCAGCCCCTGCATGAATTGTCAAAAAGGCATCATTCTGATCAACTTCCCCACTCAAAAGATTGAGTATATTGAGTTTTTCAAATTGGGCTTTGTCAGCTTCGTACATAGACCGAACTTCCGCTTCATCATCAGCAGAATTAGACTCCAAAGCCAATTCATACATTGCATCCAAATCATCAATGTCGGCAAGGAGTTTTCGCCATGGCTCAACCCTGTTTTTGAGTTTTCTGATTTGAGCCATAATTTTTTCGGCGGCTTCGTGGTCATCCCAAAAGCCAGGAGCTTCTGTCAGTTTTTCTTTTTCTTTTATTGATTTATCGATAGCGTCCGAGTCAAAGACGCCCCCAAACATTCATAATATCTTCGCGCAACTGCGCAATCGGCATTTTTAATTCATCTAACATAAGGCTTAGAATATCAGCAATATTGATTTTCTGCAATTCTAACTATATTATTAACAGATATGAAAAAATCAGTTTGCCTGCTATTTACAGTTTTATTTTCTATTTTCGCTTCGACTTTTTTGGTTGCAGAACAGCCAATCGTAAAGGACATTCAAGCCCAGGCGGGAAAAGGTGGAAAAATTAACATTTTATGGACTCTCCCCACCAAAATTGAAAAGCCAATCACAAAACTTTTAATTTATAGAGATAAAAAACAGATTTCTTCTTATAATCAGCTTGAAAATTTAAAACCACTTGCAGAACTTTCCGGCGATTCTATTGGCTATACGGATTCCATTTCTGATTTTAATGATTATTTTTACGCCGTAATTTCGGTTACCGATAAAACTTTTGATTTGATTTTGTTGTCTTTTAATTCCACAGTCACCGGCGTTCATGTAAATGCAAAAACTTCTGTAAAGGAACCTGAAAAAATTGAAAGCGAAAAACTTTATCCGGAAGGAACTTTGAGGGAAAAGCCCCTTCCCTTTATAGATTTACTTGATGATTTTACGGAAGCCAGGCCAGAAAATCAGATAATTTCTGATGAAAGCCTGGAAGCAACAAATTCTTTAATCACGAATGCAGACAAAAAACAGCCTCTTTTAAAACTTTATGTTTTCGAAGAAGATTTAGTTTCACCAGATGCTGGAGATGATTACTTTTTGTTTGAAATTTTAAAAACGACTTTTGTTCAGAAAAAATATCACCAGGCTATTACAGATTTAACCCGTCTTACCGGCACAAATATCAATGAAAATACCAGAAACAGGGCCTATTTTTACCTGGGCGAATCTGAATATTTTTTGGGAAATTATGAAAACGCCGTAAAATATTTTATAAAAGTTGAGCAGGCTTTCCCAGTTCTCTGCAAAAAATGGCTGGATTCCGCTTTAAGCAGAATTTAGGATTTTTCCCGGCAGTCCCCAGAAGGCACTTTTCAGGCGTCTCTGAAAAAGCATTGAAAATGGTTTTTTAGAAATGCCCTTAATAAATACTTCTCAGCAATTCCAAAATTGCAGGCCTTTCCACCGCTTTTTTGATTTCCGCAACCAAATCCTGGCCTTTTACGTCGTTATTTACAACAGGATTTCCGTTTTCGTCGGCATTTGGAACTGTGTCCATTCCAGATTCCTGGCCTTCGTTTGGCATAGAAACCAAAACTACTTCATCATCAAGGTTAATTCTGTCATAAAAACCATGATTCGTGATTACAGTCTCGGAAACTTCCTCGCCAGATTGACTTACGGTCAAAGTTCCCACAACATCATCATCTTTATAAAAAAGTCCGTTGCCAGAATCAGCAATTTTCAGGCAGCCTTTTTTGATGATTTTGAACTCAGCATCTTTTACGATATTTTCCGATTTTCCCAAGTCTATGAGGACAGTTTTTCCATTACGATTCAGGATTTTTCCCCGGATTGTCAATTTTTCCAGGATCGAATTTCTAAAACGCCTCAAAACCGTAGAAAATCTGTTATTTCCAGTTGCATAAAATCTATCCGATGAAGTTTGACTTCCAGTTCTGGCAGAATACATGGCCGAATTTAAAGTCAAATCATCCTGCCCTTCACTCAAAGAAACAATCACAAAATAATCAAAATTATTTGCTCTGGCATTTCGGAAGGCTTCGGCGTAACCAGAAACAGGAGTTACCTGAGTTTTTACGCTTGTAATTGCCACCCCAGAAAAAATATCGGCACAGGCAAGGGCTGTAAGGCGGTCAGAATCAGCATGATTAAAAGTTGATGTAGATTCCGTATAAAAAACAGCAATATTCCAGCGGATTTTGTCCAGATAAAATGGCTCAATTTTCCATTTTTTGGCAAGACTGTCTGTCAAAAGCGAATCATAGGCTTCGATTGTGTCTTTTAAGGAAGTCGAAAGTTCTTTTTCAGATGTTTCTTTTATAAAATTCAACTGGCTAAGGTAAAGTTCATGCATTCCATTCATTTCCAGAATATTTGCATAAGCCAAACGGGCCTCTGAATTTGAAGGATCGATCATCAAGGCTTTTTGATATTCGTAAGTTGAACCTGCTTTATCATAACGGCTGTCATACTGCTTAGCCTGATTTATATGGTAGGCTGCCCAATCTTTTCGGCGGGCATCAGACAAATCCAATTCATCTTTTACGGTGAGTTCCAGCATCATCCGCATAAGTTCATCCTGGGGCTGAATATTTAAGCCGGTAGACCAGGTTTCGATGGCAGAATCATTCTGACCAAGTTTTCCTTCGGCAACACCCCGCAAATACCAGGCAGAAGAATTTTTTCGATTTTTTCCAATCAGATAATCACACAAATCTATAACTTCGCTATAGCGGTTTTGAGAATACAAAATTGAAGCTAAAAGTTCATAGGCATCTTCATAATCCCCTTTTAACTCCACTGCAATTCTTGCATGATTCTCGGCTTCGGCGTAATTTGCCTCCATCATATAAACAATGGCTGCCAGGTAATGAACTTCGGCCTCGCCAGAATAAAACTGCATTGCTTGTCGCAAATAATTTTCGGCCTGGGTAAAACGGCTTGTTTCGGCACAAAGCAAGGCCAAGGAAAGCAAAGCCCTGCGGTTTGAAGACTGACGTTTTAAAGCCTCGGTATACTGATTTTCTGCCCCGGAAAATTTTCCATCATAGAGTTCAATTTCGGCAAGTCCAAAATGGGCATCAATATCATTAGGATAAGTTTTTAAAATCTCGGTAAAAAGTGAACGGGCTTCTTCGATATTTCCCAGAGCCAGGAGAATCATACCTTTTAGATTCTGGATTTTTGAATTATTTTTTTCGTATTTTTCGGCAGATTCAAGATACTGATAGGCAAGGTCAAATTGACCAAGATGATAAGAACATTCTGCAAGATGAAACCAGGCGTTGCTAAAAGCAGGATTTAAATTTACAACTTCTAGAAAATATTCAGAAGCTTCGTACCAGTTATCATCATTTTGGAGTTCCTGAGCCTGACTATAGAGTTTTACTGCATTTTTGGACTCAGCTGCAAAAAGAGGTGCTAGAGGTGCTATCAAAAGCAAAATTCCTGAAGCCAAAGCCTGTTTTATCTTTTTATTCATCATCATTTTTATTATCAGTGTTTTTGATTACTTTTACAATATTAATTCTATGGCCTTCCATATCCTGGACAATAAAATCATAATTATTCCAGGTAGCTTTTTCGTATTTTACAGGAACCTTTCCGAACAAATCAAAGACAAAACCTCCCAGACTGTCAAAATCTTCGTTAGGGAACTGGGCATTCAGGGCTTCGTTCAAGTCATCAAGATCAACGCGGGCATCACAAAGCCAGACATTATCACTAACCGTCATAATATCTTCCTGCTCTTTGTCAAATTCGTCCTGGATATCGCCAACAATTTCTTCGATAATGTCTTCCATGGTGACAATTCCAGACATTCCACCATATTCATCAATTGCAATAGCAATGTGAAGATGTCGGCGTTTAAATTCGCGGAGAAGGGAATCAATTCTCTTGCTTTCAGGAACAAAATAAGCCTTGCGGGCAAGTTCCTGAAGATTGACAGGCTTTTTTTCTGCCAGGCATTTTATCAAATCTTTTACATACAAAACCCCGATTACATTATCGATTGATTCTGTATACAAAGGAAAACGAGAATGTCCGCTCGCTACGATTTTTGAAAAAAGTTCTTCCTGAGGAGTGTCCGAGGAGATAAAATCGACGTCAATTCGGGGAATCATAACTTCTTTTACAGAAGTTTTGGAAAGGTCTTCGACCCCCTGAATCATATCCTTTTTTTCTTCATTCAAAATTTCCTGCTGAATGTTTTCTTCCTGACCGGCAGGATTTGTCTTTTTTTTGTGTTTAAATAAACTCATACTATAATTTTTTCATCCTTCAAAGATTCTAGTATTTTTTCCTGGAGAACAAGCATTTCGCAAGTAGGTTCTACCCCTTTTTCTATATGTTCTTCTCCGTGATCCATTCCATTTAAATGTAAAAGACCATGGACTAAAAGTCTTTTGAGTTCACTATTATTATTTTCGTCAAAATATTTGGCATTTACAGGTAAAGTATCCAGACTGATGGCAATATCCCCGACACATTTCCATTTACCTTCATCATCTTCATATTCTTCATCATTTTCAAAAGAAAGAACATCGGTTGAAGAGTCAATATGACGATAGGTATTATTCAATTCCTGCATGTAAGGGTCATCACAAAAGAGGATTGAAACCTCTTCTCCATCAAAATTCAGGGCAAGCAGGGCTTTTTGGACGAATTTTTCGACATTTTCAAGCCAGGCTGGCTCCTGGACTCCTTCCTGAACTGTAATAAAAACTCTATTCATTATTTTTTCCTGCCGAAAGTTTTTTTTCACCGGTGGCGTCTTTTTTTTCACCAGAGAATTTTTCGCTCAGGACTTTTTCACCGGTGGCATTCTTTGTGGCTTCTTTTTTATTATCCGGGTCAACCTGATTTTGATATTTTATACGATTGTGATAATAGCCCGTCAAAAGATTTACAAAAGATTCTTTAATTTTTGCAATGTCTTTAAATGTTAATTCACAATTGTTCAACTGTCCACTATCCATTTTTGCATTGATCAAAGTTGTAATGAATTTTTCCAATCTTTGTGATGTAGGATTTTCCAAGGTGTGGCAGGCAGCTTCAACTGTATCAGCCAGCATTACAACTCCAGATTCTCGGGAGGCAGGAGGATTTCCCGGGTAGGCAAAATCCTCAGGACTAAGGCTAGGATCCTTTTCTTTGGCGGCATTGTAAAAATATGTAATGACGCTGTTTCCATGATGTTCCGCAATAATATCTATGACCGCCTGTGGAAGATGAAGCTGATGGGCTTTTTCCACCCCTTTTTTAACATGACTTTTGATTACAGAAGCCGATAGGGTCGGGTTCAAATCATTATGCTTGTTTTCCATATTTTGCTGATTTTCTACAAAATATTCACTTTGCTCGATTTTACCAATATCGTGATAGTAACCGCCGACTCTTGCCAGAATAGAATTTGCCCCGATTTCGCGGCAGGCTGATTCCGCCAGCTGGGCAACCATCATAGAATGGTTGTAAGTTCCATTTGCCTGAATCTGCATTTGCTTAAAAATTGGAACATTGTTATCACTCAAATCCATCAAACGGAAAATGGAAGCAGTGTTTAAAATCGTTTCCATTGGTGTTAAAAGTCCCAAAGTCAAAATACCAGAAATAAATCCGTTGATTACAATTCCAAAAAGCAAAGGTATCATATCTGTAAAGGTTTCGTTTAAGATAACCTTGGCCATTAAAATAAAGACAATATCAAAAAGTGCCAGCAAAATACCTGCAACAACCAGATCCAACCGCCGCTCAATCTTTCTTACAATTGCAGACGAAGTTAAAGCGGAAGCCAGGGTAAATAAAAAAGTCGAAATCTGCCAGCTGCTGGCGTTTAAAACTCCAAGCGAAAAAATTAAGGAAAGCAAAACTGCCGAAATATTTCCGTAGAGAACGGTAACCAGCATAATAAAAATTGCAGTTGGAATACCTATGCAAAGTTTGTAGGGATCAGAAAAAAATGCAAATTTTCCCAGGAAGGCAGCAGCCGAATATTCCAAAATAAAAAGAATTACGTGCAGCAGGGGTTCTTTGAACTGTATTTTTCGCCCAAAAGGAATAAAAGTAAAAAGCAGGTACCACATAACTGCCAGAAAAACCAGATAAAGTTCATTATTGGCAAAAGCTCTGTAATCAATGTACATAGGAGAAGAAGCCATTTTTTTTAGTTTTGCATAAGCGTCTTCTGTAATTGCAAAACCTTTTTTTATAATTTTTTCGCCCTTAGTGATTGAAACGGGATCTAAATCATCAGCGGACAAATCTCTGTCTGCAACAATAGTTCTATCCGAAATCTGGCCTATTTCAAAATCATCAATCGAATAATTTGCAACACTCTGAACTGTAGAAATTTTCATAAAGTTCAGGGCAGAAACTACAAGCAGTCCTACAAAAAACAAAATCAAAAAAGGATATTTTTGTTTAATATACTGACCGACCGCCGCAAAAAAATCTGCTGCTGCACTAGTTTTTCCATCATTCTTTTTCATGTTCGTATGCCTTTACAATTTTTTTAACAAGTTGATTTCTTACAACATCTTCTGCTGTAAGTTCCACAAATCCTATATCTTCTATTTTATACAAAATATTTATTGAATGCACTAATCCAGATGTGTTTTTCTTGGGTAAATCTATTTGTGATGGATCGCCTGTCACAAAAACTTTTGAATTTTCCCCCATTCGGGTAAGAAACATTTTCATTTGTTCATTTGTCGTGTTCTGGGCTTCGTCCAAAATAATTACAGCATTGTTCAGTGTTCTGCCCCTCATATATGCAAGTGGAGCAACTTCAATAATGCCCGCTTCAAAAAGCCGCTTTACACTTTCGGGAGGCAAAATGTATTCCATGGCGTCACGCAAAGGCCGCAAATATGGGGCAATTTTATCTTCCAAATCCCCAGGCAAAAAACCAAGGTTTTCTCCTGCCTCTACGACAGGCCTTGTGATAATCAATTTATTTTTTTTGTGATTCAGGATTAAACGCAGGGCTTCTGCAACTGCCATGTAAGTTTTTCCAGAACCGGCAGCCCCAGTACAAAAAACCATATCTTTTGTCTGCAAAAGATTGATGTATTCTGCCTGCCTTTGGGTTCTAGGATAAACCCGGCGGAGGGCACCAGGCACCATTATCACCATTTCATCAGCATTGACAGACTTTTGAGTATTCAAAACTGTGTGGATTATGTCTTCGGTATTTTTACTGCCGGACATCACTTCGTCAATTACTCGGTCAACAATAAACTGGAATTTCTGGCAGATTTCGGGATTATCATTTTCTACAGAAAGTTCATTTCCTTTTGTAAAAACGGGAACGCCCAGGTGTTCTTCTATGAGCTGGAGATTTTTATCATTAGTTCCGCAAAGGCAAGAAAGCACATTATTGTCAGGAACTACAATAGTATATTCATTCATATATGATTTTTTCATTATAGAGCAAAAATTGTCATCACTCAACAGACCATTCGCCGTATTCATCAATGATAGAAGTTTTCATTGAATCCATAGGATTCCAGACTACGCCAATTGTGATATAAGGGCTGAAATCATAATATTTTGAACCGTTTTCTGTGACAACTCTTGGCTCAATTTTCATTGTCATATTGAAAGTCCAGTCGTGGAGTTCATGGGCAAGGGTCATATTAAATGATTTGAGTTTAAAACCAGATTTTTCCCGCAGAGATTGATTATCAAAACGGAAAGAATCACATAAATCTTTTATGATATTTCCTGGGAAACCACCCCATTCGCTGTACAAATCACCTTCCTTATTGTGGAAATACCAGTACAAAACAGAGTTTCTTGATGTCGAAGAAAATGTAAATGTCAAAAATTCATTCAATTTAAAGGTCAATGACG
>CAVFQN010000224.1:14850-22651 GCA_963624615.1 Treponemataceae bacterium | reverse complement strand
TGAAAATTTTGAAGTTTTATGAAATGCCGAAGCAAGTTCGGCATGACGGGTGGGGATTTTGATTAATGATGGAACAATCTGATTCCGTTGAAACACATTACCATGTTGTAATCATCTGCGGCTTTGATAACTAAATCATCACGAACTGAACCACCTGGTTGAACAACAACGGTTACTCCGGATTTTCTAGCCCGCTCAATATTATCGCCAAATGGGAAGAAAGCGTCCGAACCAACAGCAACGCCGGTATTTTTTGCAATCCAATCGGCTTTTTCCTGGCGAGTGAAAATTTCTGGCTTTACTTTGAAAAAGTTCTGCCATTTTCCTTCGGCTAGAACGTCTTCGTATTCATCACCAATATAAACGTCGATTGTATTGTCACGATCGGCACGCTTAATACCGTCCACAAACTGCAGGCCCAAAACTTTTGGAGACTGACGCAGCCACCAGTTATCGGCTTTTTGACCTGCAAGGCGGGTACAATGAACGCGAGACTGCTGTCCCGCCCCAATTCCAATAGCCTGACCGTCTTTTACAAAGCAAACAGAATTGGACTGGGTGTATTTCAAAACAATCAGAGAAATTACGAGATTGCGTTTATCATCTTCTGATAAAGACTTATTTTTTGTGACGATATTTTCCAGGCAGGAATTGTCGATTTTGAGGAAATTGTGGCCTTGTTCAAAGGTCACTCCGAAAACCTGTTTGCGTTCCAACTCAGGAGGCTGGTAATTCGGGTCAATCTGGATTATACAATAATTGCCATTTTTCTTGGCTTTCAGGATTTCAAGGGCTTTATCACTATAACCTGGAGCGATAATTCCATCAGAAACTTCTTTTTTGATTAAAAGTGCGGTAGCTTCATCACAAACATCGGAAAGAGAGATAAAATCGCCAAATGAAGACATTCGGTCGGCCCCGCGGGCTCGGGCGTAAGCACAAGCGAGTGGTGAAAGTTCAACGCCATCGGTAAAGTAGATTTTTTTAAGGGTATCTGAAAGTGGAAGGCCAACGGCAGCCCCTGCAGGGGAAACGTGCTTGAAGGAAGTTGCTGCAGGAAGTCCGGTAGCTTCTTTCAACTCTTTTACAAGCTGCCAGCCGTTGAGAGCGTCCAAAAGATTAATATATCCAGGTCTGCCATTTACAACTGTAATTGGAAGATCGCCATTTTCTACGAAAACCCTTGCAGGTTTTTGGTTAGGATTGCATCCGTATTTTAATTCAAGTTCTTTCATAGAGACATAATAGCGAAAAAACAAAAAGTTTTCAAAGTTTTGAAAGATGGTGGTTAGGAGGGGAAATGTTTTCTCCCCTGCCTTGCTTTCACGCACAAGGGATTGTAGGGGCGGCGAAGCCGGCCACCGCAACGAAGCACGCCACTGGCGGGCTGAGTAAGGAGGCTGGAGGCGTAAGCCGGAACCCCGAAAAGCCCGTTTTTTTGCGACAGCAAAAAATGTGCCCTAAAAATAATTACTGATTAATTGTTCCGGAATTGCCACTATCCCCATTTTCAATTTTCTGAAAAATTCTTTTGGCCATTCCGCTGATTGTGTAGATTATAAACTCTGGGCCAATTACAAGGCCTGCGACAAGAGTGTAGCGGTTCCAGAAAATAATGGCGAGTTCGAGGGCCACAAGGGCCAGCATGGCAATAGTTTTGCCAAAATACTGAATGCTTATGCCGAAGGAATTTTTAATGGTATTTTTCAGTGTATTTTCATATCGAGCGATTAAGGGGTAAGTGTAAATATTTGTGACAATCACTATTGCGGTAAAGAGAATTGCGCCGACAATCACAAGGAAATTAATATCATCAGCTTTGATTACTACCTGCCAGATGAGGTAGCACAAATAAATGCAGGGAGCGGTGATGAGCCACATAAGGGTGCCCTGTTTAAAATTTTCCTTGAAGGCTTTTAGAAATTGTCGGCCGACGTAGCCTTCCTGCTCGTCTACCATTTTAAGGGTAACTGAAAAGGCGGCTGTAGTTGCGGCTCCACAAGTTACAATGGGGAGGCTGAACAAAAGCCACAAAAAATTGAGGCAAACGACGTCGCATGCCCTCATCATAAATTTTACAAATCCAGAATTTTGACTAAAAAGACCCATAATTAAATTCCCCTGCTTAAATTACCTGTTTAGATTATGGGCATCTCTAAAAAATCATCTTCGATGCTTTTTCAGAGATGCCTGCGCATTCTAAGTCTTGGAAATAGCAAGACTTAGAAGTGCGCGCTTTTAAAGTTGTCTCTAAAAATTGCAATTTTTATAGGTTGCCATTATACAAAAAAAATGAGGCTACGAGCAAAGATTTTAATCTTTTACCCGTAGCCCAATTCTAAAAAGTGATTACGAAAAGTGTATCACTTTTTTGATTATTTGCCTCTAGCCAATTTTTCAGCTGCGGCACGTTTTTCTGCCTGTTTGAGTGTATGTGCAATACAATCATCATAACCGTAAGATTTTGCATCAGAAATCATCTTGTTTACGATTGATTCATATTCTGCATCATCTTTTGCATAAATTGCATTCCATGTCTGGTTTTTGATACATTCAGCAACCTGGTTCCATTTCAATGTCAAATCATCTGGAACACCTGCACCTGTGTACAAAGAACCTGGACTTACGCGGTAGTTTGATTTCTGCATATAGCGGTTAGGTGTTTCTGCACCTGCCCAGTCACGCCATCTTCCTTCGATTTCAGACTGAGCTGGAAGCTGTTCTGAAGCCCAAGAAGTTTTGTTGTAAGTTTCGTTTGTAGTAAGAGGGTTGTGAGAATCTTTACACCAAGTTGTGTTGTTGATCTGGAATGAACCATCGTGGAATGATCCTTTGTATGGAGCTGGCATTTCTGTGTTGTTCTGATCTGCCTGAGCTTTCTTTCCAAGTTCTGTAAAGTATGTTTTTCCATCTTTGATATCCCAACAAACACCACGAGGACCGTATTCGATTGTCATGTATCCTTCTGGAGTTGAGAACCAGTTGATGATTGCCAAACAGAGTTCTGGATAAGCAGTTTTTGAACCAACTGTCCACAAGCGGTTTCCACCATATACTGACTGACCGTATACGATTGGGTGAGCATCTTTTGGAAGAACTGGGTACATAGCTTTGCCCTGCTCTTTTACGTGTGCATCAGAGTTGTAAGTTCCTGAAGCCATCCAGTTGAAGATGTTCCAGAATGCAGTACCGTTCTGATAGTCTTCTGACATTCCACCGTATTTCTGTGTCATTGAGTCTGGGTCAACAAGTCCTTTCTGGTTCAATTTATTGATGAATTTCAAACAATAGAGGTAAGGTCCGTTTGGATCCAAAGCATCGTAGAATTTTCCTGTATCTGGGTCAAAAAGACCAAAGTCAAATTCATCGTATCCAAAGTAAGCTGTTGCCAAAGATTTAACATACATTACCATGTTTCCGTCCCAGTCGTTGAACATAGAAAGACCATAAGTTGGGTTTCCATTATCGTCTGTTGGGCAAACTTCCTTCATTTTTGCAAGAACATCAACTAAATCATAAAGATCATTGATTTCTGGCTTACCAATTTTTTCATACAAATCGAAACGGAGATCCCATGTGTAGAAGAAGTCCTGGAGGTCTTCTGCAGATGTAGAAACGTTGAATCCATATCCGTGAAGTTTTTTATCTGGAGAATCCATATACTGGTTCTTCTGAAGAGCAAGTTTCATGTTGTTGTTGATATAAGGTGCCCACTTTTTGAGCAAATCATCTTCTTTCCAGTCAAGGAGCATGCCTTTTTTACAAGCAGCAGAATATTTATCTGTGTTATCGCCCCAAACAACGATATCGCCAAGGTTTCCTGCTTCCATACGTGTCTGATAAGCTCCACCAGTATCAGGAATGATGTTGATTTTTACGTTGAACTTAGCAAGCATCAAATCAGCAAACCAACCTGTCTGAAGACCTGAATAGTTAGCCAACTGTGAATAAACATCAAGAGTTACTGTCTTCTTTGGACGAATCTTTTTGATATTTCCTTCTTCCTTAGCAGCAGTAGAAATTGCGAGTGGATCTACACCAGCTTCTTTTTTAGCTGCAAACACTGTTGATGAAAGCAAAACTGCTACTCCCATCAATGCAATTAATTTACAATGTTTCATTTTTCCTCCTATTCGATAGATGAAACTATTAGTTTTACAAAATAAGACGCTTCTAAGAAAACGCCCCAAGTTTTCGCGTTTTTTTTAACGAAGCCTCTATTATTATCCCTTAACCGCACCAAGCATAATTCCTTTTACGAAGTATTTCTGCATAAAAGGATATACCAGCAGGATTGGGATAGCTGTTACCATGGCTACTGTGTACTGGATTGACTTTGTATTCATCATCTCCTGGCGCTGAGCTTCTGAAAGACCTGTTGTAGAAGAACCCATTGAAGCTGCCAGGTTTGATGACTGAGTCAAGTAGATGTACAAGCGTTCCTGCAAAGTTTTTAATTCAGGAGCACCAGACATCAAAACCAAAGAATCCTGGAAAGAATTCCAGTGACCAACCGCACACCAGATAGCAATTGTTGCCAAAATTGGTTTACTCAAAGGCCAGATAATCTTCAGGAAAATCGTAAAATACGATGCTCCATCAATCTGAGCACTTTCTTCTAGTTCTGCTGGAATTGATTCGATGTATGTTTTTACCATGATGATGTTGTAAACGCTTACAAGGCTCGGAATGATGTAGCCCAAGAAGTTATTTGTAAGTCCCAACATCTGCATAGTTGTAAACCAAGGAATAAGACCCGCACTAAAATACATAGTGATAATCATAAATCGGTAAGCAAGTTTTCTGTGCCACATTTCGCGCTTTGTAACCAGATAACCAACGAATCCCGAAACAGCAGTCGAAGTCAAAGTACCGATGATTGTTCTTGCCAAAGTTACGAGGAAAGAAGTTCCCAGACCGTGAACATTGCGCAAGTTGTAATAGTTTTTAAACTGTATTCCGCGAGGATAAAAGTTAATCAATCCTCTTGAAACCAATCCGTTATCAGAAATTGTGTTAATAAAGAGATAATAGAATGGGAATACACAAATCAAAGTAAAACAAATAAAGAATGTATAGTTTATAATATTGAAGACAATATCTCCAACGCCTTTCTTTTCTACCATTTTTTACCTCCCATTAGAATATTGATGAACCACGAATCCACTTAGAAATCTTATTTGTGATAAACAAGAGGACTACGCTGACCAAAGACTTAAACATAGAAACAACCGTTGAGAATGGAATGTTTGAGTTTGAAGTCGAACCAAAACTCAACTGATATACATACAAATCCAAAACTTCGATTGGATTTTTGTTTGTAGGATTTTTGAATACCAAATACTGATCCATACCATTGCTCAAAAGGTTTGAAACAGAAAGAATCAAAAGTACGATATATGTTGGGAATAATTCCGGAATGGTGATGTGCCAGATTTTCTGAAAACGTCCGGCACCATCAACTGTAGCTGCTTCATACAACTGCTGGTCAATACCAGAAATTGCAGCGATATACATAATGGCAGACCAGCCAAGCCCTTTCCAGGTTCCCCAGAGCCACATCTTAACCCAAATTAAGTGTTCGCCCATGAGCATATTTTTACCTTTATCCCAAAGACCGCTGTTTACCATCAGGTTAGAAATAAATCCTTCTGTACCAAAAATACAGAATGCAATGGCGTAAACCAAAACCCATGAAATAAAGTTTGGAACGGTTGTCAAAGTCTGAATAATTTTTTTAGAAGTCTGATTTTTAATTTCCGAAAGGAATACAGCAAAAATCATTGGAAGCCAACTTGTCGCAATTCCCAAACCACTCATTGCAAGTGTGTTACGCAAAACGCGTAAAATATCACTACGAGTTGCTGCATTTTCAAACGGAGCCTTGAACCATTTTAATCCAACCCACTTATCCATTGAAAGAGTATCACCAGCATTGTAATCAAAGAAAGCATAACGCCAGCCCCAAAGAGGCAGATAAGAAAAGAGGAATACAAGGATTAAGAATGGAAGAATCATCAGGAAAAGCTGGAGAGGTGCGTCGATATGACACTTTTCACCAGCTTCTGGTGCAGGAGTTTTGATGAATGAAATTAAAGCACAAACAAAAATCAACCCGAACAAAATCAAATACATTGGAACTGTAGAAGGTTCCAATGGTTCAATACGGTCTATGTTTTCACTAGAAGTAATCAGATTGTAAGCCCAAAGAATACCAAACATACTTACAAATGAAACAAGGCTTCCACCAAGAATTGAAAAATGCCCGTATCGTTTTAATTTGTTATTACCAACAGACATACAAGAACCAATGCCACAAGCAATAATTCCAAGACAAGCAAGAAGACTGGAAAAATAAGCTATTCTCATAACGTAAGTTGGAAGCCAGCCACGAACCAGAATACGTTCCATATTCTCAATGTAAGTTCCGTAAGAAAAACCTGATGTAAAGAGGGATACGTTACGACTGATATTTGCAGAAATGCGGGCAGGGTTTGCACCTGGAATAAAAATCAAAACGAACAAGAGCAAAGCCAAAAGACGGTATGTGATTTGGAATGGACTTGCTGTGAGTTCAGATTTTTGATCGGCAGGGGCTTTTTCAACGAAGAATAGGGCCAGGGCCAGAGCAAAGGAAATCACACTGAATGTTATAAATCCGCCAATTCCAGCTGGAGCAATAGGACTTACATCAAGTGTGTCATAAGCTGATGAAAGAGCATCATAAGCAAAACCATAAGGAATCATGCTCACAGCCGTAAGAACTGCACCCAGGCAAATGACCAGATAACCAAGTTTTTTGATTTTGTTCGTTCCGCAAGAAAGATAAAGACCTGCAAGACAAATCAAAATTGAAACAAAAGTAAAAATGCTGTAAAGACGAGCTTTTTCTACAGCACCAGCAATTTCTGAGTGTGCAGCCTTAAACTTTGCCCATTCTTTTTTGTAAGAATTTACTTTAATTTTTCCGGCAACAGATTCTTCTTCATCTTCATCATCAAGACCGTCAACTATATCATAATCCGAAGTATCTTCAACCATTGCTGCAAAATTTGCATAATAATCATCAAAAGAATCTCCGGAAGTTTCTTCCAAAGTTTCTAATTCAGATTTTTCTCTTGCAGATTCATTTGCATTCTGCAAAGCAACAAGATCAGAAGTATATCCTTTAAAATATAAAACAGATTTTACTAGTGATACGTTCGTACTCATGACATTTGAAATTCGAGCTGGATTCATTCGCCCGATGAACATGAATACAAAAAGCAATATAACAGCCAACTTTGAAGCATAATTCAAAATCACACTGCAAAGATTTTTGGCATTTAGTTTTTTGGATTCCAATTTTTCCAAGACTTTACTCCATTTTTACTAGTGTAAAAGGTATTATAAAACTGAAGGGGTAAAATGGAATTAAAACGAGCTTAGTTTTTTAGACATCATTTATTGGAATTTTTATAAATTTTTAGGATTTTTCCTGAGATAAAAGTTGCATTACATTCGCTAATCGGGCGGTTTGTCAGAACAATTATTGAAAGTTTTTCATCAGAAGAATAAGAGTTGTAGGCATTAAAAACGTTGGTCGTTCCGGCGTGAAAATAAAGACCTTCTTTGCAATAAAGCCCAAAACCGTAAGATACAGCATCCAGCATTTTTTTTAAGGATTTTTTGCTGACAACCTTACCCCCAAAAAACTGGACATTCCACTTAAACAAATCAGTAACAGAAGAATTCACGTCCCCACAGCCAAATGCAAGTTCGGAAGGAATGCTGTAATAGCGGTCACGATAATCATAACCGC
>CAVFQN010000224.1:0-14840 GCA_963624615.1 Treponemataceae bacterium | reverse complement strand
GCAAAGGAGCGGTGTAAAAATATGTGAGAACGGTGTCTTTTTCCAGGGGGTGGCAGGCAATCTGCTCTTTTTCGATATGGCGATAAATGTTTTTCGGAAAAAAATCATCTGCTGCATTTATGTGATCCAAAAGCCCAGACCGCATATTCAAAAGCATCTGAATTGTGATTTTGTCGCCAGCTTCATAATCCGGGAAAAATTTGGAAAGATTATCGTCCAGGCGGAGTTTTTTCTTTTCTACCAGCTGCATAAGGGCAGCGGCGGTCATTTGTTTGGTGATAGAGCCGATTTCAAAAGTTGTGTTGATTGTGATGGGAAGCATTTGTCTGGCATTTTTGTCGCAAGGGCCATAACCTTTGGCAAAAATGATATTGTCCCCCAGCCCAATCAGAATCGCCCCCTGAAACTGATTTGCATTTAAGTACAAATCAACCTGATCTGCAAAATCTGAGAATTTCTGGTCAATTATAAAATTATCAGCCCAGCTTTTCTTTTTGATTGAAGAACAGGATGTAAAAACTAAAGTCTGGACAAGTATGGCAGTCAGTAAAAACTGCCATTTCCGAACTTTAAACTTTTTCATTTATTTTTATTAAGGATTCTAGACTCCCACTTCCCAGATTCAATGTCGATAAAACGAACAAAAAGCGAAACCTTGTTATCCTCGTTCAAAGAAGTCCAGATTTCGTTTGTAAATTCGTCGATTGTCCCCGAAATTGCAACTTTTACAGGTTCACCTTCAAAACTTGGCAGAGGATTTCCGTCTCCCATGTAAGTGTGAATATAGTGTCCCTGACCAGCAACAGGAGAATCGTAAGTGTAGGTAAAACGCAAAGTGTTATCAGGATTTCCATCATCAGATTTGAGGATTGAGAGGGCATAGGTAAAATCGCCTTCTCCAGAAAGATCAATCACCGACGAAATCCGCGGAGTGTAATTTGGAGCGTCGTGTTCGTATTTGCGGCTGCGGAGGGACTGCTCAAAAGTCAGGCCATTTTTCAATCCATCATAAATCGTGTCGGTCTGGTCACCATTTGTAACAATGGTCTTTTTTTCCAAAACCCGGACAGCAGAGTAAATAATCAAACTTGGATCTCCTGCGATAAGGGTTGGATCAAAAGCCTGGGTGCGGATTCCATCCCCATCTTCCACAAAAACGCGGTTACGACTACCGGCTGATCGGCCCATAGTCCAGTAAGCAGCTACGGCATTTTTGCCATCAGCAGATTTTCCAATAATAATTCCCCTTCCAGGATAACTAGTTCCAGACAATTCTTTTTTAATTTCAGCGATTTTCATATTTTCCTTCCATTTCTTCGTGTTGTTTTTCCAAAATTTCCATTACTGCATCGACAGTTTTCTGCTTTGGATCAGGTTCATCAGTAGGCAAAGACTCAAGCACCTGGTTGCGGAATTTTTTACATTCCAGAACAGAATGGGCAGTCAAAGTAACTTTCCCCGGCTCAATAATATCAGCCATCATATCTTCAGGATTTTCAGGATTAATTCTCAAACAATTTCCATTGATAGAAACCAAAAGCATTTCATCAAAAAGCCGCAAATAAGAATCAATTTCACGCAGCCCACGTTTTGTTTCAGGCTTGCCAGGACGGTAGCGGGTTCCACTTGGAAAAACCAGAATAATTTGCCCCCGTTTTTTACAGGCATCCATAGCCCGCATAGCAGCAAAATTGATTTTTCGAGCCTTTTGTTCTTCGGCAATTTTTTCTTCTTCGGAGATTTCCTTACCACCAACCGCAACCAAACTCCTGGTTGGATAAATTACAACGCGGGTAAAACCTTCCGTAAAGGCACGAACAGCAGGACTAGATTCATTCAACTTCATACCAGCCACAGCAACAATTCTCGAAGCAAAATCATCAGCCCAAGGCTGGCCAACCTTCTGCAGCAAATAAATAATGGCAGGTAAATCCAGATTTGTGTAATGTTCCATCAAAATAAGGCCAGATTTTCCATTATTCACAACATCATCATAAAAAGCCTTAAAATTTTCGAGATTTCCCAGACCAGAATCATCAGAAAAAGTATCATCCAGAAGCTTATTCATGTACTGTCGCGTTTCCATGTTCGCTTCTTCGTAAACTTTCGTCTCATCAATTTTTGCAGCAGCGTGAGAATGACTCAGCATTTCTGCCAGAACCGAGCCATACTTTTCCTTCAATGTATATCCCATATTTTTGCTCCAAATAAAAATCTGGAGTTCATTATATAGTAAAATCTGGGGAATATGCTATATAGGGGTAAAGAAAACAATATCGCCCCTCTCAAAAAAAAAAGACCGTAAGTGTATTTTCAGAAATATTCCCTATTTTTTTTCCCTTATCCCTCCTTAAAATTGAACTACTATGAAAAAAACTTTTTTAATTATCACAAGCCTTCTCTGTTTTATGGGGCTGGGCTGTTCAAAATCGAGTGCGGACAATTCTGCTGATGACGATACTGTAATCAGTAAAATCGACAAAGACGGAAAAGCAGTTTCTTACAACCAGAAGTATGACGGATTTACAAATGTAACTGTTGTTGACTTAAGCAAATCTTCTCAAAAAAATCCAATTACAATCGACTTAAGCAGGTTTTCCGACAAGGATGTTATGATTGATTTTTCTCTTGATATGAAAATCGTAGACAAAACTAGCAATCAGAAACAAATCACCTGGATTGTAAACGAAGTTGACGCAAAATTTCCTCAACTTTTTAAGGGCAAGGTCAAAACTAACGAATGGACTTCCATCAAATCCAGTCTTTTTGTTCATTTGGGACAAAATCGCCAGATTTATCTTTCTGGAGCAGGACTTGGTAAAGAAAACACAATGATTTACATCAAAAATCTTAAAATCCAGTTCTCTGGCGATGGAATTGGAGACCAAGTTTCTCAAACCTGGCTGAAAGCTCCATCACTAAAAGAAACTTACAAAGGTCTTTTTGACTACATTGGGCTTGCAGTCGATTATGATTCAAAAAACAACAAAGGCATGGCCAACGAAAATGTTCAAAAAGGTGTTGCTTATCATGCTGATTACCTCACTGCCGGCAACCACTTTAAGCCTGATTTTGTTTTGGGCTGGAATAAACCAACCAGTTTTGATGATTTTGATGGTGAAGATGAATACATTTACGAAGTTCCAGGACTGATTCCAACTTTCAGAGATGTTGATAAACATCTTAAAATCTGCAAAGAAAACGGTCTAAAAATGCGCGGTCACGTTCTGGTATGGCATTCTCAAACTCCTCACTGGTTCTTCCTTGAAGAATGGGGAATGGGCGGAAACACAGAATACGTTTCTGTTGGCGAAATGAACGCCCGCATGGAATGGTACATCAAAACAATGATGGAACACGTTGCTGAGTGGGAAAAGAAAAATAACAATGGTGAGCATATCATCACTGTTTGGGATGTTGTAAACGAAGCCGCTTCCGACAACGCCAGCGACAGCCAGTATCTTAGAACAGACAGCGATTGGTACAGAGTTTACGGAAATGATGATTTTATCGTAAATGCTTTCCGCTACGCCAACAAATACGCTCCAAAAGATGTAAAACTCGTTTACAACGATTACAACTGCTATCAGCCGGCAAAACTCAAGGCTGTCTGCAAAATCATCGACTCTATCCAGAAAAATCCGGAAACAAGAATTGACGCAGTCGGTATGCAGTCTCACATCCAAGTAAAATATCCAAAAATCACCGGCAAAGACAGCTACGAAGCAGCAGTTCAAACATTTGTTTCCAAAGGATTAAATGTTCAGGTTACAGAATTGGACATTGCAAATGCAAAAGAAAATTACAATCCTTATGTTTTGAAATCAGTTTACAAAGATTACTTTACAATGTTCTTGAATAACCGCAAAACTGATTCTAAAAAAGGAATTGAAGGCGTAACAATTTGGGGCCTGGAGGATGAGGGGACTTGGCTCAATTCACAGGCTCAATACAAGGGTTACACCCAGTACCCTCTTTTGTTCTCTACAAACAAATACATCTGTAAACCAGCTTTCTACGGTGTAATCGAAGCTGCAGAAGAGTTTAAGCAAAAGAATTAAAGGAACCCCCTAAAAATTACAATTTTTAGGGGGAATTTTGAAAAAACTGTCAGCTCTTGGCAGGGAGGATTTTCCTGCCAGGAGCATGAGGTTTTATTCGCACAGTTCTCCAAAATCCACATTACGCGTAAAAATCGGAATTAGATCTAATGGGGCAGCCACTTCGATCGTTTGCCCACCCTGGTATTCAGCCTTACTGTTAGCGTCAATCCATTTTTCGCCAGCCGGCAAAAGTGGCAGATAAACTGAACGTTTTCTAGCCCCCTCTTCCATCACAGGACAAACAAGGATTTTTGAACCAAACATATACTGATCTTCCACCGCCCAGGCTTTCTTATCATCAGAAAAATCATACATAAGCGGTCGCATTATCGGCGAACCTTTTTCGTGGGCCGCCATCATCTGCTCTTTGATGTAAGACTTCAAACTAGCCCTCAATTTTAAATATTTTGCCAGAATCTCGTAAACATCATCACCAAAAGCCCAAACTTCGTTATCCTGGCCAGACTCCATCTGCTTAATCTGATGGCCACGCACCTCGTGGTAAGGTTTTTCCATCTTGTGGAAAGGAGGCCGCTCCCCGTGCAGACGCATAACCGGGCAGAAACATCCCCACTGGAACCAGCGAATCAAAAGTTCCTTGAAAGCAGCAGACTTTATATCACCGCCCAAAAATCCGCCAATATCGGTTGTCCACCAGGGAATTCCGGCAATCGCCATGCTTAAACCAGCCTGCACCTGATTTCTAAAAGAACGGAAATCCGAATGAACGTCCCCAGACCAGACAACAGCCCCAAACTTCTGGCTGCCAGCCCAGGCACAACGCACCAGACTCAAAGGCAAATCCACGCCTTCCGCATTGAGTCCATCATAAAATCCTTTGGCATAAAAATACGGATAAATATTTGAACATTCCATAGCAGGTCCAATATGATATTTATAATGGTCAAACTCATAAAGCCCATATTCCGGCTCGGCTTCGTCCAGCCAGAAAAGTTGAATTCCTTTTTTGAAATAATTTTCCTTACACTTTTCCCAAACATATTTTCGTGTAGCAGGATTTGTCGTATCAAAAAATACCGTATTGCCCATCCAATCCATGTTGAAGCCGTCTTTTTTATCAAAACTGATTAAAAGCCCGTTTTGAGCCATTTCATCAAAATTTTCAGAACGTTCATCAATAGTCGGCCAGACACTGATCATAAGTTTTACGCCCAGTTCCGAAAGTTCTTTCACCATTGCATCAGGATCAGGCCAATCTTCCGCATCAAATTTAAAATCCCCCTGGCAAGACCAGTGGAAAAAGTCGATTACAATTACGTCAAGCGGAAGCCCACGACGGCGGTATTCCTTTGCCACCTTGATAACTTCCTCCTGATTTCGATAACGCAGCTTACACTGCCAGAATCCCATGGCAAAATCAGGCATCATCGGGGTTCGGCCAGTCACCGCTGTGTAATTTTCCTCAATTTCGGCAGGACTACCACAAGTCACCCAGTAGTCAATTTTTTTAGTCTGCTCAGCCGTCCAAACCGTACCGTTAGTTGCAAACGAGGCCGTACCAATCGCAGGATTATTCCACAAAAATCCGTAACCGCGGCTGGAAATCACAAAAGGCACAGAAGCCTGGGAATTTTTCTGAGACAATTCCCAAAAGCCCCCTTTTTTGTCCAAATGCGAATCCTGATACTGGCCCATACCAAAAAGTTTTTCATCATCGTAAGCTTCAAAGCGGACAGTCGCCCGGCAATTAAAAAGCCCAGGATTAGGCTTCAATTCGCGACCAGCATTATTAGTCGGCACGCAGAAACGGTCAATCCGCCAGCGGTTTCGCCACTGCTCTTCAAAAAGCAAAACTTCCTTGCCGTCGTCGCCAATTTTCCAAAAAGAAATCCAGTTTTCGTAATTTACTTTTACAAGCAGACGACCATTTTGCAGTTTTCCAATTTGCCCGCGAGTTTTTTCAATTTCGTTACTTTCGCCGTCAAAATGTTCTGCCCAGGGATAAGTCGTATCCACGTCGTTTATCGTCACAGTAATTTCACGTCCGGCATCAACATTTTCCACCAGGGCCCAGTCATTGCCGTCCATAAATCTGTCTTTAGTCATTCTCACGCGGACAGAATCTTTTCCCCACGCTTCAATCCAAACAGTTCCAAAACCATCTTCAATAATTAATTTTTTTCCATCAGTTTTAAGCATAATAAAAAATACTAGAATTGATTGCCGTCGCTGTCAACGTAATTTTTTTGAGGAGTTTTTAGGAGGGGGAAGTCTCCCCCAGCCTAAAAATGAAGAAGCGTTAAAAAACAAGTGCACCAGCAGTTGTTTTAGCTTCATCGAAAAAACGGCTCAAAACTCCCCCTTCACTTTTTCCTCAAGATTTTTCCAAGTCCCGCCGATAATCAATCCGAGATTTTCTAATCAAAATCTCAAATCGTAACTATTCAGAGCCGTCATTCCGAATAGTTACCCCAAATCATCATATTTCAGGTGCTTTATGAAAAAAAACTTTATCAGAACTTTTATCACACTTTCTATTTTTTCCCTGGCATTCGCATCCTTTTTGCTTGCCTGCAATTTCGACTTTAGCGGAAAAGACTTACTCACCAAACCAGACGTTGAAGCAAAAGATTCTTTAATCTCCATTTCCATTCCACGACGAAGTTCTGATACAAAATACGTAAATGTCTACCGAAAAGACGTAAATGACAGCGACGGCACCATCGTAAATTTGGGACTTCTTTATCCATCTTCACTAGAAGACGTTGGTTCTGTTTACATTTTTATAGACACCCTTGTAAAAAAAGATTCAACCTACATCTACATGGCAAGATACTGCGAAGCTGACGGCTATTATTCAACAGAATGGTCAAACGAAATAAAAACCACCGGCGGATATGATAAAAATGCTAGCCTTTCTTACAAGTCAGGCAGCGGCTATTTTACAATTTCAACAGATTTTCACCTTACAGTTCACGGTAGCATAAATCCAGCCGACATCACAAATTTTGAAACAGACTACAAACCCATGCTTATTGCAAGCACAGCAGAAAAAACTCAAACTTTTGAACTGCCTTCAATTGAAAACGGAACCTCCATCTCTCTCAGAGGTCTTTTCCCTGCCGATTTTTTTGAAACAGACGTTACAATTTACGGAATTACCGGACAAAAAAACGAATATGTTGACGACAATGCAGAAAATCTAGTTGTAAAACGCATTTTCTGGTGCGAACCAACCGAAATTTCTATCAAGGGAAATGCAGATAAAACTGTCAAACTGTCATCACAAAACGGAGTGAACGGCTTAGACTACTCTAAAAAGGCCTTTATCGTAAAATAAAGCACCTCATCTTCTGCCACCTCACATTTCTGACAATTGAACAAAAATTGCTAAAATGTTAAGTTTAAAAAATGAATACTCTTGTCGCTTTGTGTGCCATCGGGGCCGAAAAAATCCTTGGTAACGAAATCAAACATTTAGGTTACAAACTCATTTCCAACGCACCAGGTCGCGTCACTTTTTCTGGTGATGATGCAGCCCTTTACCGGGCAAACCTTTGCCTCCGCACCGCCGACAGGGTCTATCTCCAGCTTGCAGAATACCAGGCCCTCAATTTTGATGATTTATACGACGGAGCCTATTCCATCAACTGGCAGGATTTTCTCAAAAAAGATTCCAAAATCGTTGTAGATAAAGTCCGTACCTACCACAGTAAATTAAATTCCGAACATTCTATTCAGGGAATGGTTCATAAAGCTATTTATTCAAAACTTGGTGACATTTGGCACATGGCTTCACTCCCAGAAACCGGAGAACAAAGTGATATTCGAGTTTATGTTGATGACAACCAGGTTCTCATTTTGCTTGACCTTTCAGGCTTACCGCTTCACAAGCGGGGCTACAGGGTTGATGGCGGTCTTGCCCCAATGCGAGAGACAACCGCTGCCGTTCTACTCCAGGAAATGCTCTGGCGTAGAAAAACTCCCCTCCACGATCCGTTTTGTGGGTCAGGAACAATTGCCATCGAAGCAACACTTTACGCCTTTAACGTAGCCCCAGGTTTTGGCCGCCGCTTTGCTCTGGAAAATCTTCCAATCTACAACGAAAAACTTGCCCAGGAAATCCGACAAAAAGAAGCCCAGCAAATCCGCACCGATGTAGAAGTCCGCATTACCGGTTCTGATATAGACATTCAGGCCGTAAACCGAGCCAAAAAAAATGCAGAATACGCCTGCGTAATGGCTGGCCGGGCCCTCAAACCCATTGGAATTTCTGCCCACATTCCGCGTCCAGATTTTATCCAGTCAGATTTTAAAGATTTGTCAGCCCCATACGAAACTGGACTTTTGCTCTGCAATCCACCTTACGGAGAACGATTGGAAGACGCCGAAAGTGCAAAAAAGCTTTACACAGAAATGAATTGCCTTTGGGATGAATTTCCTGGCTGGTCACTGGGAATAATTACCTCTAACGAAGATTTTCAGACCTGCTTTAATCACAAAACTGGTGCAATCAAAAAACTGAGGGCAGGCAATTTAGATACCTCTTTCTATATCTACAGAAGATAAAACAGGAGAAGTTTATGGCAATTGTAGTAGAACACGACAAAAGAAAGCACGAAATCCTCCAAAAATCCTTGGACGTTTTTGTTGACGAAGGATACGAGGACGCAACTTTTCAAAAAATTGCAGATCGTTGTGGCATCACCCGCACTACACTTTACATCTATTTTCAAAATAAGCATGATATTTTTTTGGGCAGTATCAAGGAACTTTTATCAGAACTGGAATCTACCCTGATAAAAATTATGTCAGACAAATCAGCCACATCCGAACAAATCCTAAAAAATATTTTAATGGCACTTTGCGATGCTTGCGAAAATAATAAAAAACTTTTCAGTGTTCTTTTAAATTATCTTTTACAGTTGAAAAAAGCCGGAATCGACACCAACGAACGCGTTCGCCGCCGGGTTGTAAAACTCCGCCACCTTTTAAGTACAGTTCTCATCAAAGGAATCCAGAGCAAAGAATTCCGCGAAGTCAACGTGAAAGACGTCAACGAACTTCTTTATAGCATGCTGGAAGCCTCTATTTTCAGAATTTCCGTTCTCAACCAGAATGATATTTCAGACATCCGTAGTTCTTTGAATACCGCAATAGATTCAATCAAAATTCACTAAATTTCAAAGTATTTTCTACAAACAATTCTATCTCTCCTCCCCAGTTTTTAGTGTTATTCTTGGGATTGGATATTGTATTTTCATTTAGGAGGATAAAAATGAAAAAAATAGCATTAGTTATAGTGGCTTCTGCAATGGTTTTTGCATCAATGTCATGTAACTCTTCAAAGAAAGAGAAGAAAGAAGAAATTCCAACAGGAATGGAAATGTTCATGGAAGAAGAAGATGATGCTGGTCCAGCTTGGGAGGCAACTGGCGATAAAGTTACAGGTTCTTCATACAACACTCTCGAAGCAGACACTGGTGTTCCTGTTACAATCGTTGTAGACAAAGATGTTTCTAAAGACGGTATCGAAGTTATGGGTGCTGAAGTTGAATCAGTTACATTCCTTGGCGAAAAATGTCTCAAAGTTACACAGAACTACAATAGCGAAATCCGTATTTCTTTCAAATTCGATCATCCAATTTCTTTGGCTGACTTCTCAAAAATCAAATTTGATGTAGCTGCTGGTAGTGATGATGGAAACGGTGGATTCGGTGTTTATAACTGTGGTGTTATGTATGCTGATGGTCGTCCAGAAGGTGGAGAATATCCACTCGTATTCTTCGGAACAGACTGTTCTTCTACAGAATGGATCGGTGGAGAATGGGATCTCGTAGCTGACGGACAGTGGGGTTCTTCTCTCGACAAAACTCGTGAAATTCAGGCTATCCAGTTCTGGTCAGGAATCAAAGGACCTTTGTTCATCAAGAACTTGAGCCTCATTAAATAGTTTTTTGGACAAAAAAAAGGCGGTCTATAAAAGATCGCCTTTTTTTATTAGCCAAACGCTAAACGTCAAACTTAAAAAGCCTATTGTCAGCTGTCAGACAAAAGCCCAGCCTTATCGGCAATCTGTCAACATACCGACAAACCACCGTTATGCAGTCCCATATCCCTAGAATTTAGCCTTTCTCAATCGAACCTGCTCAATATCTTCACAGAACAACTGGCGCAAATCACTAAGGCCTAGAGCCATCAAAGCCATTCGGTCAATACCAATACCCCAGGCAAGAACTGGACAATCAAGTCCCATTGCTTTTGTAACTTCCGGTCGGAAAATTCCTGAACCGCCAAGTTCAAACCAGCCCAAAACAGGGTGCTTGATATGAACTTCAATAGAAGGTTCGGTGAATGGGAAATAACCTGGTACATATTTTACTTCTGTGGCACCAGCAATTTCGGTTGCAAACATTTTCAACATACCCAAAAGGTCACGCAGAGTTACATCATTTCCTGCAATAATTCCTTCTGTCTGATAAAAATCCGAAAGGTGGGTTGCATCAACCTTGTCGTAACGGAAGCAGCGGACAATACCAAAATATTTTCCTGGAACTTCTGCCTTGTGCAGTTGATGAGCCGAAAGAACAGTTCCCTGCGAACGCAAAATAAGGCGACGGGTAAATTCATTATCAAACTGATAATTCCACCCTCGGCTGCCAGTATTGCCACCATTTTCGTGAACAGCTTTCACGTTGCTCAAATATGGTTCTTCAATAAATTTCGCGTGGGTTGGATTTTTCAAACGGTAAACATCATGAATATCGCGGGCAGCATGGAACTGTGGCATAAAAAGTGCATCACCATTCCAGAATTCTGTTTCTACGAGAGGTCCGTCAAACTCCTGGAAGCCCAGGGAAACCAATTTATCTTTTACAGATTCCAGGAACTGGACATAAGGATTTGTACGTCCCGGAATAATTCTTGCAGGTGGAATTGCAATGTTGTATCCACGGAATGTACCGTTTTTCCAATCCCCAGAAGCAAGCATTTTTGGTGTAATTTCACCAATTTCATTACCAGTAATTCCAGCTTTTTTCAAAGCATCTTTTACTGCTTCAAAACCTGCGCTCAACTTGTAGAAAACAGTCTCTCTTTCAATCATCTTGAACGGAGAATCTGTAGCACCACGTTTTTTAGCAAGTCCAGAAATAGCTTCAATTTCAGCAGCAGATAAATCATCTTTATTCAACTGACCATTTTCTGCCGCGATAGCTTTTTTGATTAAATCCGAAGTGATAGTGATACGAGAAGGTAAGTCTGCTCCAGTGTATTCAACTTTCTTTTCGGCATTCATTTTCAAAACGCCTTCTTTTACCAGAGGTCCAAAAGCCGAACCAACATCTTTTTGCTCCAGAGCAATTCCCGATGCAATTTCTGGCATAGTGTGAGGGCCATTTTCCTTTAAAAACTTGACCATTCTTTCTTCAACAGTACCAGTTTTTGCAAGAGATCGCCCCATCTCTGTGATTTCGTAATAAGTGTGTGGAGTACGTTTAATTTCTTTCAGCAATTCTTTACCAGAAAGCCAGGAAAAAGCCTGATTTGCGTGACCTTCCTTGTAATCCAAATCCTTCTGGAGTTTTTCTGATGTAAGTTCATCCTTATCTGAATATTTTAACAAAACTTTGATTTCGAGAGGATGTAAATTTTTAATTGTATTTTTAATATCCATTTGTAAGATCCTTAAAGGTGAAAGTAGCCCACCTAAAATAATAAAGCCGGCAATTCCAATTTATAGAATTAACCGGCTCATATTTTACAATATTTCAGATAAAAACTGAATAGGTTAGCGAGTGAATTTCAAATAAGCTGACCACTGAGCTTTTCTCTGTCCTCTATCATCTTTAAAATATTTTTGTGATTCTGGTTTCAGATACTTATAACCAAAATAATTATTTTCTTTCTGGAAATCTTGCAAACAAGCCACTATGGTATTCATAGCCTCGCCACGATCATAAGTTACATACAAAGTTTCGTAATAAATACGAACTTCATCATAAATCGGTGAATATTCAATCTTCACAGAAGCATTTTTATCTGTACAATGCTGATCTTCTGGAACAATCACATAGGTAGAAGTTTTTTCGGCTTCAAACTTTTCTCTCTCAAAAGGATCATCGCTAACAGGCTGTGCAGTCATAAGACCACAAAAAACTGTTAAACTAGCAAAAAGAGCGATTAATTTTTTCATCACAAACTCCTATGGCTTACATCAGTAAACCGAATACCCAATTATTTTACCGTATTCTAGAAAAAAATCAAGGTTAAATACATACCGGCCAGAGTCAATTCCAATAGTCGGAAGGTCTCGGATTAAAACCGAGCCGGTAATTTCTTTGGGCTTATTTTTGATTGTATTTCTATAGTGGTTTCTGATTGCGGATTTTAAAGCGTCATAAGCGGCCTCTCGCAAACCTTCAAAGCCTTTTTTCAAATCACCATATCCCCGCCCCTGAATCACAGGATTTTGAATAGAAGCCCATAAATTATAATTTTGAACCTGGGCGTCGTTTCTTTTGTATTCACACCAGCAGTTAAAACGATTATTTTCAATCCAGGGGGAAGCATAAGTAATTCCTCCTTTTAAATAATCCGACGAAACAATTTCCGTAATTTCAAGATATTCTTCCACTCCCCTGGCCTTGTCACTGGGAGTGTAAGTAAAATTCCAGCCGTAAACCATTCCCGAAATTATAAATGGAGCGACCTGACGAATACTTTTTACAGGATAATCATACTGACCGCCATCTAAATTCTGAGCATCTTCAAGTTCCGGGTAGGCATCAAGTTCTGCCCACAAAGGAATTCTGATATTTTTGATGACAGATGGAGTCTGGGCGTAAAGACTAGGATTAAGAACAAAAGTAAAAAAAATCAAAAAAGAGGATAAAAATAATTTTGACGATTTTAGTGATTTTGGAGGTTTTAGTGATTTTGATGATTTTATCAATTTTAACGATGATAAATTTATCGATGATAAACGTCTTTCCATATTTTTACAGGGTGAATCCCCATTCTGATGATAAAATACAGCCAGGCAGCAAAAAATCCGAAAAGGTGGGTCATATGGGCAACATTTGAGCCACCAATAAACTGGCTGCCCAACTCTATCAAAGCATAAATTAAAACAAGGATTGGAGCAGGAACCGGAATAATCCCCCAAATCATAATTATTGACCTGGGAAAGAAAACAGCGTAGGCAAAAAGAACTGCATAAATTGCACCGCTAGCCCCCAAAAGCACAACTCTATACTGCCCGGTAAATTTATAAACCAAGTAAGAAAAAAATCCGCTTAAAGCCCCGCAAACAATATAAAACAAAAAAAATTCTTTAGAACCAATCGCTTTTTCCAGACTAAGACCAAAAGCCAGCAATCCAATCATATTAAAAAATACGTGAGAAACATTTTGATGCAAAAACATATAAGTAAAAAACTGCCAGAACATATGATTTTGCTCAATCTGATAGACATTCAAAGCACCAAAATAATAAGCATACTGATAAAACCTGGGATAAAGATAAGAAAGCCCGAAAATCACAAAATTAATGAGGATTAAAAGCAGAGTGAACCTTTTATAAGTGTAATGAAAAGGTCTGCGAAGAATAAATTTATTTTTTTGGCTCAAAGTAGGTTACCTTATTTCTTCCGTTACTTTTTGACATATAAAGTCCCTGGTCAGCCTGATTAACAAATTCGTTAGGGGAAGAAACCAGATTTTTTTCAACATCAAAAACAGAAACACCAACAGAAATTGTCACATGTAAATGCTGATTATTGTAAACAAAGTCGTGCTCATCGATTGTTGAGCGGATTCGTTCTGCAACCAAAACAGCTTCCTTTTTACCAGTATTTGGAAGCATTACGGTAAATTCTTCTCCACCGTAACGGCTTGCTACATCAGAATCACGAAGATTCTTTCGGATTAAATCTGCAACCGTAATCAAAACAAAATCACCACACTCGTGACCGTATGTATCGTTAAATTTTTTAAAAAAGTCTATATCAAACATCAAAACTGCAAGATTCTGATTTTTCAAAAATGCCGAATCAATTGCTTCTGTCAAAAGATTAAAGAAATAATATTTCAACTTCAAATGGGTCATCATATCTGTTGATGACATTTCCAGCAAAGCAGCGTTATTAATGGCAACCGCAGCAAGAGAAGCAATCGACATAATCTGATTTTGTTCATATTCTGTATAAGAAGTATCATCATCTATGGCAATTCGTTCCTGCAAAATTAGCATACCGTTCAAGTGCTTTTTCTGAATAAGTGGAACAATCAGCGTTGGATTTAAATTTTCCAAAATCTTCAGATACTGGTTATCACCAACTTCCAGCCTTAATTCGTCCAAAGTAACTGGCTTTTTTAGTTCCAGAAGGCGGTCGGTGATTGAAGTATTTACAGGGAAGGAGATTTTCTTGTCGCCAACAAAATCTTTTTCGGTTTCAAGAAAGAATTTTTCATTTGAGATTATGTCACGAACGAAAATTTCCGCCCCAAGGACGTGCATCTGAGCCATGCAAATGTAAACAATTGATTCCAAAAGATTGCTGAAATCCAGATTTTCACAAAAAGACGTAGCAATATCGAGTAACTGCTCAAGGTCGTAAATTCTTTTTTCGTATTGAATTGTCTGTTCTAAAACTTTTTGCGAAGAAACATTTTTTTCATCAGAATTTTGCGACTTCGTGCTAATAATATTTTTAGAACTTGTTGATTTTGTACTACTCATGCTTCATCTCGCCTATGTTAATAATAACATAGTTT
>CAVFQN010000223.1:0-9792 GCA_963624615.1 Treponemataceae bacterium | reverse complement strand
GTATTACTATCATCAAAATAATACTGATTAAAGAAAAGATAATTGCAATGTAGGCTGCCATTTTTACCTCGTAATATCAATAATAGTTCCCAGATAATCAGAATTACATTTTCCAGGGTGATTTTCGTACTCGTTGTACACATCCCCATCATCTTTTTCATTTTTTTTATTTTGTCTTTTTCCATAAAAAGATGATGAATTAGAACCATTTTGATTTACACCATTGGTATTTGCTTTTTCGTTGGAAGTCTGCTGAACTTTGGAAGTCTGTTCCATTGTTTTTTGAATATTACTCTGCTGGGACATTTCGTCCGCAAGCTGGGTCTGCTGGGCTCCCTGCATAGTTTTAGAAACATTCGATAACTGAGAATACATTGTCTGAAGATCAATTGGCTGAATACCCATCTGGCTGCCCCTCTTCTAAGGCTGGCGGTTCATAGTCCCCCCGCTTTGTAAGTTTACTAGCATCATCATAGTAAACGGTAACTTTTTTTACGTCCATTTTGACTTCGTCCAAAGCATCACGAACATAAATTTTTACACCTGCGTAAATTGTATCTTCACACTTAACTTTACCAATTGCCTTGAGTTCTCGCAAATGAGTCTGAATTTTATCAATTTCAGAAGTCATTTCTTCAAGTTTCTGACTAATCTGGTCACATTTTTCTTTTAATTCTTTTAGTTTTGTCTCTTTTTCTGCCGGCAATTTTTTACGAACTTTTTTCTGCTGTTCCAAAGTTTGCAAATCTAGTTCACAATTTTCGTATTCTTTTGTTGCCTTTGCCTGCAAATTCTGCAAAACTTCCAGACGTTTTTTAGCTCTAGGATCAATTCCAACTTCCAGAATTGTTTCTGTACCACCACCAGGAGAACCAATCTTTTTGGCACAAATTTCCTCGGTAGCCAGAAGATGTCCACCAATAATCTGAGCTTTCTTACCACGCACTACGATATTTTTCATGGCGGTTACGTTTGAATTTACGATTGAATCATAAACAGTAACATTTTCTTCAACTTCGACGGTAGTATCATTAATAAATTTAGCCCAAAGTGATTTTCCTGCCTTGATGTAACCTTCACCTTTACCAAAAATACCCTGTCTTACAATAATATCGCCGGTAGCTTCCAGTCGTGATTTATCGACAATTCCATTAACTTCAATATTTGTAGCTTCGACTTTGTAACCTTCCTCAACAGAACCTTTGATTACAACAGTTCCAACAAATTTTACATCGCCAGTCTTAACATTTACAGCATCCAGATATTTGATTGGTTCTACGGTAACTTTTCCGTTTACAAGCATTACTTCGCCATCAATATCCGCCTTAATTGTTACTCCATCACGATCCAGACTTACATTCTGGCCTAACTGTATCTGAATATCCTTACCATTTTTAGCTTCAAGATAGCGGCCAAACAAGGTTTTTCCGCCTTTTCCACGCTCTGCCTGAATTTTCTGAGCCAAAGGCTGCCCTGCAATAACGTTTTGAATCTGATTAAGTTCCTTATAATTTATATTTCCGGTTTCAGAAACTTTTGCTTTAAGTTTTTTAGGATCTGTTTCAAAATTGTATGACATATATGCGTCATGACCATCAATCGGCATAACTGCAGAAGCAACTTCAAATGGAATATTGTAAACAGGATTATCAACAAATTCTTTTATCTTTTTTTCATCAAAACATGGTTCAATGACGCCCTGTGAAAGCAAGGCTCTCTTTATCATTTCTTCAGAAGCTTCTGAACCACTCATAGAAGGCGGCGAAACAATGACAGAACCTTTTAATTCATCTTTTGTAATATCAACACCAATTACGACATCTCCAGCTGGAATATGCTTATAAACTCCAACATTTAAATACTGATCATCAGTTCCCTGCTTTACATATTTTTTGATTAAATCTTCATCATATGAAACGGTATCCTGACGTCTTACCTCGTCAAGGACGTCCCGCAACTGAATGTCACTTCCATCACCAAGCGGAAGTACAATTTTAAGCATAATGTCTGATTTGAAATGGCGAACATAGAAAAGTCCGTCTCTGTTTTGAACTTTTTCTTCAAAGCCTTCTTCTTCGTCATCAAAAAGCCCTTCAGACGCAAGTTTAATAACTTTTTTGACAGTTGTCGGATCCTGGTAAATTTTTAATTTCCAGGGTCTTTTTGCAAGACCTAAAAATCCATCACTTCCTTTTTCAAGGATTTCGTATTGAAGGTTTACAACTTTTGTATCTAACTGGACAGCAGCGTCCGCCAGAGCCTCATCAATTGAGTCTGCATTTACATCAACTGAGTGAAGCTCCTTATCAACATCGAGACGAGCTTTCATGTCCTGGCGAATTCTGTCTAGATTAACCATCTACCCAACCGTTTTTTTTATCAGCCTTTATTAGATAATGCCCTTTCGCAAATTTGTAAGTTTTGCTCTTAAGCGTAAGTTAGCCTTAGCATTTAATTGAGAAATTCGAGATTCGCTAACTTCAAGAACTTCTCCAATTTCTTTAAAGGTCAAATCTTCGTGATAGTACAAAACAATTACCATTTTTTCTTTTTCCGGTAATTCGTTGATTGCCTGGGCAATTACTTTTTTGATTTCTTCACGTTCTGCAATAACATCAGGATTTAAACTTGAAGGAGATTCAATATTGTTTCCAATGGAAGAATTGTAATTATCATCTCCTGCATACCAGACATCGTTCAAGGACAAGACAGACGTTCCAGAAACTTTCATTACAGTTCTGTGATATTCGTCTTCGCTCATGTTCAAAGACTTAGCAATTTCTTCATCGCTGGCAGTTCTTCCCAGTTTTGATTCCAGACTTGTGATTGCATCTTCAATTTCGCGGGATTTTTGTCTTACAGAACGAGGAACCCAGTCAATCTGCCTCAATTCATCAAAAATTGCCCCTCTGATTCGGGTAACAGCGTAAGTTTTGAATTTTACATTTTTTGCTGTATCGTATTTATTGATTGCATCCAGCAAACCAAACTGACCATATCCCACCAAATCATCAAACTCAACAGAAGCAGGCAAGCCGACTGCAACTTTTCCAGCTACATATTTTACAAGAGGCATATATTGTTTGATAAACTTATCTCTAAGAGCCGGGGATCTTGTTTTTTTGAATTCTTCCCAAAGATCGTCTTCTTCTTTTTCGTCATTAATTGGCATATATTCTCATCCTCTTATAAAGAATTATCATCTGATAACGCTGAACTAATGGCCTTTGCCATCAATGCGGCGTCTTTTATATCCGGAACCTTATCACTTTTTTGATGAGAAGAGGAAGAAGAAACAAAATCAGAAGATGAACCAATATCGGCGTCATCATCATTACTTTCTGAACTTCCACTTTCTTCAAATTCCAGATTTCCCATATCTGGTAAAGTATCAATTCCTTCATCTGAATTACTAGAATTACTAAACGAAGGCGGTTCACTTGTTTTTCCACTAAAAGTTTGCACATCGTCTGGCGAAAAAGCTTCTTTTCCAGACAAATCTTTTAATGTTTCGGTTCGTTTTAAAGGAACAAAACCATCATCTTCCCTACTAGAATCAGAAGCCTGGTGATTGTTTCCTTTATAATCAGATGGATTCAACATCTGATGCTTGTCTCCAACAATAAAATGGTTATCACTATCACCACTTGCAAGATCTTCATCTTGAATGGTTATGTCAACCACTCGCCCTGTTGCAGGAGCCTGGTTAGCCGAGCCAGAAAAAACTTCTGAATCTCCAGAAAAATCTCCCCCCGAACCATCAGAAAGAAATTTTTCAAAAATAAAGCTAACTAAAAACCCTAAAAGTCCGAAAATTATAGCAAATAACAGGGCTTTTAAGAAAACGGATAAAATAGATGTATGGGAAAATAAACCTGATATAAAAGACAGTAAAAATCCCAGAACAGCAAAGATGCAGCAGAATTTTACGCCTTTCATTTTTCCTCCCAATAAAATAAATACCCGTCAATATTATACAACATAATATCAAAAAATAATAGAAAATATTGCCGAAATCTCTAAAATCCAGCCATTTTAAGGGCAAATTTTATAAAATTCTAGAAATTTCGCTTCTTACTCAAGAATTTCTTTAAGAAACTGGAAACTCCTTCGTTATATTCCGGCTCAGTTTTTTCAATTCGACCAACTATGTGTTTTAAATAAACAGAAGGTTTTGACGTTGGATTTACAACAATAAATGGTTTTTGCCGGATTACAGAAGCCTGTACAAGAGGATCTTCTGGAATACAGCCCAAATATTCTATTTTATATCCCAAAAACTGCCCAACAATTGTGATAATTCTTTCGGAAATACGTTTTCCTTCGTCAGGAGAATGAACTCGGTTTACAATCAACTTTATATCCACAGTTCTATCAACAATTTCCGTTGTAATAATTTTGATAATTCCGTAAGCATCGGTAATGGCAGTTGGTTCTGGCGTTGTCACAACAAAAACTTCGTCAGCGGCAGCCACAAACTGGAGAACATTGTTTGCAATTCCAGCTCCTGTATCAATGATGATGATATCGGCATTGCCTAAAGTTGCAAACTGGTTGGCAAAATATTCAAGTTCTTCTACTGTCAGATTGGCGATTTTTGAAAAACCGTTGGCCCCGGCAATAAATTTAATGCCAAATTCTGTGTCCATGATGATTTCTTTCATAGACTTTTTTTTGTTGATTACGTGCATCAAATTGTACTGAGGAACTATATTCAGCAGAACATTTACATTTGCCATTCCAAGGTCGCCATCAATAAGAATGACTTTTTTTCCTAACTGGGCATAGGCAATGGCCATATTTACGGCGAAATTCGTTTTACCAACCCCGCCTTTTCCACTGCATACGGCAATAATTCTGGTATTATGCTCTTTTTTGACGCTTGTAGAAGCATTTACTTTTTCTGCCCTAGAATTATTATCATTATCATTAAATAATTCGCTTAATCCTTCTGCCTGTTCTTCCATATTTATACTCCAAATTTATCTTCTATGTGTATTCTGTCAATCTTAAAATTTTCAAGGCGTTTTAAAAATTCAATTACATTTGCCGGAGCAATATCTCTGGACGCAACCTGTCCATTTGTGATATAGGCAATAGTCTTGTGTTTATCATACAAAGCACTGATTATATTACCAAATTGTTCGGATTCATCACACTTTGTAACAATTATAGATTTATACCCAAAAGGTTCATAATTTTGCATAATGTTTTTCAAATCCTGGGATTTTGTCGAAGCCATCATTGCAAGGTAAATATCAGGATTCATACCTGGAATATCCAGCAGAATTTTCATCTGGGCAATATGAGTTGCGTCATTAGGACTAAATCCACTTGTGTCAATAAAAATTGCATCCACGTCATTTTTATAATCATCATAAATCTTTTTTAAATCTTCCGGTCGCTCTGCTTTGTAAACCGGAGACGACATATGTTTGCCCCACCTCTCCAGCTGTTCCATAGCTCCAACTCGCATTGTATCGGTATTTATAAAACAAATTCTAGGCTTGTTGCCATTTTGCTCCTGGGCATATTTTTTTACAAATTGGGCGGCAAGTTTTACAAGTGTTGTAGTTTTTCCAACTCCGGTTGGTCCTACAAGAATACAAACATGAGGAGGTCTGTGAACGGTCGATTTTTCAATTTTAATTGATTCGCCAATCCAGTCGACAACCCGTCTTTCAACTAAATCAAAATTATCCAGCTGTTCCAAGGAAAACTCATTTCGGATTTTTTCTTCAATCATCTGAATATATGAAAAAGAAAACTCATTATGTTCCAAAAGTTCTTCTATTTTCATAATAGATTCAGGTTTTTCCTGACTTGCAACAGCCAGGCTGTCTATTTTTTTTACAATTTCGCTTTTTAATTCTTCTACAGTCTTATTTAACTGATTAATTTGAGAATTATTATTTGTTGCCTGCAAAGTTTTTAAAATTGCATCCCTGTTTTGAGCCAGCATTTCTTCTTCGTTAGGCCTTTTAGCCGCATACGAAGTGATTACAGATTCAGGATTATAGGATTTCTGGTGATTTACAACGTATCTTACAATTGTTACAGGCTTTTTTGATAAAAATAAAAATCCTCCTGGTCTAAAATCAACCATTTTATTTGTAATACGATAATCTTTTCCATAGGCGTCATAAAGTTTTTTTCGGCAATCTTCATAAGATTTGCCTTTAATTTCATGCTCTATTTCATCATCATAAGCCATACAAGTTAAAACCTCTTACTTCCTCAAGACCTTTCTTCTTAAGTTTACTTTATTCTGCATCATCTTCAATTTCTGCAATTATTTCTACAGAAATATTATTCCCAGCTGCATACATTTCCATATCAGAAATGACAACAACTCCAGGCTGCTCTCTCTCTATTGCTGACCTGACCAGCTGCCTTACATTGCTCACGCACAAAATAATAGGCATATAGCCAAGCTGATTAATTTTACTCAGAGAATTACTTACAGCCGAAATCCAGCGACGGCGGTCTACAGGATCCAGGGCAACGTAAGGTTTTGAACCATCTTCCGGATAATAAGCATGTTCGATTATCATTTCCGAAAGATTTTGAGAAAGTCTCATAACCCTGAGTTTTTTATCATTAGAATCTGCGTACTGCATACAAATCTGCAAGCCTAAGGCTTCTCGAACCTTTGCAGTTAAATCCCAGGAATTTCGCGAAACGCTGGCGTAATTTGCCATTGTTTCCAAAATCTTAACATAATTTCTGATTGAAACCTTTTCTTCAAGCAGGTTTTGCAAAACTTTTTCGATAACGCCGTAAGAAAGTTTTGCAGTATTTAAAACTTCGTCCACAAGGACAGGATTTTTCTGTTTTACGGTTTCAAGGATAGCAGAAACAGCCTGGCGGTCAACCATTTCGGCTGCATGAGAGCGGATTATTTCTGTGATATGTGTAGAAATGATTGTTGGTGGATCTACAACTACATAGCCTGCATTTTCAGCCTCTGCCCGCCTGTCTTCAGGCAACCAGATTGCGTCCATTCCAAAGGCAGGGTCTTTTGTTTTTTCACCTTCCAAAGGCTCAGTTACGGCTCCAGTATCCATACACATTACATAACCCAGGTGGATATTTGCATGACCTGCTTCAATTCCCTGAATCTTAAAGCTGTAATCATTAGGTTCAAAAGCCATATTATCTAGAATTCTGATTTTTGGAATATCAATACCCATATCGTGGCGGGCTTCCGTTCTAATTCTGGAAATTCGTTCCAAAAGTTCAGCACCTTTATCTTTATCAACAAGGGGAATAAGGGCATATCCCAATTCCAGAGATAAAGGATCTATCATCACAATTCCTTCCTGGTCTGGCTGGGCAGAAGTTTGAGTTGAAGCCTTTGTTTTTTCTTCCTGCTGCTTTTGGAATATTTTTTTCTCTTTATCTTTTGTAAGTCTATATCCAATAAAAATAAAAAGAACTCCAACCGGCAGCAACAAAAATTGGGTACCATTTCTTAAAACAAATCCCGAAAGAATCAAAACAGCCCCGACAATCATGTAAATACGACCATCAGAAGTAAATTCAGCTTTAAGTTCTTTATCAAAGGTTTCGTCAGATTTTGTACCAGTAACCAGCAAACCGGTTGCAAAAGAGATGATTAAAGACGGCAATTGGGAAGTAAGACCATCACCAATAGTCAGAGTAGAATAAGTCTGCAAAGCTGATTGAAAAGACATTCCATTCATCACCATACCAATAATAAAACCGCCAACCAGATTTATTACGGTGATAAAAATACCAGCCTTTACGTTTCCACTTACGAATTTAGAAGAACCGTCCATGTTTGAATAAAAGTCAATATCCCGGCGAACAGCAGCTTTTAATTCTTCTGCCTGGGCTTCGTCAATGGCTCCAGAATTTAATCGGTTATCAATATCAAAAAGTTTCTGATTCATTGAATCCAAAGAGAAGCGGGCTGCAACTTCTGATACACGCCCCGCACCTTTTGTAACAACCAGAACCTGAACGACAATCAAAATAATGAACATTACAAAACCGACTACCAGGTTATTTCCTGCAACAATATCTGCAAAAGCCTGAACCATGGCACTCTGCCCTTGTAAAGCCCCACCACTGAATTTGCCGGTAAGAATCAGCCTTGTAGAAGAAATATTTATAGCCAGACTAAATAAAGTCTGCAAAAGAATGACACGTGGGAAAGTCTGAAAATCTGATGGACGCGGAATCTGCACAACAACAAGCAAAATAATGATAGAAAATGCAAGATTTAATATCATCGACAAGTCAATAAGTGCTTTTGGAATTGGAATAAACAGGAGAAATACAACCATTACAATAGCAACAGGTACAATGTTACTTTGTATGAAGGTTAAAAAATTCCCGCGACGTTCGTTTGCCATTAGTCCCCACCCAGCAATCTACTAATTCTAGATTTGTTTAAATTTTTCTAAATGCGAATAAATAACCGCAATAGTATTATAATATATTTCGGGTATTATACCACCAACTTCGACATTTGTATATAAATCTCGAGCGACAGGACGGTTTTCTACGATAGGAATTTCGTTTTCCCTGGCCAGTCTTTTGATTGTCTGGGCCATTTGGTCCGCCCCTTTTGCATTTACAATCGGAGAATCCGAAATATTTTGATCATATTTCAAGGCAACGGCAAAGTGTGTAGGGTTTGTTACAACAACATCAGATTCAGCAACAGCTTTTGGAATATTTTGAGATAAAAGTTCCCTTTGCATCTGCTGCAATTTACTTTTAACTTCGGGATCACCTTCCATCTCTTTATATTCTTCTTTTACTTCCTGTTTTGTCATCTTCATTTCTTCCATAAAATCTTTTTTCTGGACAAAATAATCAGGAATTGCAATTACAAGGAAGATGATAGCAACTGTAATCAGAATTTTTGCAGCCATAGCCGCAATTTTTCCAATAGCGGAGGAAATTTCCCCATTGCTGATAATTTTACAAAGAATAAAAATATCTTTTTTAATGTAAATATAAGCAACCAGGACAATAATCGCTACTTTTCCGATTGATTTAACGACATTAAATAAACCTTTTGCAGAAAAAATCGTTTTTTGAAGATATTGCCCGATTTTTGGCACAATTTTTGAAAATTTTGGTTCAATAGGCTTGAGACTAAACAAAAATCCCCTTGTCTGGATAATGTTTCCAGCTATAGCCGCAACTACGCTTATCAGAGAAATAGGTAAAACGCATTTTATAAAAACTTCATAAAAAAACGTAAGCAAAGATGGATCTTGCAAATCATAATCAGAACATTTACTAAAATAAAAGTTCATAATGGAAATAAACTGACTAAAAAGCCACTTTGCAAGAAAAATCAAAGTAACAACACAAAGTAAAAGGACTAAAGCTCCGCTCACTTCCTGACTTTTTGCAACTCGCCCTTCTTTCCTGGCCTTTTCCAGCTTATATTCTGAAGGTTCCTCGGTTCTTCCCTCGTCTTCTGCAGCCATAAACTAAAGCCCCCCGCCGGAAATATCTGTAAAAAGTCTTTCCAAATCCGCAAAACCTTTATTAAAAGACCTGATAAAAAAATCAATTATATTTGGCATTACAAAAGCAATAATCGTAAAAGCTACCAAAATCATAATAGGAAAACCTTCTGACAAAAGGTTCATTTGAGGGGCAGCTTTTGTCAAAAGTCCTGTACAAATTGTGATTAAAAATAAAGTCCCCATAACTGGCAGGGCAATCACCATGGCATCGGCAAAAAGGTTGGTCAGGCCGGAAAGCATAAAACGCAAAAGGTGATTTTGATTATTGACTATATTT
>CAVFQN010000222.1:0-4432 GCA_963624615.1 Treponemataceae bacterium | reverse complement strand
CATATTTTTATATCACCAAAAAGTTTATTTTGGAAGATAGTTATCATCTTAAATTTTACAGCTTCCAAAATTGCCATAAAAGCACAAATTACGTCCATTTCATTTCCAGGGCGGGTCAATAAATCTGTAAAAAGACATTCTTTTTTATCTTCCAGAAGTTCATTCATCAAAGTGATTTTTTCGTTAACAGAAATCTCCTCATACATATTCAAAATTTTTTCGTTTGAATATTGATGCATGATTGATTTGAAAACTTCCTGCATCTTCTGCAAAAGTTCCCAAGTGTCAACTTCTTCCCACTGCTGATCAGATTCATCAAAAGGAAGAACCCTCTGTATTTTCTTGCGTTCAAAATTCCATTCAGAATCATCTTCCTGATCTTCCATTAACGAAGAAAGTTTTTTAAATTTCTGATATTCAATCAGTTTGTCTACAAGTTCCTGTCTTGGATCTTCTTCATCTTCATCATCATAGGCAACTTCCACAGGAAGAAGCATACGGCTTTTTATGTAAATAAGTTTTGCAGCCCAGCTATAGAACTCAGAAAGGTCTCCTAAATCCGTTTGAACAGCATAATCAAGATATTCAAGATACTGCTCTGTGATTTGGGCGATTGGAATATCATAAATGTTTACTTTGCTTTCTCGAATTAAAGTCCAAAGTAAATCGAGAGGACCTTCAAATTCCCCTGCCCTATATTTATGCTTTACAACAGTTTGAGTTGCGTCCGAGTTTTTTACCTGCTCCATTTTCTACCGCCTCTGAAAAAACTGAAAAATCCGGAAGTTTTTCGATTCCACAAGCCTTGCTTTCATTTTGAAGTTTTTCAAGGCATTGTCCGTATTTTTCCCTTAGTAAATCATCGGCAGGATTTGTCAAAATCTCAAGAGTGGGAATTAAAACAAAGGCACGTTCCTCCATTCGAGGATGGGGAATTTGTAAAATCGGTGTGTTTACAATTTCGTCACCAAAAAGTTCAATGTCAATATCGAGGGAGCGAGGTCCAAAGCGGATTTCGTTTTCCCGGGCTCGCCCATATTTTGCTTCTATTTCATTAATTTTGTGTAAAAAGTCAAAAGGATTACAGTCTTCCTCCAGGTAGCCCAAAGATGCCATATTGTAAAAATCTGCTTGATTTTCTACGTACATGGCTTTTGTTCTGTAAACTGACGAAAAATGGCAGTTCGACATAAGCAAAGCGAGCTCCTTACTCGCAAGAGAAAGGAGCTCTAATGAAGAATGGCCTTCATACGTCTTGTTCGAACCTAATCCAAGTAATACTCGTTTCATAAAGACTAAAAAAGTCCGTCTTGAACTGCAGGTTCCTCTGATAATTCCCCTGTAACTTCTGCTGTTTTTTCCGTTTTCTTAGACGATTTTTTTTCTTTTACAGGATTACCCTCTTTGTCTTTCAAAACCTGTCCAGGGAAAACTTCTGCACGGATTTTTTGTTCAATGTTAGCGGCAAGTTCAGAATTTGATTCAATGTAGTTAACTGCATTTTCCTTACCCTGACCAATTTTTTCTTCGCCCATAGTATACCAGGCACCGCGTTTGTCAATAATCCCATGTTTTACAGCCGAATCCAACAAACTAGCTGAAGAAGAAATTCCTTTTCCAAAGTAAATATCAAGTTCACACTTCCTGAATGGAGGTGCAACCTTATTCTTTACAATCTTTACTCTCACTCGGTTTCCAATCGCATCTTCATCGCCTTTTCCGTCAATTGTTTCGATTCTACGAATTTCAAGCCGAACAGACGAATAAAATTTCAAGGCCTGTCCACCAGTTGTAGTTTCAGGATTTCCAAACATCACACCAATTTTCATACGAATCTGGTTAATGAAAATTACAATACAATTTGATTTTCCGATAACGGCAGTAAGTTTTCTCAGAGCCTGACTCATCAATCGAGCCTGCATCCCCATCACTGCGTCTCCCATTTCACCTTCGATTTCCTTTTCAGGAGTCAAAGCTGCAACAGAGTCAACAACAACAATATCCACTGCGCCACTTCTTACCAAATTCTCAGTAATTTCGAGAGCCTGTTCTCCGGTATCTGGCTGCGACACCCAAAGTTCATCAATATTTACGCCAAGATTTTTAGCATAAACAGGATCCAAAGCGTGTTCTGCATCTACGAAAGCTGCAACCCCGCCCAACTTTTGAGCCTCCGCAATTGCGTGTAGTGCCAACGTCGTTTTTCCAGAAGATTCCGGACCGTACATTTCAATTACACGACCACGCGGATAACCGCCGATTCCAAGAGCCTCATCCAACAAGATTGAACCAGAAGGAATCACTTCGATTCCAGCTGCGTCAGCCTTGTCCCCAAGTTTCATAATCGCACCTTGTCCAAACTGCTTTTCAATCTGCAGACGAGCAGCCTCAAGGGCTTTCATTTTTTCCGAAGTATCCATCGGAGCATTAGAACTAGACATATAAGCCACCTTCCTCCCATATATAATATGGCTCAAACTTTGCGATTTTTACCAAAATTTCAGAAAAAAAATTAACTTTTTTTCAAAATTTATGATTTCTTTAGGGAAATTTCCCAAAATCATCAAAATATCACAAAAATAAGGATTTTTAAGTTCCCACCTATTTTTGGGTTTTACTTAATGGTTACCTCTAAAAATTGTAATTTTTAGAGGTTGCCTTAAAAACACTTTGATAAACGGCTCTGCCTTTTAAAATAACCTTGCCGTCTTCCAGATTTATTTTACCAAGAATTCTAACAGGTTGGCTACCTTCAATTACAGGGCTTGCGTCAAACTTTACATTCACGCTGCCTTCGTAATGGGACAAAGAATCATCTCCCACCAGCAAATCACAAGAATAAGAATCGTTATCATAAGTTATTGCATTGGAAATTTTTCCACCCCAATCTACCCAACAATCCAGATACAAAGCATAATTACTAAGTACATCTGAATAAGAAGGCACATCTTTTATAGTATCAAAATCAGGAATTTCAAGATACCCTGCTAAAAGGCTGGCCTTTTTTTTGATAGAAAGTGAAGCATTCGAGTTCAAAATATAATTAATTTCGACCTGGGCGGCGTTATCCCTGTGATTTTGGAAAAACTCCAGAGCGTTATTATATCTTTTTGAGATTTCTTTATTGGAAAGAAGAAATTTATAAGATTGGGTCGATAAATCATCCTCTTTTGCACTAGAAATTTCGTCAGAAGTAAGTTCAAGTTTAGAAAGATCGGCTCTAGGCCCATTATAAATCTGGGATTTTGTAAAAAATCGGCTTGCAACAAAAATTCCAAGGCAAAGGGCAATAACTGGAAGGGAAACCATCACAATTTTATCAGGATTTACTCCCACCGACGGATAAAATTGTTCAATACGACCAGTGTCTATCCAACGGCAGATTGTGTCATAATCACCATGCAAGCGGATAAATTCCATACCAGCCCTGGCAGTTTTATTTGAAGGATCATTTTCTTTAATTTCAAGATAATATTGCAGAGCTCTGGCAGTATCCCCGCGACGCAAAAAAATTGCAGCCTGGCCCAGCAAAAGCCTGGTATCTGTCAATTTTATTCTTCTGGCCATCTGAAAATAAGAAGAAGCCGCCCCCACATCACCAACATAAAGGCAAGCTATTCCTAATGTAAGATAATATTCAAAATTGTCTTCATAAACATCGGCACGAGCTTCCAGACGTTTTATTGCAATTGCAAAATGCCGGCGGCTCATATCATGCCATGCAAGGGTCAGAGCATCTTTAGCCATAAAATTTTATTCCTTCAAAGCGGAAAGAATTTCATCAAGTTCCTTATTCAATTGTAAAAGTTCTTCACGATTTACGGAAGCAGAATCTTTTTCAAGTTCAGAAATTCTGGTCAAAAGGCTCTGAATATATTCCTGGGTATACTTTTCTTTTGAAAGTGAATCTACATTAAAGGTTACGTCAGGAGGATTTTTTGGACTGTAACCATTATCCTGAACCGGTGGCAAAAGCTGTGTTTGTACTTGCGGCTGGGCTTGAACTTGAACAGGAGCAGGGGGTTGAACTTCCGGCTCAGGAGTTTTTTGGATTTTTTTCTCAAACTTTTCAACTTCCGGCTCAGGTTTCTTTTCTTCCGGGATTCCATAAACAAAATACTGTCCTTTTGTCTCAGCCCCATCAGTTGCAAAAGCAAAATAATAAACAATTTTTGAACTAGCTTCCGGAGCAAGTTTGACAGTCGGCCAAATTACGCCAACAGCAGAGTTATTATAAGAAAGAACTGTATCAAAAGTTCTGACAGAATTCATGTCAGGTTCCCAAGTTTTTTTATCCAATGTCGAAAAATTTGCCAAAGCAAAAAGTTCCGGCTCTGTTGCATCCCCACCGGTAAAAAACATCTGCATACAAGCAGAATTATTTTTTGAAACGAACCATTTCTGCTTATGTTTTTTCAGACCTCTGTACATA
>CAVFQN010000221.1:0-7107 GCA_963624615.1 Treponemataceae bacterium | reverse complement strand
GAATAAAATTGGCGTAAAAAACTCCAATATTTTCTTTTATTTTCTTGTCATTGGTAACGAATTTCAGTAATTTTTTCTTATACAAAAAAATGGAGTTGTTATAATGGAAGTTGTTAGCTTATGTAATGTGCACAAATTTTATCCGCTGGGAAAGGGAAAAATTGAAGCTGTAAAAGGTGTGTCTTTTGGAATCGAAAAAGGCGAATTTGCGGCGATTTCTGGGCCATCGGGATCGGGAAAATCGACGATTTTGAATATGATTGGGCTGATTGACTTGCCGAGTGCGGGTTCGATTGTGATTGGCGACACTGATGTTTACAAAGGGGTCGACCTGGAAGACGCGGAGATTGTGAATAATCGCTGGGCTTCGTCTGGGGGCGAGCAGAAAAAGCGGAAGGTTCGCACAACTTTGCCTGCCAAGCTTGATAAAAGAATTACAGGGCTGCGTCGGTCTCATCTGGGATTTATTTTCCAGACTTTCAATCTGATTCCGGTTTTGAATGTTTACGAAAATATTGAATTTCCGCTTTTGCTTGAATCTAAAGATCCTGCGTCTAAATCTCCTGTTGACAATTTTTCTAAGGCTCAAAAGGAAGAATGGATTAATTTTTTGATGGAAAAAGTCGGGCTTTCGGACTGGAAAAATCACAAGGCGACGGAACTTTCTGGCGGCCAGAGGCAGCGTGTTGCTATTGCCAGGGCTCTGGTTACAAAGGCTCCTGTTATTTTGGCTGATGAGCCGACGGCTAACCTGGATTCTAAAAATTCGGAGCAAATTTTGAGTTTGATGAAATCTTTGAATAAAGATGCGGACTTGCAGACGACTTTTATTTTTTCTACTCACGATTCCAGAATTGTTGATATGTGTGACCATGTTGTTCATATTTTGGACGGTCAGATTACAAGTGACGAACACAAGGTTGGCTCGGACGTGTATAAGATTTAGTGGCATCTCTAAAAATTGCAAATTTTAGAGGTTCCATTACAAATTATGGGGTTTTTAATGAAAGAAATATTCAGGTTGGCTTTGCGGAACTTAAAGGAACATAAATCTAAAACGATAATCATTTCTTTGTTCCTGGTTTTTGGCGTGGCCATTGTAATTTTGGGAAATTCTTTTTTGGAGTCCATTAATCGCGGGCTGGAAAAAGATTTCCGTGCAAACTATACGGGCGACCTGGTTGTCGCCATCAATAATCCTAAGGGAATGCAAATTGATATTTTCGGGGCAAGTTCTCAGTCTATGGGCGAAATTCCCCAGATTCCTGCAATCCCCGATTTGGACAAGGTTCAGAAAATCCTCGATTCTGAGGATGAAATTGCTTCTCAAACACGGCAAATTTCTGCCAAGGTGATTGTGGCAAAAGGTCTCGAACTCGATTTAAATTCGCTTTTGGATCGTGATGATTTGTCTTTTGATGATCTTCCGATTTCCCTGCTTTTTGCCGGCGACCCGGATTCTTATTGGAAAACTTTTCCGGAAGTTAATTTTGTGGAAGGTCGTTATCCCGAAAAAGGCACGAACGAGGTAATTGTCGATACCCGCGTTGTTCGTTCGGTGCAGGGGCTTTACCGCGAAGATTTGAAAGTTGGTGACACAATTTTGATGATGGGGGCAAACTCCAACGGCGTAATCCGCGAAGCCAAGGTTGTGGGGATTTTTAATCCTCCTGATGAAAATTCTGCCATGTTTCAGATTATTTACTGTGATCCGTCGCTGGCCCGCTCTTTTGCCGATTTAACTTACGCTTCAAGTTTTAGCCAGGATTTGCCTGACACTGTTGATTTGAGTCTTTCTGAAATGTCGGAAGATGAAATGTTTTCCTTTGATGATGATGGATTTTTTGATATTGATGATGGTTCAGATTTTTTGTCTGCTGATGATTCTACCTCTGATTTTGATAATCTCCTTGGAGACACGTCTCTCCGCGATGAATTAAACAAAACTGATGACGGGGCCTGGCATTTTATTCTGGCTAAATTAAAGCATCCAGGGCAAAGCTCAAAAGTGATTGCCCGTTTGAATGCGAATTTTGCGGAGGAGGGGCTGAACGTTCACGTTATGGACTGGAAGGCTGCGGCTCATTCTTATTCGGGGACGGTTGAAGGTCTGGGCTTCATTTTCAATCTGCTGATTATAATTCTTGCGATTGTTGTATTTATCATCATCATGAATACGATGACGGTTTCGGTGATTGAAAGAACTGGCGAAATTGGAACGATGAGGGCCATTGGAGCTGATAAAAAGTTCGTAAAGAGTTTATTTTACACCGAGGCTCTTTCGCTGACTTTTGTTTCGTCGATTGTCGGCACAATTCTTGCTTTTATCATCATGGCGATTTTCAATTCCTGCAATATCACAATCACAAATTCTATTGCAAAAATGATTTTGGGTGGCGGACTTTTGCATTTTAGCCCGACTCCAAAAATCGTCATCATGACCATTTTGATTGCACTTTTTGGAACTTTTATCAGTAATAAATATCCGGTTTCTTCTGCTTTGAAGATTACGCCTCTGAAAGCTCTGAGCAAAGGTTCGGATTAGGCGGAGGGCAGCGATGAACAAAATATTAAAATTATCACTAAGAAATTTAACCCGACAAAAAAGACGAAATGCAATTCTGGCGGTTGCCATTGCATTTGGATTTTTTGTTGTGACTGCCATTGACGGCTTGACCAGTGGTATGGTCAGCAATTTGGAAGATATGATTACCCAGATGGTGGGCGGCAGCGTAATTGTCCAAGGGTTTGAAAAAACGCCAAAAGCATCGGAGGACGGCAAAGATCAGCTGGTGGGGATTATCCGCGATAGAAATTTTGTAAAAGACATTGTCGAAAAAAGCGATATAAATTACAAATATTATTCTTATTTTACATCATCTAGTGGCCAGTTTCTTTTTAATGGGAACAAAACTATGGCGACGGTTTACGGTCGTGATTTTTCCGAAAAAGAATTTTTGGATTCTTTCCGCGTGCTTGAAGGCGGTGGCCAGCTTTTGGACAATCCTAATGCCATCATCATCAGCGATACCATGGCGGAAAATCTGAATTTGCAGGTTGGGGATCAGTTGATTTACACCTGTCTTACAATTTACGGCCAGAACAATGTGGCTGATTTTACAGTTGCCGCAATCACAAAATCAAACTCTCTGATGAGCGGGATTCAGGTTTATGCCCACCTGGATACTTTGAACGAAATTATGGGGATTTCGAAAGGAGGCTACACTTCCTTTGCAATTTATCTGAAAAATAAAAATGACCAGGTAAAAGTTGCCGTTCAGATGGAAAATCTTTTGCTGGCGGCCGGAGCAAATTGTTCTACCCGAGCCCAGGCTATTCAAATTGCCCCTGCAAATATCGACCGCGGTATAGATAAGCAGTTTACGGACGAAAATCAGCAGTGGGAAGGCACAAAATACGGAGTTGAATGTTTGAACGACGCCGTTCCTGCCATTAAAACAGTTCTGAGCGTTGTTCATACGGTTACGACAATTATCCTGCTTGTAATTCTCCTTATCGTTATGATTGGGGTTTCAAATACTTACAGGATGGTTTTGTACGAGCGGATTCGTGAAATTGGAACTATGAGGGCTTTGGGAATGAGTGGTAAGGATACTGGCCGCGTTTTTACGGCTGAAGCTCTGATTTTGTGCGTGTTTGGGGCGGTTGCAGGTCTTTTGTTTGCCGTTTTTGTGATGGCGATTATTCATTTTATCCCGATTGAAAATGAATCTCTGCAATTTTTCCTCCTCAACGGTCATTTTTCCTTTACACTTTCTGCAGGAACAATCATTTTGCAGTATATTTTGCTGATTATTTTGACTTCGCTTGCGGTTCGAGGTTCTGCAAAAAAAGCGGCAATGTTGAGTCCGGCCGAAGCTTTAAGAACTACGAAATAGATTTATCGTTCATAAGGGAGTCTCTAAAAATTGCAATTTTTAGAGACAACTTTGAAAATGCGCAGGCATCTCTGAAAAAGCATCGAAGATGATTTTTTAGAGATGCCCATAATCATAAGGGGATTTTTAATATGAAAATAATGAAAAAAATTACAATTTCTGCTTTTTTATTGGGATTTTTGGTGATGGGACTTTCGGCACAATCGGCTAAAACTGACACCGAGACTGCTAAAAATGGCACCCAAGTGACGGCCACTTCCGGGGTCAGCCAAGTTTCAGCCCAGGATTCCGAATACGCTTTCAAGGTCATGGAATCTACCAACGATGTTCTTGCCTACCATGGAGATTATTCTGCGACAATTTCCCTGGTAATCGAAAAGCCTGGCAAACCAAAAGAAAATCTTCAGTACAAGATTTTTGAACGCACCGATAAAAAACTGATGACAATCGTTCAGCTTTTTCCGGAAGCCGACAAAGGAGTTGGCTATCTTCGTGATGGCGACAATATCTGGTCTTATGACCCAATCAGCCGCAAATTTTCCCACACGTCAATCAAAGAAGCTCTAGGTGATTCTGATGTAAAACTTGATGACGTTGAACAGTCCAAAACAAAATGGCGGGATAATTACACCGTTACAGGCTACGAAATCGGCAAGTTGGGAAAATTTGAAGTGGATATTATCACTTTGACGGCAAAAACGACCGAACCTTCTTATGCAAAGTCAAAATATTACGTTCGCCGCGACATTTCCCTCATTTTGAAAGAGGAGGATTTTTCTGGCTCTGACCGTTTGATGAGAACGATTTTAATTCCAAAGTATTCAAAAGTACCGGCCGGCTATGTTTCGACACAGGCAATTTTGCGAGATGAACTGAATAAGGGAGAGCAGACCCAGCAGATTGTTTCGGAACTGACTTTTGATTCTTTACCGGACAAGATTTTTACAAAAGCATATCTTGAAGGCTTGAATTAGGAATTTTTTATGAAAAAGCACAATATTTCTTTTTTGATGATTTTTTCACTGGTGGGATTTTTCTCCCAGCCACTTTTTGCCCAGTCTGATGACCAGCTTTTTGGTGGCGATGATGATTTTTTTATCGACGATGGAATTGAAGTTGTGGAAGAAGTTTCTGCAAAATCTGATTTAAGTAAAGGGACACTTTTTGAAACAGGTTCAATCAAAATCGGAGGAAATTTCACTACATCTCTTTCAACAATGACCACCCTCTACTCCGATGATGATAACTCCTTCAAAGACAATCTTTCAGAAACAAAACTTACACCGTCGGCAGCAGCCTACCTTTTGGTAGACGCCCGACCAAGCCAAACCCTGCGGATGTACACAAAATTCGGCATCGCCTATCCATACACCGTTTCGGCGACAACCCGCCTGGGCGATTACACAAACTACGGCCCGACAACAGCTACCACGTCCATCACAGACTGGTTTACACTCAAAGAACTTTTTACCGATTTTTCGATTGCCGATCGAGCCTTTTTCCGCTTCGGACTTCACACAGTAACCTGGGGCTGCGGCTACTTTTTCAGCCCAGTTTCCGATTTAATCAACACATCATCCATCGATCCCGAAGATACCGACGCCCAGGTGGACGGCAGCCTGAACCTCAGAACCCAAATCACCTTCCCGGGCAGCCAAAACTGCCTCTGGTTTTACGTAATTCCATCAACCGATTTTATCAATCAGACAAGTGCCGAAAGCTACCTCCGCGACACCGCCCTTGCCGGCAAATACGAATTAGTTCTAGGTGGTTGGGAATTCGGTCTCGGTGGCTACTGGAAATATCAAAATGCCCCAAAAGCCATGATCACAGCCAGTGGCAGCCTTAAAAATATTTCGATTTTCGGCGAATTCGTTTACCGCTACGGTGCAGATTCCGAATGGACAGACACTTCCGACTGGGCAGACAAAACAAATATCATTCAGGCAACAGTAGGCTTGAGCCGCTACTGGAAAACGCCCCTCATCACATTTGCCACTCAATATTATTACGACAGCAACGACAAGGACCTGGCCCACCAGTATTTTACCTACGGCCACAACCTGGCCGCAATCCTGAATTTTGGCCGTCTTTTCGGCAAAACCGATTTCACAGCCAACATCTTCGCCATGGTCAATTTTGGCAAAGAAGAAATGCCCGCCATTTTCAAATCCTATCTTTCAAGTTACGGCCTTTCCTCTTACCTGAATTCCATGACCATATCCGCCATGTTCAACTACAGCCCCATTTCCGAGCTAAAACTAGGCCTCGGCCCATACCTGACCTGGGAAAGCCTCGAAAATAAACCAGTGGTTTCCCTGAAATTAACAGCAACATTAGGCGGTGGAAAGTTTTAGGGAGGTGAAATAAATTAGGAGAAGGGGGAAGCCACCCCAGCCTAAAATTGAAGAACCGTTAAAAAACAAGCGCGAAAGCGGTTGTTTTAGGGTCTTCAAAAAAAACGGCTCAAAACTCGATTTATCGAGTTTCCCCCTCTGCGGGGGCCTAAAATCGAGGAAGCGTTAAAAAGCGAGCCGAAAGGGTCGCTTTAGCTTCATCGCCCCCTGCCCCCGCAACGCCCCCAAAAATACTTGCTTTTACGTATAATTTAAACTATCTTGTACGTATAAAGTTGTCTCTAAAAATTTCAATTTTTAGAGACTCCCTAAAATACCAGGAGGTTAAAAAATGGAGGCAAAACTTACTTTGCAAATGGATTCTTCTGTAATCTCTTCAATGAAAAATTATTCCAAAACAGTTGGCAAAAGTATTTCCAAAATCGCAGAAGATTTTTTCCGAACCCTCGCAGTTCCAACTGATGAACCTGTAAAAACAACAGCCCTCGTAAAAGAACTTAGTGGTATTATTTCAGAAAAAGACTTAGAGGGGTTGAATTATACAGACTACCTGGAAAAAAAATATGAATAAAGTTGAGGCTTCATCAATAAGTGTGGAAGCCCTGTACCTGACGACCAGGTAATTTTACAGGAATATCAGAGCACCTGAGCATTATAAGATCAAGCATGTTGTCTATATTCCTGAAACCATAAGCCATTCTGATTGACAGTTTTATTTTGTTGTTTATGGCTTCAATTCTTGCATTTGAAAGCTGATATTTTGCTGTATTGATAATTGCCTGAAAATGTCTTCTGATTTTTTTCTGTACTTCATAGATTGCCTGAATTCTTGAATGTGAAGCTTTCCAGAG
>CAVFQN010000220.1:19141-19685 GCA_963624615.1 Treponemataceae bacterium | reverse complement strand
CAAGGCCTGTTTTGATGACCTTTGATATTTTTGAAATTTGACAAAACATCATGAGAGCCATCAACGCCAGAATCAAACATTCCGCGAAAACTCTTTTCAAGACCCCTCACACCTTTGCAAAATTTTCCAACAATATCACGCACTTCATTTTCGCTTGCAGACATCATCGAATCAATCTGATTTTGAACCTGGAAAGTCCGCACTTTATTTGTAGCAAAATCATCAAAAAGCTGACCATACTCCCCCTCTGGCGAAAGTCTAAAATTCAATTCCTGCATTTTTGTATTTGCCTGCACAAAAAGATTCAAAGATTCAGAATACTCAATTCTGTCTTCGTTTCGCACAAAGACACCTTCCATCATCACATCATTTAAAAAAGGCATAACCTGGTCATAAAGGGAACTTGAAAACCAGGAAAGAAAACCACCTGTCAATTCGCAGGCAAAAGGAATTCTAGCCCATAAATTTGTCCAAGGCCGGTAAACCATCATAGGAAATTCCTCAAGGCTGAAATCGGTTTTTAAACTGACGCCTAGAGTATTCT
>CAVFQN010000220.1:1671-19131 GCA_963624615.1 Treponemataceae bacterium | reverse complement strand
CCAATCGTTCCAGCGGGCTTCAATAATTTTTCGCCACTGATTTCTAAAACTCGGGAACCAGGCTTCCACCCCAGAAATATTTCCCGGCGTCCAGTCATAATTTTCATTAATAATTTTCCCAACCTTATAGATTGGAACTGCCGAAATAAACATCTGCATTGTTGCAAAATGATGATTTGCCCTTGCCAAAAATTCCTTAATCGTTCTTTCAATATCTTTTTCCTGGGCATTTTTAGATAAATCTTTTCTCTGCGAAAATAAAAGAATTGCTTCAAGAATTTCATTCTGAACAGAATAGACATTTGTAAAAACTGCCGCAAAAGCATCAAAATCGACAGCGGCATTTTTATAAGGACAAGTATAAGAAGTTCCTGTGACGTTTGTAAATTGAGCCGCAAAATGCATAAAAGGCAGATGGACAAACTGTCTAAGCCAATTCACAGATGTAACGGCATAATACAAAGTTGATTTATCAGAACCCCCAATATTATTCAAAACTTCGTCTAAAGATTTTAAAAGACCGGTCTTTACTTCATTTGTAGCTTCAGAATCAAAGCCCAGTGTAAAAGGATCTGCAGCCGCATTAATTTTTTCCGATAACTGGGGAGTTACAAAAGAACTAAGAAAAACATAAAAATCGCCAGGATTATCATCAATAAAAGTAAAATAAGGCTTAAAAAAATCAGAAGCGTCTTTCAGCGATTTCAAATGCTCGTAAAAAACAGAATCAAGAACCTGGATTCTATGATTTAAAATTCCAGGATGTTCCCAAGTAATACGACGAGCCAGAGAGGCAAGAACATCATCATTGTAGATTTTTTCAGAATCTCTTTTTTGGATTAAAGCCCTGAACCACAAAATTATTTTATAAAACAAAGATTCCTGCTTCAGTCGCAAACGTAAACTAAGAGTTTTTTCAGGAATTTGTTCTGTATTATCAACTAGTTGGACTGTTGGAGCTGACGTTCTGTTGATATTTTCCAGCATTGAAGCCCGGTCTTCCAAACTAAGGCCTGCAACAAGTTTATCAAAAGCCCCTTTTTTTAAATTATCCATAATAAATAATTGTAAAAGTGAAAATGCAAACTTGCAATAGCTTTTAAGATGTGCAGAAAGTTTTGCGATAAAGGGCATCTCTAAAAAAAAGACCCTCCAAGGGAGAGTCTTTTCTGTCTAGCCCCAACGGGAATCGAACCCGTCTCTCAGCCTTGAGAGGGCCGCGAACTAAACCGATATTCTATGGGGCCAAAAAAACATAAAAAAAAGCTGAACCATTACTGATTCAGCTTTGAGTTCCCCAAGGAGGATTCGAACCCCCACAGTCAGAACCAGAATCTGAAGTGCTACCATTACACAATCGGGGAATAAGTGAATATAAATATATCAATTTATACTCACTGTGTCAATAGTTACTTAGCCTTTTTTGCAGAAGTTTTTTTGGCAGCAGGCTTTTTGTCAGTTCCTTTTGAAACTGCTTTTGAAGTCGGCTTTTTTGAAGTTTTAGCTTCTTTTGGAAGATTTGTATCAACTACAGAATTATCATCATTAGCAATTTCTGAGCGGATATATTTATCAGCCTTCCAATCATTAATCCATCTGTTTCCATCAAGGCAATAGCGGAACTGGAATTCCTTATTTGTTTCCAACTGCTTTTTTACCGAGAAAGAACCATCCGGGCCTTTTTTCATTGGAATAGAAGTTTCATCCCAGCTGTTAAAATCACCAACCAAATATGCTTTTTCTGCACCTGCAGCAGCTTCAGGATTTACGCTAAAAACAACAGTACATTTTTTTCCATCACTAGAGAATGTTTTTTTCAAAGACATTTTTCTTCTCCTTTATATAAAATAATTTATGAACCTTTTTTAATTAGGAAAATAGTAATAATTAGAAATAGGAAAATCAAGAGCTAAAAGTAGGTACAAAGGGGGGGAAGCCTCCCCCTCGCTCCAGCCCGCTTCGCGGTCTTCCGCTTTCTCGATTTTAGACTTTCATTATCACTTTATCACTCAGCCTAAACAGCCAATTTCCTTTCTTCAAAGTCCGGTCAGCAATCAGCGGAATTTCCTCCAGCAAATACCCCTGCAAAGTAAAACAAATCCTTCCACATTTTTGACCTGCCTGAATCTCCCCCCACCTGTCATCATAAATCTCAACAGAGACTTGAATATTTGCCAGGTTGTCATCAACAGAAGAACCAGAAATATAAGGAACAGTCAAAATATCATCATTATAAGCAGGTATCAAATTTATCCCCTTCTGACTCGCCCCAAAAGTCTGCATAAAATACGACCCAAGAAAATCCTCTATCGAAAAATCCCTGAAATTTCTAAAGGCCCATTCCATCAACTCTGTACCGTCGTGGACGCGTCCCGCCTGGCCTTCCCTGCTGTTAGCCCCAGGTCCTGCCATAGTCACAGACAAAAAGCGGGTTCCAAAACGACTTGCCGTAAGCGAAAGATTGTAACCACTTTCGTCAATGTAGCCGGTTTTTAAACCATCTGCACCGTCCAGTTTTCCAAGCAGAGGATTTGTATTTTGCTGGGTAATTGACATAGTAATGTGACGTGGTAGTCCCTGAGAAAAATCCTGAGAAGCCAAAATATCCCCTGGTGCAAGATTTTTCTCTTTAGGATAAGTAAAACTTTGCACGCTATGAAATCTGGCAAGAGAATCAGGGTGATTTTTAATATAAATTCTGCAAAAACCGGCCATTTCGCGAGCGGTAGTCGTATTTTTTTCACTGTACCCGGAAGATTCCACAAAATGAGTATTTTTCAGCCCCAAATCATCAGCAATCTGATTCATACGGGCAACAAAATCGTCCATATTTCCACAAACAGCGTATGCAAGAGCGCAGGCTGCATCATTTCCCGAGCAGATTGAAAGCCCCAAAAGCAGTTCTTCCAGGGTAACCACCTGTCCTTCACCCAAAAACATAAGCGAAGAATGAGGTGGCATATTGCAAGCCCAACATTCAGGGGGCAAAGAGATTTTCTGGTCATAAGAAAGCCGGCCTGCAGCGACTTCCTCTTCCACCACATACATGGCAAAAAGTTTTGTCATACTGGCTGGAGGAATTATCTGATCAGCATTTTTCTCGTAAAGAATATTGCCATTTGCAGTATCAATTAAAATTGCAGACTGAGCCCAAATATCCGGTTCTGCCGCAGAAAAAGAATATGGAAGGGCTTTTAAAATTTCGTACTGACCAGGGTATTCCGCTCGGAGAAGATTTTGCAGGGCAGCTTCTTCGCTCGCCGATAAAGAACTGGCCTGGGTGTAGTTTTTAAACTGATTGGCTCGAATTCCTGTAAAAATGCAAAATGCTAAAAAAAGGGAGGCTAAGAGAATTATGGAGTATTTTATTATAGAAGTAGATTTTTTCGTTTTTCGGGATTTTTTAGATTTTGTTGAAGATTCGTTTTCCATATCAACAATTATAGTTTTCGACCTATACAAAGACTTTTGGCAGAAATATTGCTGTTGTTTCTTGTTTAGCATCCATTATCTGCACAGTTATGGGCAAAGTTACCTCCAAAAATTGCAATTTTTAGAGGTAACCTTATAGCAGTACTCTCATATCGAAAAAACAAAGATAAAGATGAGTAATAAATAAAGCCACCCATAAGTCTTCAAAGTTGGACGGCCTTATTGCTAACCAGTGGAGACGACCGCATGAATCAGGCATTTCCTTTTTTCTTCTCCCAATATATCAGTAAAATGCATCTCCGTCAAACTCAATACTTCGCCAAGACAAATTCTTCATCTTTCGCCCCATCTTTACCCACACTAAATTCTTTCAGTCCCAATAAATTCAAATTATTGAATTTACCACCCAAATTCGTTATCATTCTATCCATAAAAGAACATACAGAGGTAAAATATGAATATTTTTAAGGGTGCTTTTACGGCTATGATTACGCCGATGAATGCTGACGGATCTGTTGATTTTGAAGGATTCCGCAAAAATGTTAAATTTCAGCTTGAACAGGGAATTGACGGGCTTGTTCCTCTTGGAACTACTGCCGAAACTCCAACTTTGGACGAAAAACCTGGCAGCGAAGAAGACAAAATTATCGAAATCGTTTTTGATGAAGTTCGTAAATTTGAAAAAACCTCTGGTAAAAAAATTCCTGTGATTTTGGGTGCAGGTTCAAATAACACAAAAGATGCCGTTATGTACTGTGAACGTGCAAAAAATGCCGGTGCAGATGCGGCTTTGGTTGTTACTCCTTACTATAACAAGCCTTCAAAGGAAGGAATTTACCAGCATTTTGCAGCTTGTTCAAAAGTTGGTATTCCTATCATCGTTTACAACATTCAGGGACGCACTGGTTTGAATATTCCAACTGATTTGCTTGCAAGAATTGCCGAATTGCCGAATATTGCCGGTGTAAAAGAAGCAAGTGGTAGCGTTGCCCAGATGATGGAAGTTATCGGGCAGATTAAAAATAAAAAGCCTGATTTTGCTGTTATGTCTGGTGATGATGGCTTGACTTTGCCTTTAATTGCAGCTGGCGGCGACGGAATTATTTCGGTTGCTTCTAACTTAATTCCAGGCCTTATGCATGAGTTGGCAGCAGCTGGCCTTTCTGGTGATTTTGCAAAGGCTCGCGAAATTCATTACCGCCTTGCACCATTTTTCAAGGCTGAATTCTGTGATGGAAACCCATCATCTATCAAATATGCTATGAATTACAAAAAAATGCCTGCAGGACCTTGCCGTCTGCCTTTGGTTGAAGTTACTGACGCAGCTAAAAAAACTATCGAAGTTGCCATAAAAGACTGCGGACTTTAATAAAATTTATCTTTATCATTTTTAATGGAGAAAAAATATGTCAGAAAAAATAAAAGTTGGTGTTTTAGGTGCTACCGGAATGGTTGGTCAGCGCTATATCAAATTGCTGGAAAATCATCCTTGGTTTGAAGTTACTTACGTCGCAGCATCTCCACGTTCTGCAGGTCAACTTTATAAAGACGCTGTAAAAAACCGCTGGCTCATAGGGGCAGAAATCCCTGCCGGCGTTGCAGATTTAGTGGTAGAAGACGCAAATCTTGCCGAGAAAGCCCTTGGCAAATGTCAGTTTGTTTTTTCCGCCCTGGAAATGCCTAAAAAAGATGATATTAAAAACCTGGAAGCAGCATACGCAGCAGAAGGAGTTCCTGTTGTTTCAAATGCTTCTGCCAACCGATGGACAGAAGACGTTCCGATGTTAGTTCCAGAAATCAACTACAGCCATCTTGATGTTATTGCTGACCAGAAAAAGCACCATGGCTGGGATAAAGGATTTATTGCAGTAAAACCAAATTGTTCTTTGCAGACTTACATGATGCCTCTCCACGCTTTAATTCAGGCCGGCTATCCTGTAAAAAGAATGATTGTTACAACCTTGCAGGCAACTTCCGGAGCTGGTTATCCTGGAGTTCCATCTTTTGATATGATTGATAACATTGTGCCATTTATTGGTGGTGAAGAAGAAAAAACCGAAAAAGAATGTCTTAAGATTTTGGGTTCGGTAAAAGACGGCAAAATTGAAAATGCACAATATCCGATTGTTTCTTCAACCTGTACCCGAGTTCCAGTAATTGACGGCCACACAGCCTGCGTTTCTCTGGAATTTGACTTGCCGGAAGATAAAAAACCTAGTCTTGAAGAAATTGAAAGAGTCTGGACTTCTTACACTTCACTTCCTCAGGAATTGAAATTGCCTTCTGCCCCGGAACATCCTATTGTTGTCCGCCATGAAGATAACCGCCCTCAGCCACGCCGAGATCGCGAAACTGAAAAAGGAATGGCTTGCGTAATTGGACGTCTCCGCCCTTGCAATGTTTTCGATATTAAATTTGTTGCTCTCAGCCACAACACCAAACGTGGAGCTGCAATGGGAGGCATTTTGAACGCAGAATTATTAAAAGCAAAAGGATTTTTAGGACTTTAGAGTAACATAAGTCTTTCCTGCCCCGCCATCTTCTGCCGGGGCGTACTCAAAGTCTGCAACTAGAGGACTATGCGACAGGTAGTCACGAACTGCCTGCTGCAAAAGTCCCTCACCTTTTCCATGAATCACACTAAAATGCTGAAAATTATTCAGAATACACAAATCAATCTGGTGTTCCAAAGCCTTGACTGCTTCTTCCGTATACATTCCCAAAAGTCTTAATTCAAAAGCCGGTCTTTCAATTTCTTTTTCTATTATGTAATTTCCGTTTACAAGACTTGGTGATGAAATATCGAGTGAAAGATCCGCCTTCAAAGGCTCTGCCTGGCGACCAGACAATTTTAAGTCTTTTTCCTTCATGGTCATTTTTACAGAACCAAACTGCACCTGCCAAAGCCCTTTGCGAACTTTTTCAATCAAAACGCCTTCGTTGCGGTTGTTTCCAGCCAGAACATAAGCCCCAGGCTGAAAGCCAGCAATTGGACCAGAATTTGCAGAGCCAGCAACCCCAAAAGCAAGGTAAGCACCAGATTCCAGTCCAGCAGGATTTTTCTGCCCCTGCAAACTTCCGCCAGCCAGGCTTTTATCAGTTATGACCGACGAAGCATATTTCAGAGCCTCGGCATTGCTCATCTTCTTTTTTGTTTTTTTGTTACTTGCAGGATGTTTTTGCTTAGCCAGTTCTTTTGCAAATTTTTCTTCTTCTAGAGCAAGTTTTTCTTCTTCTGATTCGACTTTTGCTTCCAGCCGGACAGTGTCTTTTGTCAAATCATTTATAAACTGCTTTACCGCCAGAGTTTTTTCCCTGGTGATCTCACCCTCTTTCAAAGTTCGGACAAGATTTTCAAGTTGGCGTCGGCTGTGAACCAGAAAATCATTCATTTCCTGGGTTTTGCCTTTTTTTTATTTGTTTTCTTTGCGTTTGAGGTCAAGTTCTTTTTGTTTGAGCCGCAAAAGTTTTTCTTCTGCTTCGGAAGCCTTTCTTTCCGCCTCTTTTTGAATTTTATTTAATTCTATATGCTTGCGATTTAAGCCACGAATTAAAGCCGAAACATCAGCCTGTTCACTCGCAATGTAATTTCGGGCAGAATCGCAAATCACCTTTGGCAGGCCACTTTTTTGGGCAATATCCAAGGCATGACTTTCACCCGGAACTCCCATCATCAGATGATAGGACGGCGATAAGGTATTTTGATTAAATTCCACAGAAGCATTTATACAGGCAGGATTTGTATAACCATAATTTTTCAAAATCCCCTGGTGGGTTGTGACAAGGACAAAAGCTTGCTTTTTAATCAGTTCGTCCAAAACCGCCATCGCAATTGCAGTTCCTTCCTGAGGATCTGTCCCGGAGCCAAGTTCATCAAGTAAAATCAAAGTATCAGAAGTGGCAGCATTCACCGCCTGGGCAATATTTTTCATATGACCAGAAAAAGTAGAAAGACTTTGGTCCAAAGACTGATCATCACCAATATCAGCAAAAATATTTGTAAACACAGGAAGCCTGGTTCCTTCACCGGCAGGAATTGGAAACCCCGACTGATTTAGCATTGCAAGCAGGGCAAAAGTTTTTAGGCTGACAGTTTTTCCGCCGGTATTCGGTCCTGTGATAATCAAAATCCGCTTACCTTCCATAAAGCGAATGTCAATAGGAACGGCTTTATCACCAAGCAGAGGATGACGAGCCTGTAACAAAAGCGGAGGCAAAAGTCCATCCGCCGTCAAAGCATAGGTACAGTTATTTTCTTCTCCCCATTTTTCTGCCGCCTGGGTCGTATCAAAAAGACACATAATCGGCAGAGCATCCCTCAGCAAAGGAATAGAAGGCTGGAGGCTAGCAGTCAAATCTGTAAGAACTTTTTTGATGGCAGCCTTAAGTTCAAAGTCTTTTTGAATCAGTTCGTTGCTGCACAAAACCGCCTCTTCCGGTTCAACATAAACCGTCTGGGCAGTCTGGCTCACCTCGTGGATAATTCCGGGAATGCGGTTTTGCAGACTTGCTTTTACCGCCAGAACCTGACGCCCGTTTCTGAGAACTGGGAGATTGGATTCCAGAACCCCGGCAAATTTCTGATCAGAAGTAAAGCCCTGCATTATCGTTTTGATTTTGGAATTCAGCCTGGCAATTTCTTTTCGGATATTCGAGATTTCAGGCAAATCCCGCATTTCGCCATCCGGAGTGATTATCCGGAAAATCTTTTTTTCTGTATCAGATAAATCCGGCAATTTTTCAACCTGGCCAGGCAAAATTTTGAGTTCAAGGTCAACTTCATGATTTTTAATTCCCTGCCGAACCCTGTTTGCAGAAGTTACAAACTGCCCCAGAGCCTTTACCTGGTCCAAAGTTAAAGCCGCCCCATTCGTTTTTATAATTGGTAAAAGCGGTTTTACAGGCTCCCAGCCGGACAAAGGACAAGCCCTGGTCTGGGCAAAATAAGCCCCCCATTCCCGGCTCATATTTTTAAGATTTTCGATTTCATCTGCATTTTTGAAAGGCTCTCGCCCCATCAGAGAGTTTTTTCCCTCCTCAGAAATGCAGTAACTGGCAACCCTATCCCGAATGCGAAAATAATCAATTTCTGTTAAAGTTTTTGTGTTCATATGTGCAAAAAAATAAGGAGAAAGAAATCCTAATCTTCCCAAGCCCCGGTTTTAATTTCATTAGAAATTCTCTTCCAGCTGTCGTAACGTTCCTCTGTGATATCGCCGTCTTTTACCGCCTGCAAAACTGCACACTGGGGTTCGGTGATATGCTTACAATTCAAGCCAAATTTACATTTTCCCACAAAAGGTTCAAATTCCCGAAAATACATAGCCAAATCATCAGCTTCTATATCATCAAGAACAAAACGGCGGATGCCTGGGGTGTCGATAATATCAGCTTTACGCCCCTGAACCCCTTCCGTCAAAGTTTCGTTCAGTGTCAGGTGGATTAAAGTTCCCTTTGTTGTCGTGTGATTTCCCCGGCCATATTTTTTAGATAAACTGCCGGTTTTTAAAACGCAGGTGTTGTCCATCACATTTATCAGGCTGGATTTTCCAACCCCGGACTGGCCCACAAAAGCCGAAAGGTGATCTTCCAGCAATTCTGCAAAATCCTGCATGCCTTCGCCGGTTTTTGCCGAAAGCCGCAAAACTTTGTAGCCCAAATCTTCCCAAATATTCAAACGTCTTTCAATTTGTTCGTATTCTTCTGCCCGACCGTCGGTCTGCATTTCTTCTGCCAGATCCCACTTATTGCAGACAATCACCGGAGTAATTCCCTGGTGTTCTGCCTGGGCCAAGGCTCGGTCTGTAAAACGAGGGCGAAAAGGAGGCTGGTCTGGAGTGGTTACCAGAATTAAATAATCAAGATTGCTGGCCAAAAGTTGGGGGCAACGGCCTTTTACATTCCACCGCAAAAAAGTATTTTTTCGCTCTGCCAGGCTGATAATCTGCCCTTTCTGGTCATTTATAGGGTCACTTTCAATTTCTACCATATCACCAGGAGCAATAGGATTGTAAAATTCCTTATCAGTTTTTACAACTTTACCCTTAATTGTACAATTGCGGGTGATACCATCCTGACATTCCACAGTAAACAAATTATTTGTTCCTGCTACAACTCTTCCTTTCAATGTAACTCCTGTTTTAGAGGCCCTTAAAGCCATTTTTTAGCACAAATTTTTACTGCAACCCTTCAATTTCGTTGAACAAAGCTTCGTACAAAGTCGCTTTATCACTATTTGTCGTTTTTATAGTTGCCGCCATTCTTCTGGCAATTTCCATTACAACTTTATAACCAAAGACAGGTTCTTTTTCGCTGATTTTTTCAAAATTATTTTTGGTCAGAACAATAGTTTTGCAGGCAGTCGAAGCTTTTACAGTGGCGGTTCTTGCATCATTTGAAATTAAAGCAGTTTCGCCAAAAAAAACATTCATTTCGGCAGACAGAGATGCAAGAGCAAGAATATCTCCAGCCGGAGTTTTTCTTTCAATCTGAACAGAACCCTGGTACAAAATAAAAAAATCTTCCCCAAAATCCCCTTCTTTTATAATAATTTCATCTTTTGCAAAATCTTTAACCTGAATATTTTCGTAAACCGCTTTTAAAATCTGATTGTTTCGCTCGTTATCTTCGGCAAAGTCTGTAAATAAAGAAATTTTCCGCAATTTTGGAAGAATATCTTCAAATTTTTCCATTATTTACTCCCCCTTTCCATATTTTCCAAGCAAATCTTTACCACGCACAAAAATAGCCTTTGTATTTTTTTGAATTACAAAATCAGGCTTAGGCGTAAGGAGAGGTTCGTTACTTTTCAAAGTTTTTACTTTCTGAAGATTTGAAATTACGTCTTTTACATTCGGATTTTTTTGAGCGTCCCGGAGGGCATCCCGCCGTCGCTGATGGAAATTTCCGGTATTTAAAAGCAAGCCCACCAAAACCCCGTTTTTATTACCGAAATTCCACTGAGAACTTTCAAAATCCTTGTAAGTTTTTCCTATAAATGATGATGGAATATCCCCAATCAAAATGCCGGTATCCGCATCATCAGAAATCAAAGCTCGAATAACGTTTGAATAGCCCTGGCCGGAAGAAGCGGTCGCAAGCAGGCTATGTTCATATTCCTGGGTGAGGATAATTTCATCACAATGGGCAAGCTGCAGGTGTTTTTCAAATTTGGAATCCAAAAGTTCTGCCGCAATATAAAGGGTAGGATTCAGATTTTGCATTGTATGAACTGCCAGAACTGTCCGGCTGTCAATTTCCAGGTTTGAATATTCTTTTGAATGGTCAGCAATAATCAGGGCTCTTTCGGCGGTTGTAATTTCGGCACGTTTTAAAACCGCCTCATCAGAAAAATCTCCTGCAACGTAATTTATACCCTTAAAACGATTTTCCTGGCGGATTTGTTCCATTTGTTCGCCGGGAACATCGTTTATCAAAACAATCATTCCTGGATCAATATCAGGATTTGAATTCAAGACAGAGTCAAGAATCTTATCAAAACTAGGCCGCCATCCGCAGATAATAAAATGTCCTTTCATTTTTCTTAATTTCCTCAATCCTTTATCATGTTTCATCTGAGCATTTGTAAAAAAAGATGCAACTTTACCGGTAATAACGCTGAGCAGGGCCATTCCAAAAAGCAAAAGAACCAGAGCGGCAGCCCGTCCCCCCACAGATTTTACACAGTAATCAAAATAGCCTGCAAAAATAGTAACAAGCGAAAACCAGACAGAATCAAACATGGTCTGAATGCCACTTTCCGTCTGCGTTTCAGTTTTAAAAACTTCAACAGTCGCTATTGCAATGATGATAAAAACCAAAATCCAAATATAAAAAATTGGATTTTTTAGTGTGTAAATCAGATTTCGCTTAAAATGCTTAAACTTTCCCGACTTTTTTCTACTCATAAAAAAATATTTCCTGGTCTCTTCTGGCAAAATCCCCTACATCTTCTCCAGATAAGGCACCAGAATAAGATTCAAACTGTTCTTTATAACCTGCAAAGTACAACTAGCCAGATATAAACGAGCCCCTGCCAAATCCTTGTTTTCAGCATTCAAAATAGAACAAGTCTGATAGAATTTGCTGAAGAGTTTTGCAGTTTCATAAAGATAACCTGCGACCTGGCTAGGATCCAGATTTTCCGCAGCCCGCTGAACGACGGCAGGGAAATCTCCCAGCTGTTTGATTAACGCCCATTCATCTTCGCTAGAAAGCAGGGCTACAGCAGCATCAGAAGAATTTGGACTAATTCCAGCTTCCTGAACCTTAGCCAAAATAGAATTGATTCGGGCCCCCATATATTGGAGATATGGACCTGTATTTCCGGTAAAACTCAGACTTTCTTCCGGATTAAAAAGCATATCTTTGATTGGAGTAGCCTGCAAAAGATAATAATGCAAAGCACCAAGAGCGACTTTTTCTGCAACATCATCGGCATCACCCAAATCACCATCACGACCACGTTCTTTAATGGCGTCCAGAGCCTGAGCGTGGAGAGAATCAATTAAATCATCAGCATCAACAATGGTACCTTCGCGACTCTTCATACGACCGCTAGGAAGATTTACCAGACCATAACTCAAATGATAAAGATTATTAGCCCAATCAAAACCAAGTTTTTTCAAAATATGGAAAAGAATTTTAAAATGATAATTTTGTTCAGAAGCGACAACGTAAACCAGCTGATTAAAAGCCCAGTCATCGTGACGCGAAATTGCAGTTCCAATATCCTGGGTGATATAAACCGAAGTTCCATCTTTACGGAGCAGGACTTTTTCGTGGGCGTCTTCGTCCTTGCCTTTGCCAACAACATCGGTTACATCAATACGAACAGAACCATCATCAGCCTTAAAGAAAACGCCCTTTTCCAGCCCCTTTAAAATTTCGTCCTTACCCTTAAGATAAGTTTCGCTTTCCATGTAAAGTTTATCAAAAGAAACGCCGGTGCGGGTATAAGTTTCTTTTACCCCTTCCAGAGTCCAGTCATTCATTTTCTGCCAGAGAGCCCTAACTTCGGGATCCCCATTTTCCCAGGCAACCAGCATTTCTTCCGCCTGCTGGGCAGCTTCCGGATGGGCAGTTTCGGGCTTGTCTTTTTCGCCCTTGAGCCAGCGGTCAAATTCAATATAACACTGACCGACAAAATGGTCGCCTTTCATTCCAAGACTTTCGGGAGTTTCCCCCTTTGCCTCGTGGAACCATTTATAAGCCAGCATAGATTTACAAATATGAACTCCGCGGTTATTAATCAAATCAACCTTAAAAACTTCTGCCCCAGCCATTTTCAAAATGCGGCTTACGGATTCTCCCAAAGCATCGTTACGAAGATGACCAAGATGGAGAGGTTTATTTGTGTTCGGCGAAGAATATTCCACCATAACCCGACGACCTTCCAGAGGCTTTTTTCCAGCCTGATTAAAAGCCCCGTAATTTTCGCCCTGGTTCGCAATCGCAGCCAAAATCGGAGCGGCAGCCCCTGCCTTATCCAATTTGATATTTACATAAGGGCCAACTGCCAGAACTTTTCCAATTCCACAGTCTTTTACACATTCAGCAACGCCAGCCGCAATCTGAGGAGGAGCCATTCGTGCAGACTTTGCGAAAATAAACATCGGTGCCCCCAAATCGCCCATTTCCGGGTTGGGTGCATTCTGTATAACGATTTTTTCCAGCAGCACAGAGTCCAGTTCCAGTCCTTTTGACTTAAAAAATTCCGCTACCGCCTTTGAAACAATCTCTTTAAATTCTGATTTTGCATCTGCCATAAAAAACTCCTGAGCAATTCACCACTGCAATAACTGTGATAAATAGTACATTTTAAAATGCGGATTCCATACTACCAATTTTCGGGACTTTTAACAACGAGCATTTTTTTTAGGAGGGGGAAGCATCCTCCTCGCTCCAACCCGCTTCGCGGTCTTCCGCTACCCTAGGGAGCGGTGGCTGAAAGCCGCAAAAACAGTCCAGTAGACTGTTTTTAGCGAGTCTCCGAGCAGCTATGCTGCGAAGGCGAAGCGGGGGAGCCTCGATAAATCTCGGCTGAGCCGTTTTTTCGATGAAGCTAAAGCGACCCTAGCGGCTCGCTTTTTAACGCTTCTTCGATTTTAGGCTTCGATAAATCTCGGCTGAGCCGTTTTTTCGATGAAGCTAAAGCGACCCTAGCGGCTCGCTTTTTAACGCTTCTTCGATTTTAGGCTTCGATAAATCTCGGCTGAGCCGTTTTTTCGATGAAGCTAAAGCGACCCTAGCGGCTCGCTTTTTAACGCTTCTTCGATTTTAGGCTCCCACAACGCCCCCCTTCCCAAAATCGCCAGTAGCATTTTGACTTTTTCCAAAATACGCTGTATTTTTACACCATACCTTATGAAAAAATTCTTTGCCCTAATCATCATCCTGCCACTCCTCATCCTCTCTTCCTGCAAAACAAACATTGATGAAGATACCTACTACGACAAACAAAACGTCACCATAGACAATATTGCGGTAGAATTTTACGGCACAGGCTACGGAACTTACGGGCAAACCTTGTCATCACATTGCCAGGGGACAGTTGACTCAATTTTTGACTCCAGCCAAGACCTGGTGATCCAGACTTCTGCCGCAGACAACAAATCAACATCCGCAAACGAAATCTACCTTACACTCACAATAAACGGCAAATGCAGCAACCTGGTGACAAAATTCGATACCAGCGACTCAACACAGATTTCCAGCTTTAAAATTTCTTATTTCTACAATGAAACATCAGAAACAACTGGCGAAACAAGCGAAGTCGAAAAAAGTCTGGCATCATCCTACACCGCAGAAAAAAACTACCAGATTGACAAAGAAATCACAAAAATCCGCCTGTATGTAAGGCAAAATAAATATTATTCTTCATCCTTCAAAGACGAAGAAAAACGCAACAAAAAAACCGAAAACACATTCACAATTACCCTCTTCAAGCCAGAGTAATTTTGCAATTTTTCTGCCTGATTTTTCCACAAACAAAAAAAAATCAACAAATTTCAAAAAAATCCCGTTTCGCTTATTGACACTTTTTTTCAAAGAGAATATAGTATAGGAACATTCGCAAGAATGAGATGGGCTACTAGCTCAGTAGGTAGAGCAACGCCCTTTTAAGGCGTGGGTCACTGGTTCGAATCCAGTGTAGCTCAAATAAAAAAGGTCTTCTGATAAAACGGAAGACCTTTTTTATTTTAACGTTACACATTATTTATACATTTTGTACTCTTTATAACAATTTTATGCTTTGCGGCTTAGGGATTGTAGCAGCGCACAAAGTGCGAACTTTTGCCACAGAAAATAAGATTTTATAGTTCCCGGAGTGCAAGTCCGGGATGACGAAGCAACAGGCAATTAACTGTTAAGCGCAAAAGTTTGAAGCGAACAGCGGAACTGCAAAAAGCCCGGCCTGAAGCACGACATTTTTCAGTTTCATTTTCAGAAAATCACTGTCCATTAAATGCAATTTACAAACACTTCGTGCGCAAGGCAAGCTCCTGAAAAATATCTTATGGAGTAGAACGGCAAAATTTATTATAATTGCGGAATTATGGAAAAAGAATTAGACAAAGCTTTATTGTGTCACTGGGCTGACCAGATGGCAGACAAAATTATTCGCGAAAAAGGTGATTTGGATTTATATACTTGTGCTTCCGGCATTACACCGTCTGGAACTGTTCACCTTGGAAACTTCCGCGAAATTATTACTGTTGATTTAGTTGTACGTGCCCTGCGCGACCGCGGCAAAAATGTACGTTTTATTTATTCCTGGGACGATTATGATGTTTTCCGAAAAGTTCCTGCAAATATGCCGGATCCTGAAATTCTTGAAAAATATCTGCGCTACCCTATTACTGAAGTACCTGATACAACCGGTCGTAACGAAAATTATGCCCGCCACCACGAAGTTGACATTGAAACTCAACTGCCGCGCGTTGGAATTGCTCCGGAATTTCTTTACCAGGCAAGCCGTTACCGCGCAAACCGCTACACAGAAGGTATGAAAAAGGCAATGCAGAACCGCGAAACAATCAAGGCTTGCCTTAACGAATACCGCGACGATCAGCACAAAATGAAGCCGGAAGATGTTTACTGGCCGGTAGCAATTTTCTGCGGAAAGTGTCAGAAAGATACTACAGAAATTACCGGTTATGACGGCGAATACGGAATTTCTTACAAATGTGAATGTGGCAACTGCGAAACTGCGGACATCAGAACATTCAAGGGCGCAAAATTAGGCTGGCGTGTTGACTGGCCAATGAGATGGAACGAAGAAAAAGTTGTTTTTGAACCGGGCGGAAAAGATCATATTTCTCCGGGTGGATCTTACGATACTGCAAAACTTGTTTCAAAACAGATTTACGGTTGGGACGCACCAATCACAATGCGTTACGACTTTGTAAATTTAAAAGGCGTTCCTGGCAAGATGTCATCATCAAAAGGAAAAGTTATTGCGTTGCCTGATGCTCTTGATGTTTACCAGGCTGAAGTTCTGCGTTACATTTTTGCAGGAACTCGTCCAAATACAGAATTTGACATTTCATTTGATATGGATGTTCTTAAAGTTTATGAAGATTACGACAAAACAGAACGAATTGTTTACGGCATAGACAAGGCAAAGAACGACGAACAGTTCAATAAAGAAAAGCGAATCTATATGCTGTCTCAGATTGACGGAAAAATTCCTGAAGTTATGCCTTATCAGATTACAATCCGTATGCTTTCTACTTTGCTGCAGATTCATTCAGGCAACATTGATTCTGTAATTAAGTCTTTGGGCAATGTAAAACCTGAACAGGAAGAAAGATTGCGCCGCCGTGCAGATTGTGCATGGTTCTGGATTCAGCATTCTGCGCCTGATTGTGCCCCGGATTTCTGCTTTGCGCTCAGAACGGACGGAAGTAAAGCCGACCTGGACGAAAAACTTTCGCTTGCAGTTAAACGCGTTCGTGACGAAGTTGTTCCTAAACTTGACACTTTCCAGGTTGATAAGGAATGTCAGCAGGCAATGTACGATATTGCAACGGAAATGCAGATTGAACCAAAATCACTTTTCAATGCAATGTACAAAGCGCTCATAAACAAAGACCAGGGACCGCGACTTGGCAGTTTCCTGCGAATTATTGGCAAAGAACAGTTGAATAAAATTCTTGCTGCTTATTAATTTTTTCCGGGCGTACCCCCGGCGGGCAATCCACAGTGAATTAAAATTTTCGCTGTGGATTTTTTTGTCTTTAAGTAAAAATTGCCTGCAGGGGTCGGGCCTTGCGCAGTTCGCTATGCGCTCAAAGTCCTCGGCGCACAAGACTGCGCCTGCGGGCTTCGGCTTCGGCATTTGAAAATGCCTTCGCCGCTGCTCCACGCCCTTACGCAAAGTCCACAAAATTTAGTTTTCGCCGTGTTTTTTGCCTGCGGCAATCATCAAAATTACAATTAAATACGGAAAACTCAGCAAAACTGCCGGTGGTACAGAAATAAAATTTTGAATCACGGAAGAAAAAATTTCTGCACAACAAAAAATCAAAACTGCAAGAACAATTTTCCATGTCTTTTTTTTGCCAAGAAAAACCGCCGCCAGTGCCATCCAGCCTCTTCCACTTGCAATATTCGGGACAAAACTTGAAATTCTGAACGCTAAAAATCCGCCGGCAAGACTTGCATAAAACGCAGCCACGCACCAGGACAAAATTCTGTAAAATTCAGGGTTCACGCCTTTTGCCATTAAAACTTCAGAGTCAGTGCCGGTAATGCGAAGGTAAATTCCGCCTTTTGTCTTAGAAATAAAAAATATTCCGGCGGCAACAAAAATCACGGTTACAAAAATCGTAATAATTCTCACCGTTTTTAGCTCAAAACTGAACAAACTGGAAGTTAAAACTCCGCGTGTTTTAAAAATCAAAAAGGAAAAAAGCGAAATCAAGGCAGAAAAAATCAGATTCAGGGCAATTCCGCATATAAAATGGTTCGCCTTAAATTTTTCTATCAAAAGTGATGCACCAAGAACTAAAATCACACAAATCA
>CAVFQN010000220.1:0-1580 GCA_963624615.1 Treponemataceae bacterium | reverse complement strand
AACCTTTTAAACAAAATCCAATCATAAAAAGTATAATTCCCTGAATTAAGGACGAAATGTCAAATCCCAGATTATTAAAAAGCGCAAATTTGTCGGCATAAGTAACAATAAAAGCAAGCACAACGGAAGACGGAATCAGAAAAACAAGATTTGAACCGGCAATAAGAGAAGCGGACAGGGCATTCCAGCCCATTCCCGAATAAAATCCCGAATGGCAGGTAAAATATGTCCCCAAAACCGCCACTGCACCGCAAAATCCATGCAAACCTCCAGAAATAAACATGGAAAAATTTCTCATCAAAAAATTGTTGTAGCCGGAATATTTTGAAAATTCGGGAGAAATGCCAAAAATCGTAATTTTTCTGCCAAAAGACGAACGGCCAAAGAAAAAATAAAGCGCAATACACAAAAAAACTGCAAAAAACAAACTTGCATTACAGGAAGATGGCGGCAAAATAGAACTGAATCTGTAGTTTTGATTTATAAAGGCTGTGGAAAGCAAATTTCCTTCATTTGTTCTAAAAGGCCCCGCAATAAGACCATCAATCAGCGGAATAATGGCAGCGGAGATAATAAAAGTGGTAAAAAGCGGCGAGGCATTTTTGTAATTTTTTAAAATTGAACTTAAAAACGCAAGAAATCCGGAAATTAAAAAGGCGGCGACCATTGCAAGAAAAATTGCCGGAACAGCCGGAAGATTAAAGTTCCCGGTAAAAGTCAAAAAAATAGAACAGACAAAGCCGCCGGCATAAATCTGACCTTCGCCGCCCATATTAAATTCCCCGCTTTTTATTGCAAAAAGACTTCCGCACCCGGCAATCATATAAAGTGCAGAAAGCGAAAGCGCTGTTCCAAAATAATAAAGATTCACGAAAGTTCTCCTGCAAGAATTATTTTTGTCCCTTTTTTTATCTGTTCGACAATAATTTTATTAAGTTTACAAACCGCATCGCTGTCCAGGGCCTGATACGGCGAACAGAAAATAATTTTTTTTGGATTCAAATCAAGTTCCCGCTGTAAAATAAGGCGCTGCAACATTCCGCCGGAAAGGCAATTAACTTTCTCGTCTAGATGAATATTTACGCCGGCTTTTTGAGTGATTTTCCGGGCATATTCGGCAAGCTCTTTTTTTGACAATCCGGTTTTGTAAGTCGTCGTCAACTGTAAAATTGTCAAATCAGGATTTGATGCCCTGAATGTCCTGTCTGAAGGAATAATTGCCGTACCCTCTTTTCGCAATTTCCGGATTTTATCACTGTCCATTCCCGTCAGACTGTCCTCCGATTCTGTTGTGTAAAGTTTTTGGATGAGAGGTGGAAGTGAAGATTCTCCGTCCGTACCCTCCTGGTCAAACATCAGCATACGGATTTTTGATTCAGTAAAATCACAGGAATTTTCTGATGCAATCACGCTGCCGTCTTTTAAAATTACAATTCCGTCCGTTTTGCAAATTGCTTCGTTCAAATTGTGAGTAATCACAAGAATGGTCATTCCGGCTGCTGTTTTTTGCTTTAAAATTTCAAAAAGAAAATCCGCCTGTTCGGGCTCCAGTAGAGCCGTCGGTTCATCAAGAATAAGAA
>CAVFQN010000219.1:0-2475 GCA_963624615.1 Treponemataceae bacterium | reverse complement strand
AGGACTTATGACTTTTGAAATGCTGATGGAAGAAAAGTTCGAAGATGGAATGAAGAAGGGAGCTTACAACACTAAACTGGAAACAGCGAAAAAGTTGCTTGTCATGAGTTTACCCTTAGAAAAAATTGCAGAAGCAACAGAACTGCCTCTGAAAACTGTTGTGGAGTTGAAAGACAGGTCTTAACCCTACATTCCGGAAATTGCTTTTATAAAATCTCTAAGAAAGCATTGGAAATTTGAAAAACCAGCTAGGTCTGGCGGACGGAGCGTGTAGAGGTTTAGCCACCGCAGGCAGAGCCGGGAGAACTGGGAGAATTTCTAGCAGGCTGGAAAAATTGACACCTTGGAGGGGAGATTTTGCAAGCAACAAGGCCAGTCAGGCTTTGCCGAGGAGGCCGAGCGTTAGCGAGCCTCGGAAGGCGACTAGGTGGCAGAATTTTCCCCTACTCACTTCCTCTTCTGGCCAGAAAATAAATCGCATCAGCTATAAACAAGAAGAGATATAGGACAAGTCCTACCACCAGCCCAGCTGTTGAGCCAAAAGTCCCCAAAAGGACATAATTTATCAGCTTAAAAAAGAAAGCTACAATCTGATAGTAAGCCCATCCAATAATCAAAAACAGAGGAAATGCAAAAATCCAGCTGAATTTAAAAAACTGATTCAGACCTATCCTGTTATTCCAGGCAAAAGATGCAAGCAGCAGGACAATAATCACAATCCACAAAGGATAAAAAAATCTGTTCATTAAAACCTGCCCATAAACTTCGGCTGAATATCCGTATTGGGCAGCTTTGTAAACAAGTTTAAACAGAGACAAAATAGGAAGATTAGTCGGATTGCTTGTTGAATTTTCCAGCATCAAAAAATCGTCATAAGGAATAGAAAACAGCATATAGTCCAAATCTGTTTTTATTCCATCATAATCATCTGAATATGTATAAACTGGTGTAATTTTCTGCCCTTCGACGTCCCGACTCACAGATTTGAGCATAACGTATGGAAGATATTCAATTTTATCATCAATTCCCATAAGGAGTTTTGTAGTTGCCAAAAAAGATTTTACCGAAACAGGCAGAACTTTCGCATAAGGGACGTGCATAGTTCTATAAAATTTTCCGCGATTATCTACAGAAGTAACTGTCAAATCTCGCAAAAACTGAATTGAATTCCCTGTCTCTTCGACTGTCGTCACGCCTTTAATATAGATAATATCCTGGGAGCCATCAGCATACGAATAGGCAAAATAAACATCGTTGGCATTTTCAAAACTTTCTAGTTCCAAAGTTTCGTCTATAAAAAAGCTTCGTTCATTTATGCGGTTTTCGGCAATCTGCAGATAAAAAACTACATCCGGGTCAGACTGAAATTCCCTTCCAGAATGGTATAAATCATTAAAAATATAATAGGCTTTCAAATCATCTTTTTGAACGAGGGACAGATAGCCCTGGTATTTTTTGTCAAAAATTTTCTGGTCATCAGTTTTTTCCAAATTGTGATATTCGGTCAGATTATTCCAGGCTTGGGTCGAAAGTTTTTTCAGTTCTTCAAGGTTAGGATCTTTTGGGGTTGCCAAATCTATTCCTTCCTGGGCGTAATAATGAGCGTTGAACCATTCTTTATTATCATAAGCTTCTTTCGCCTTTTGATAGCACTGGTAAACTTCGTTTATTTGCTGGGCGTCAATTTTTACCCGGTCAACTTTTTCGGCTTCTTCTACAGATTCATAAAGTTTGAACCTGATATTTGAAGTTCTAGCCCTGTTTATTTCTACATCAGATTTATCACGCAGAGATATGACTTCGTTTGCATTTGGATCCAGTTTTAAGGCTGCATCGGCATATCTCATAGCTCTTTCGTAATATCCGTTTTCATAGAGATTTTTTCCAACTTTTATATAATCGTTTATGAGTTTAGGCTGATTTATGATTGATGATTTTTTCTGTCTTACCAGCAGGCCAAAAACTTCTGTCGAAAGGGTCAAAAGGGCTGCCATAATCAAAGCGATTATCATAACAGCCTTAAAACGACCTGCCATCGCTTTTGAAAAACGGGTTGAACTGCCTTCCGGATTATGGCCAAAATGGATTGAACAGCTGACTACCAGGCCGGTAAGTGCAAGGGGTGGAAGGTAAAGTAAAAAATACTGAAGACCTGTAAGAAATTTATACAAAAATGTAGATTTATCAGAAATTCCAAGTGGAATTTTTGTGCAAAATCCCATTATCAGACAAACAATTAATCCTAAACCAAGAAAAAATGATAAAATTCCTAAAATCTTTTTCATAAATCCCCTCTAGTTATCCTTTTTTCCATGCTTGTGAACTGCAAATTTTATAATTCCCACAACAAGAAAAACTATGGTAAATAAAATATTGATTACGAAAATCAAAGGATCGTTGATGTAATTTCCAAGTTTTTCCATGGCTACGTTCGATGTAAGTTTAGTTTTTAGAACTTGCAGTACAGGAAGATAG
>CAVFQN010000218.1:0-2891 GCA_963624615.1 Treponemataceae bacterium | reverse complement strand
GTGTTCTTCCAGATATCTACAGATTTCACCCCTACACCTGGAATTCCGGCTCCCCTTCAGTGATTCAAGTTGGACAGTTTCCAGCGCAGTTCCGGGGTTAAGCCCCGGTATTTCACGCCAGACTTGTCCTACCGCCTACATGCCCTTTACGCCCAATAATTCCGAACAACGCTCGCAACTTACGTGTTACCGCGGCTGCTGGCACGTAATTAGCCGTTGCTTATTCAAGTACTACAGTCACCATATGGCGTTTCTCTCACCATACTTATTCCTCATACTTAAAAGGATTTTACAACCTTCCGGCCTTCATCATCCACGCGGCGTCGCTCCGTCAGACTTTCGTCCATTGCGGAATATTCTTAGCTGCTGCCTCCCGTAGGAGTCTGGGCCGTATCTCAGTCCCAATGTGCCCGTTCACCCTCTTAGGCCGGGTAACTATCATCGCCATGGTGGGCCGTTACCTCACCATCTAGCTAATAGTTCGCGGGCCGCTCCTTCAGTGATTCAAAAGAACCTTTCCTCTGCACCCTCTAACAATGCAGAGCGTATCCGGTATTATCTCCTATTTCTAGGAGCTATCCCAATCTGAAGGGTACGTCACCCACGCGTTACTCACCAGTCCGCCACTCTAGGAGAGAAGCAAGCTTCTCTCTTGCCGTTCGACTTGCATGCTTAAGACGCGCCGCCAGCGTTCGTTCTGAGCCAGGATCAAACTCTCCATGATTATTTCAAAGATCCGAAGACCATTGATTCCTAAACATAAATCGTTCAATCACAGCTTTTTATTTGCTGAAATTGATAGCATCTAATTTTTAATGATAAAAAAATTAGTAAAACAATGTAGTCAATTAACAGAACAAAAACTAGCGATTTCTCGCTTATTTTTGATCTAGAACCTTACTTGTTCTATTTCTTTCCTTCCCTGTTATGTCAAAAAACTTTATTTACCTGCAACAGTGTGTTGCGACGGTGAAAACTAATATATGCTCATTATTAAAAAGTGTCAACTGAATTTTGAGATTTTTTTATAAATTTTTGCATTTTTTTTGATTTTTATGTTTTAGATGTACTTAAGGGGAGATTTTTAGCAATGGGACAGGTAATTATCAGCCCAGGCCGGTGAGGCGGACGGAGCGTGTAGCAGTTTAGCCACCGCAGGCGGAGCCGGGGGAACTGGGGAATCTGGGGTGGTTAGGAAAATAGGCAATCCATTGGGAAGTTTTGCGGACAATTAACAAGTTTGGTTAGTACGAAGCGCCCCCTGGAGAAAGTCCAGGGTGACGGACACAGTTTTTGGAAATTTTAGGCACCACCGGCAGGCCGGCTCTGCCGAGGAGGCCGAGCGTTAGCGAGCTGCGGAAGGCGACTGGGTGGCTGGATTTTCCCCTGAAAATACACTCTAGGGGAAAAATTTAATTTTGGCTTTTTGAACGGCGGAGGAGTTCCAGGCAGGTGCGGCCGTTGTGATAGCTTGTTTTCCAGTTACCACCTTTGGCTTCGGTGAGGATGGGGCGTCCGTTGATGTCCAGGGCGGACCACCAGTCACCACCGATTTTGTCGACCTGGTGGTTGAGTATCCAGGCCCATTGTTTTTCGCAGGCGGCTGCATATTTTTGGTCACCGGTCATTTCCCAGGCGTTATAGAAGCCGTTCATGCTTTCGGCCTGGTTCCACCAGACGCGAGTGCGGTCGCGGAATTTTGGGGTGGCTGGGGCGCCGGCTGGAGATTGGTCACCACTGGCGGATTTGTCGTCTTGGGTGGCAGTTTTCATTCCATCAGAGGCATTTGGCATTCCGGGGTTTGCAATTTTGTCACCAGGAGTGGCGGTACGGAGAAAGTTTTCCAGGCAGCCGTTTTCTGGGTCAAAGCCTTCGTCTAGGGCAACTTGGGCTACTTTTATGACGGTTGGGCGGATTTCTGATTTGAGTTCATCATCGGCTAATTCGCAGGCTGCTTCCCAGAGTAACCAGCTTGCTTCTATATCGTGGCCGTAGGAAATTTCGTCGGCTAAAAGATTCCACTGCATATCAAAAAACATTCCCAGGTGGGCATTTGGCTGGAGAATTTTATCGACTGTGATGCGGACTAATTCTGAAAGACTGTCGCCTACTTCGGCACGAATGGATTTTGCGTCGGCAAAAACGACTGGAAGGGTTCGGTAGAGGTTTGTGTAGGCTTCCATGACGTGCAGGTTGGTGTTCATTGATTTAGGGCAGTTCATGTCTTTTGGAGAAAGAATCATGTCGTCGGTTTCGGACCAATCGCGGTCTCGGGCTTCGACATAGCCTCCAAATTCTGGGTCATAGGCGTATTTTTCGAGAAGGTTGTAAATGTCCAGGGCATGGTTCATGGCTTGTTCGGAAAGAAGTTCGGATTTTTCTTGGAAAGATATATCGTCTGGGAGATTTGTCGTTACGTTGACAGGGGCGGAATTTTCGCGCAACTCTCTGATGGCTGCGGCGTATTCTGAAAGTCCGTAACAGCAGAATGCTTCGCCATAAATCTGTTTTTTGCTTACTTTTGGGCTGCCGTCTGGCATAACTGACCAGTAAACTCCGTCATTTTCTTTGTCAAAATATTTATTGATGATTACGTCGTAGGCAAAATCTGCCATTTCCAGGTATTTTGGGTCTTTTGAGAAGCGGGCAACGGCGGAATATGTCCACAAAAAGCGGGAGGTCATGACGATGGAACGCTGGATTTTTAGATCTGGGGTATTGTCATTATCAATATCTCCGAAAAATCCTTTTGTCTGGGGATTCTGGTCGCGGGAATGTTTTTCCCAATATGGGAGAATGTTGTTGAAAAGCTGGTCTTTTACTGATTGATAGAATTTAGCGTCCATAGGAACTCCTGTAAAATAAAATCTAAGATAAACACCAAGTGGGGG
>CAVFQN010000217.1:0-12571 GCA_963624615.1 Treponemataceae bacterium | reverse complement strand
AGGAAGATTTGCCGAGTGCAAAAGACCTTTACGATTTTTTGCATGATGAAATGAAGTGTGCCTTGCAGGCTGCCGCGGAAGTGGGGATAAAGGCTCACGCACTATGCTGGGTAGTTCCCGAACTTTACTGGAAAAATCCTGATTTTTATATAAAGGACGCTTTTTCAAAAATTCATTACGAGGGTTTTAAGATTCACCCGCGGGCACAAAACTGGAATCTTTCGGATGAGAAAATCTATAACCTTGCGGATTACATTTTTTCTTATGCTGAAAATCACGACTTAAAAATTTTGATTCATACGGGGCTTAGTGAAAATGACCTGCCAAATTTGTTTGAGCCATTTTTTGCCCGCTATCCAAAGGCAAAGGTTCAACTGGCATACGCGAAGCATCTTGATCTCACACTAAAAATGCTGAAAAAATATCCTGCCCTCATCTGCGATTCTGCTTTTGCTCCTAAAGAAAATCTGGAAGAAATCCGGCGGGCGGGTTTTGCAGACCGCATAGTTTTTGGAAGTGATTTTCCAATAAATCCTGATTTAACTCAAAATTGACATTAATGACGTGGCCTTTCACGAATTTCCCTAAAATAATGATTTTTTATATACTAAGTGCATGGCAATAAAAATCAACTCGGAAGAATTATTGAAATTGCTGGAAGTTTTACCGGCAAATCAAAATATTATGCTTATGGGAAAGCACGGAATCGGAAAATCGCAGATTCTGGAGCATTTTTTTACGAAAAGGGGATTTAAGGTCGTGTCGCTTTTTTTGGGACAGATGAGTGACCCCGGCGATTTGATTGGGCTTTTGCAAAAAAATGAAATTACCGGAAAAACTGAATTTATGCCACCGTATTGGTTTCCGCTTGATGACAAACCTATTGTGCTTTTTCTTGATGAATTAAACCGTGCCCGACCGGAAGTTTTACAAACAATTATGGATCTTGCCCTGAACAAAACTCTTGCCGGCCGAAAACTTCCTCAAGGATCAAGAATTATCAGTGCGGTAAATAATGGTGATGAATATCAACTGACGGCGCTGGACCCTGCCCTTGTTTCCCGGTTTAACGTTTATGAATTTGCCCCTTCTGTGGATGAGTGGCTGAATTGGGCAAAACAAACCGGACTGAACGATTCTGTCATCAAATTTATTTCTGAAAATCCTGAATATCTTGATGGTGAGATGTTGCGAAAAGAAGATATGGATTTGGAAAAATCTCCGGATAGGCGCGGCTGGGAAAAAGTTGCAAATATTATGGATACCGCCGGCCAGAAATTAAATTCTGATGAAAATTTTGCACTTTACAAAAAAATTGTCGCTGGAATAATCGGAGTGCAGACTACGGTTGCATTTTTTGAATTTCTCAATAAAAATCAACAGTTGAGTGCCTCGCTTCTTATTGCTCAGAATTTTGAAAAGAGTCTTGAAAATTTAAAAAACTACACTACTCCGCAGCTTGCAATTCTTACTGACAGCATCTTTAAATATATTGAGTCTTTAAAAGAAAATGACAAAGAAACGGATTTATCGAATATCACTGAGTATTTTAAATTCCTGCGTGATAATAAAAAATCTGAAGCTTTGGGTTATTTTGCTGCAAATTTCACCTCTGAATCAAATAAAAATGCCAGTGCCATAATTGCAAAAACACTTCCGGAACTTGCAAATTTAGTCATTGATTATATTTCTGAATTGTAATGGACACAATTTCAAAAATTACGGATTCCTGGTTTTTACTTGAACCGTTACTTTTTAAAGTTTTTTGTACTCACACCCTGATTGAAGATCCTGAACTTAATATTCCGTTCAGGACTGGAAAAATGCGCATTGAATATAATCCTCAGATTGTGAATAATTTACCGCCAAAAGTTGCAGAAGATTATTTGAAATTTGAAATTATCAGGATTATTTTAAAACATCCCTACGAACGTCAGCCTTTAAATGCAGATAAAACTGCCCTGAAATTTGCCAGCGACATTACAATTAATGACACAAAACTTTTTGATTATTCTGACGTCCGCACAAAAACCGCCCGCGATTTTCATCTTGAACAGAATTTGAGTTACGAAGAATATTACAGGCGCGTAAAAGGAATTTTGAAAAATCAAACTGATTCTGATGCGGAAGAAAATGCAGAATTATGGGAAGAAAATCAGGAAGCGGAAGAAAATATAAATTATCAGATTGAAGATGCCGTCAAAAATCAAATGTGGGGTTCGCTGAGTTCTGCAATTCAAACAGAAATTCAGGCAAGTTTGACTATAAAAATGGATTATCGCCGGATTATTCAGCTTTTCAGGAGTTCAGTTTTGACTTCCCGGCGCGTGCTTACAAGAATGAAGCCTAACCGCCGTTATGATTTTGAATATATGGGCAGTCGTTATGCTTTTGTTACAAGAATTCTGGTTGCAATTGATGTTAGTGGTTCAATTCGCCGCGAAGATATTCAGAATTTTCTGTCTGTAATAAACCGGTTTTTCCGCTATGGAATTGAACAGCTGGATGTTATTCAGTTTGATAATGATATTCTTGAAATAAAAAATGAAGAAAACGGAAAATCATCAAAAATTCTGACACTTAAAAAGGCCCGGAAAAATATTTTAGTCAGCGGTGGCGGCGGGACGGATTTTCAGCCCGCGGTGGATTTTTTTCAAAAGTCAAATTACGACGGTATGATAATTTTTACGGATGGTCTTGCGCAGCCTCCCGAAATAACAAAAAATGCCGGGCACGACGCTCATATTCTGTGGATTTTTACTTCACGGCAGGAAGAAGAAAATGCAAGGTCTTGGCTTAGCACTTTGCCAAAACACAGCAAGACCAGCACTTATATTCCATAATTTGACGATGCGTTAGGGCATGGAGCACCCGCGAAGGCTGTTTCAACAGCCGAAGCGGAAGCCCGCAGGCGCGCGATTTGCGTGCCGAGGACTTTGGAGTGTCAGCGAAAGTGCGGAACGCCCGACGGCTCTAGCCGGAACGCCCAAAGTATAAAACATATTGACACTAATTGTTTATTTTGTCAGTTCCTTTATATTGGATAAAACTATTTTTTATATTATATTTAATCACACATGGAAAATTTAAAAGTAAGAGAAATTTTAAGTTATTCGTTCGGGGGACTTGGAAAAAACCTGGCGTATATGATGGTTTCCACCTACACCCTTTATTTTTACAACAAAGTTTTGGGAGTAAGTGCAAGTTTTGTCGGAACACTTTTGATGATTGCACGAATTTTTGACGCGTTTAATGACCCAATAATGGGTGCAGTCGTGTCTAAAACAAGAACTCGATGGGGACGCTATAAACCGTGGATTCTTTCTGGTGCGGTTTTGAATTCCCTTGTTATGATTGCGATGTTCAATGTGCCGGAAAGCATGAATCTGACTGGCACAAAATTTTATATTTCTGTGACCTATGTTTTGTGCGGTATTACCTACACTCTTTCTGATATTCCTTACTGGTCTGTAATTCCGGCAATAACACAGCCGGGGCGCGAACGTGAAAATATCACTCTTGTTACGAGAATTCTTTCTGGAATTGGTTCTGGAATGGCCACGGCACTTTCTATGTTTTTTGTGCGTCTGTTTGGTAAAACTTCTGTACTTGGCGCTGATGGAACTCCGATTATAAATGAAAAACGAGGATTTTGTATTCTTGCAATTGTGATTGCAGTTGTTTATACAATTTCAACAATAATTACAGTTGTAAACCTGCCAAAAGAAAAATACCCGGAAGATTCTTCGCTTTCGGTAAAGGAAATTTTCAAGGCACTTGTCCAGAATGACCAGGCAATATGTGTTGCGGCAATTATTATCTGCTTTTTGACGGCAATCAGTATTACATTAAATAATGCTGTTTACCTTTTTGATTTTGACCTGATGACGCCGGAACTTTACACGCCGTTTATGGTTGTGCTGGGCGTTGGTCAATTTTTGGGAATGGCTCTTTACTACCCGACTATGCGAAAATTTATGTCCAACAGGAAGATTTTTCTTACTGCGATTTGTGTAGAAATTGTCGGCTATACAATACTTTTGATACAGGCTTTCCCGCAAAAATTGTCTTTCTTAGGACTTTTAATTCCGTGCTTTTTTATGGGCGGTGGACTTGGCATTGCCTACATTCTTACGACCGTTTTTATTGCAAATGCCGTGAATTACGGTGAACAAAAAACCGGAAAACGACAGAACAGCCTTGTTTCTTCTTTGCAAACCCTTATGTCAAAATTTGCAACTTCACTTTCAGTCTTGATTGCAGGTATTGGATTGGACATTGTAAAATATAATCAGGAATTGCTTGCGGCCGGGCAACAGCAACTTCACGAAACTTTACTGCGCGGAAGGATTTTATTCGCAGCGCCTTCTTTAGTTTTTGCCGTAATTGCCCTGATTTTCCTGCTAAAAAGAAAAGACTTGTAGTTAAGATCCTTGTCTAAAAGATGCTGATTTTTCCGGCATCTTTTTTTATGGGAGCCTCTAAAAATTGCAATTTTTAGAGGCAACTTTGAAAATGCGCACTTCTAAGTCTTGCTATTTCCAAGACTTAGAATGCGCAGGCATCTCTGAAAAAGCATCGAAGATGATTTTTCAGAGATGCCCTTATTTTTAGTTCCTTAAAAATTAAAAAACTACATACCGTAAACGGCGATGAAAACTCCTGCTGCAATTGCTGTACCAATTACGCCAGAAACGTTTGGTCCCATTGCGTGCATGAGAAGGAAGTTCAAAGGATCTTCTTCCATACCAACTTTGTTTGAAACGCGGGCAGCCATTGGAACGGCAGAAACTCCGGCAGAACCGATAAGCGGATTGATTTTTTCTTTGAGGAAAAGATTCATAAATTTTGCCATGAGGACACCACCGGCAGTTGCAATTGCAAAAGCTACCAGACCAAGAACGATAATTCCCAAAGAATTTGCATTCATGATTTTTTCTGGGGTCATCTGAGAACCAACACCAAGAGAAAGGAGAATTGAAACGATATTCATCATTTCGTTTTCCATTGTCTTAGAAAGTCGGTCAACAACACCACACTGCTTAATAAAGTTACCAAAAGCAAGCATACCGATAAGAGGAGCTGCTGGTGGCAGCAAAAGGGCAGTTACAATCAAAAGCATGATTGGGAAAAGTGTTTTTTCTGTGTCTGAAACAGGTCGTAACTGCTTCATTTTTATCTGGCGCTCTTTTTTAGATGTAAGAAGTTTCATGATTGGTGGCTGAATCATTGGAACGAGTGCCATGTAAGAATAAGCGGCAACCGCAATTACGGCCATCATTTCTGGAGCCAGTTTTCCAGATACGTAGATTGATGTAGGACCATCTGCACCACCAATAATGGCAATGGCAGCAGCCTGCTTCATCGTGTAGTCAATACCTGGAATATAGTTCATGAGGGCAACGCCGAAAAGTGTAGCAAATACACCGAGTTGGGCTGCACCACCGAGGAGGGCTGTTTTAGGATTGGCGATAAGTGGACCAAAGTCTGTCATAGCACCAATTCCCATAAAAATCAGCATTGGGAAGAATTCGTTTCCAACGCCTGCCTTGTAGATGATATGAAGCATACCGTCCGGAGCCGCTCCCATTCCACCACCAGGAATGTTTACCAGAATTGTACCAAATCCGATTGGGATAAGGAGAAGTGGCTCAAAACCTTTTGCTGCTCCCAGGTAAACAATCAGAAATCCTATAGCCATCATAACAAATGACTGCCAGCCAGGAACTGTTTTTCCGGCAAAAGGATCTTCAGCGGCTGCAGCATCTGCCAGGGCTTCTTTTTCTGCCTGCTGAGCAATTTCTTCAGGTGTTTCTGTGTGAATAATTTTATAGATACCTGTATTTTTGCAGATATTTACAAAAAATGTTTTTACAGAAATAAAAGGAATATTTTCTGAACCCTTTACAATTGTTGTAGAACCAACACTTGCTTTTGCTCCATCATTTTTGCTGGAAGTAGAAGAACCACAACTGGCAAATGAAACGACAAGGGCAATCAGACAAATAATTGCACAAGTTCTGAATGTTTTGAACTTATCATTTTTTTTGTTTAATTCTGTTTCCATTACTGAATCTCCGCAAGGACTGTATCCTGAGCAATCTGTGAACCAGTTGAAGCAACAAAGTGAACTTTCCCTGCTGTTCCAGCCTTAATTTCGAGTTCCATTTTCATAGATTCGATGATTACAATTGTAGTTTCAGGTTTTACTGATGCCCCTTCGGCAACTGCGTATCTAAGCAAAGTTCCTGCAACAGGAGCTTTTACTGGAGTACCAGAACCAGAAGCAACAGGAGCTGCCTGTGCAGGAGCTGGCTGAGCTGGGGCAGGAGAAGCAACAGGGGTAGCCTGAACCGGAGCTGCGACTGCCACTCCACCAAGTTTTGCCAAAGTCTGACCTGCCTGAATCTGAGAACCAGGCTGTACGGAAAATGAAATTACCCCAGCTTCTGGAGCTTTTACTTCAAGTTCCATTTTCATAGATTCAATAATGATTACAGTGTCGGCCTTTTTAACCTGAGTGCCAGGTTCAACTGCATAACGCAACAATGTACCTGCAACTGGAGCAGTAACATCAACTCCGCCAGAAACTGGAGCAGCTGGACTTGCAGAAACAGCAGAGCTAGCAACTGGGGTTGCACCAGGAGCACCGAATGAAACATTATAAGAAGTTCCATTTACATTTACAGACATAGAATCGCCGGCAGGACCTGTTGTTACATTGTAAGCAGAGCCATTTACATTGATTGTGTAAGAAGAACCCTTGTTTTCTTTAGCAGGTGCAGGACTAGCTTCTTTTTTAGCAAATGCGGTTGCAGCGTCAACTGGACCTTTTGAACGTTCAGCAAAGAATTTTGGAGCAACATTAGGGAACATTGCATAAGTAAGAGTGTCTTCATCAGAACCATCTCCACCATTTTTCTTTGATTCTTCGACCATTTTGTCCCATTCAGGTTCAATGAGGTCTGCTGGGCGGCAAGTAACAACTTCTTCCATTTTATTCTGTTCCAGAGCTTTTTTTACAAGTTCAGGATTTGCATCAGCTGGCAATTTTCCAAAACGACCAGTGATCAGGTTTCTGAAATCCTGGGTCATTGTCTTGTAGCGTCCCATCAAAACATTCATAACAGCCTGAGTTCCAACAATCTGAGAAGTTGGAGTTACAAGAGGAACATAGCCTGCATCTTTATGAACGATTGGCAATTCAGCAAGAACCTGGTCCATTTTGTCCCCTGCATTCTGCTGTTTAAGCTGACTTTCGAGGTTTGAAAGCATTCCACCAGGAACTTGAGAAAGGAGGATACGAGTATCAGCTCCCAAGAATGATGATTCCAATGCAGAATAATGTTTGCGAACTTCGCGGAAATATGCGGCAATTTCGAGCAGGGCTTTTGTATCAAGCCCTGTGTCGTAATCAGTACCTTTGAGCATTTCTACAACTGTTTCTGTTGGAGAGTGAGAAGTTCCCATAGACATAGAAGAAATTGCAGTATCCAGAATATCAGCACCGGCTTCTGCAGATTTCAAAAGTGTTGCAACAGAAAGACCTGTTGTAGCGTGTGAGTGAATTTCTACCGGTAAATCAACCTTTGCCTTAATGGCTTTTACTAAATCATAAGCAACATAAGGTTTTAAAAGACCAGACATATCCTTAATACAGATAGAATCTGCACCAAAATCAGCATAAGTTTTTGCCAATTCTGCATATTTTTCGATTGTATGATAAGGAGTTACGGCATAAGAAATTGCCATTTGAACGTGCTTGCCGGTTTTTTTAGCAGCCTTTGTAGCACATTCCATATTACGAGGGTCATTGCAGGCATCAAAAATACGAAAAACGTCGATACCATTTTTTGCGGCTGTTTCAACGAATTTTTCAACAACATCATCTGCATAATGACGATAGCCAAGAAGATTCTGAGCACGAAGCAACATCATAATTTTGGTATTTGGCATTGCAGCGTGTAATTTTCGGAGGCGATCCCAAGGATCTTCATTCAAAAAGCGGATACAAGAGTCGTAAGTTGCTCCACCCCAGCCTTCTACAAATTTATAGCCGGCTTTATCAAGAAGCGGACATGCAGGAAGCATATCAGCAGTAGTCATTCTAGTTGCGTGAAGCGATTGATGTGCATCACGGATTGCAAGTTCAGTAATTCCAACTTTAGCCATTTTTTCTATATTCTCCTAAATTACGATTTTAATGCCTTGTCATGTACGGCAGCTGCGATTGCAGCAACTATTGCACCATCATCACCAGCTTTTGGGGCTGGAGTTGAAGCCACTGGAGTATCAGTTTTTTTATCAACATCAAGTTTTAGAGCATGGAGAACTACATGAAGCAGTTTCATACACAAAATCAAAATGATGATAAAAGCAAAAACGACACTCATACCCAGCAAAGTCAGAAGTCCGCTCTGACCTAGCATTTCAGTAATTGTCATATATTTACCCTCGAATAGAAGTTTCCAAAAAAATCGAAACATTAGCCCGATTTTAATGGCTAAAATTATAATTTATAGAAAAACAAAAAGCAATTAAGCAAAACCCCTTAAAATGTGATAAGATAGGACATCTCAAAAAAAGGATTTTTTATGAATAATACAAACTGGATTTTACTTGGTCTTATAATCATCACTCTGGGACTTTATATTTTTTCTTCTATGAAAGAGTTTAGTCTGATGGAAAAAATCACCTCAGTTTTTCTGCTTCCTTTGATGGCAGCCTTAAATATTTTATTTTTGCAGGATTATCTGCCAGACTCGGAACACACAATTTGGGTTACGGCTATCAGCCTGGGACTTTCTACAATCTCTGAAATTTTATTTTTATTTGAAAGAAAAAAAGTTTGTAAAATCTTTTTCAGTTTTTCATATTTGCTTGCAATTGCGACCTGGCTGGAACTTTACAGATCAGTTTTTTATATCAACAGAATTGCGACCTGGCTGGAAATTGTGATGACGATTTTTTATGTCGGAGTTGCAATTTTTATTTTGATCAAAAGTGGAAAAAAGAAGATTTTTGAATACGCCCTGTTTTTGATTGCAATGGCAGTGGGAAGTATTCTGCATTTTACTTCGCTGGTTAGAATTTGTTATGATTTTGGACTTTCCGCTGTTCTGATGTTTTTGGGAACTAGTCTGGGCTTTTTTCATATAGGATTTTATATTTTAGATATAACCCGCTTCCATTTTAAATATGCAAAAAAAATCAACCTCCTGCTTTTTACAATTTCGCAGGGGTTGATTGCATTTTCAAATTTTGTAATTTTGGGAAATTTTTAAAAATCCTAAAACAAATCATTCCAGCCGTACAAATTACCCTTTGAAAGCTTTCCAGTTTTGAGGGCAGAATCCAGTTTAGCCAGAGATTTTACTGCTCCAACAGCAAAACCTTCGCGGCTGCGGGCTGTGTGGGTAAGTTCGATTGTATCGGCAGTCCCGTCAAAGAAAACTTTGTGAGTTCCAGGAATATTTCCACAACGAGTTGAAGAAACGTGCAGCTGATTTGCCTGTGGCTTTTCGTGGAAGGCGTCGGTCACGATTTCGGTTTTTGTCTTGTTACCCAGCATTATACGACGGGCAATTTCAAGGGCAGTCCCGGAAGGTGAATCTGCTTTTTGATTATGATGAGCTTCCCAAGTTGCAACATCATATTCAGAATAGTCAGCCATGATTTTTGCAGCTTCTTCTACGATTTTGTAAAACATATTTACGCCAATCGAAAAATTACCGGCAGTCATGATTGTACCGCCAACCTGGTCTGCAAGTTTTGCGATTTCTTCGTGCTTATCATTCCAGCCGGTAGTTCCGACAACCAGGGGCAGCCCCAAAGGCAAAAGTGCCTTGATATTTCCGATAACTGCAGACGGGTGGGTAAATTCGATAATTCCCTCTGCTCCACTCGATTTTACAGCCCGGGCAAGAGACTGGCCATCACCTGCAGGGATTTTCACCTGGGCGTCATCAGCCATCGTATCAATTGTAATGACAACTTCGTGGCCATCACGTTTTGCACATTGCTCAATCATGTGCCCCATTTTTCCATATCCAACTAAAGCAATTTTCATTTTTCACTCCTATAAAAACTTTTCTATCAACTAAAATAAGCACTGTGCAAAATCTGTACAGTTTTTTCGGCTTCATCATCATCAACAATCATACTGATATTGACTTTGCTGGCTCCCTGAGAAATCATCTGCACGTTTATACCTTCGTCGGCAAGGGCGTCAAACCCCGATGCCAAAATTGCAGAAGAATGGGCAGCATCACAAATAATAGTAACAATTGCCTTGTTCTGGCGAACAGTAACCTGGCTAGCCTGTTCCAAATCCGCAATCAAGCCGGACAAATCCGCTTTTGTATTTACGGTAAGAGAAACAGAAACCTCGGAAGTAGCAATCACATCAATGCTGATATTCCATTTTAGGAAATTATTGAAAATATGAGCCAGGAAACCGCAGGCCCCAAGCATACGGGAAGAAAGAATATCAATGACGGTAATGTGTTTTACAGTGGTAATTGCACAAACAGGAGGAACTTTTCCAGTGTGTTTTTCTACGATGATAGTTCCTGGACTTGTAATATTGTAAGAATTTTTTACACGAACTGGAGTGCCGGTCTTGCGAACTGGCAGCATTGAACGAGGGTGCAAAACCTGAGAGCCGAACATAGCCAATTCCTGGGCTTCCTCGTAAGTAACCTCTGGAACCGTTTTTGCTTCTTTTACAACACGAGGATCTGTTGTTAAAATACCATCAACATCTTTCCAGGTCTGAACTTCTTCGGCGTCCATTGCAGCACCAATCATAGTTGCAGTGAGGTCAGAACCGCCCCGCCCCAAAGTTGTAATATTTCCTTTTTTGTCTTTAGCAATAAAACCGGTTACGATTGGAATAAAATCATAATCACCATTTTTATAAGCATTAAGATGATGGGGGATATTTTCCCAAACTTCGTCCAAAAGTTCTGCAGACATAAAATTCGAGTCCGAAACAATTCCAATATCCCAGGCATCATAAAATTTTGCAGGAATTCCCTGAGATTCAAGATAGGCAGCCATCATTCTGACAGACATCCGCTCCCCAAAAGAAACCAGATAGTCGCGGGAACGTTTACTGATTTCTTTGAGCATGGAAATACCAGTTAAAAGCTGTTTGAGTTCTGTCAAAAGAGCCTGAATTGTTTCGATTTTGATTCCAAGTTCAGCCGCTGTTTCTTCGTGAAGTTTTGCAACGCCGGCTACATCAACAATCCCTTCTACGGCCTTATCAGCTGCATCCAAAAGATGGTCTGTAGTATCACCCATAGCAGACAAAACTACAGCAGGACGTTTATCCTGGTAAGCCTTTATGATTGAAGCAACGTGCTTAATTCTTTCTGCATTTGCGACCGATGAGCCACCAAATTTCATTACAATCATGGGAAACCTCTGTTACATTTTTGATAAATACGGAATAGATTATAATGTTTTACAAAAATGCGGACAACTAGGAGATTATAACGAAAAATAACTGAATAAACCCTTTTACAAATTACACAAAAATCTCTTTTTCTAAAGCAAGCACCTGTTCCAGTGGCAGACCAGTACATTTTGCAATGAGTTTTTGCTCTATTTTATTTTCAAGAAGGTTTTTCGCAGTTTCAAGGGCTTTTCTTTGTTCACCTTGAGCAAGGCCTTCCGCCCATCCTTCTTCCCGGTTCTCCTGAATCATCTCTGAAAGTGTCATATAGTCCTTCCTCTCTTTGGGTGAGATTTTCAGGCGGTCTACAAGTGCTGCAAGCCGGTCGGTTAAGTCAGAATCCGATTTCTGCCGGCTCAGATAGTTAAAAAACGCCTGAAGTTTTTGTGACTTCATTTTAGCATAGAGTTTTGCGTTGTAAAAGACAGAAAGTCTTCCGTCATCTACCACTTCGCCAGGTGCTTCGTCTATCCGGTTGCGGATTGTGTAAACTGGCAGGCCCAGACCAAAGGGATCTCCCAGGCAGAGAAAAATTACATACGAATCTTTCAGATCTTTGTAATCCTCGCCGGCCATCAGGTTATCTACGTCCATGACGCCCTGGTAGTAGCGAGCCCTTTTTGCCAAATCCGTCAAATGCGAAGTCTGGATTTCAATGTCAAAACAACGACCACTGCCGTCTTTGACGTAAACATCGAAGCGAGCACCCTTGCTCAAGAAGTCTGTTTTGCAGTCTTTTTGTAATGATGACAATTCTACTCTGTCAATTTGAATGTCCAGCAGAAGTTCCAGAATTTCTTTTGTAACGTCTAAATTCTTTTCCAGAACTCTGCAGAAGATAAAGTCATCCGCGAAAGTTAATCGTTCCCATCTTTCCGCAGGGGAAAGTCTTTTCTTTTCAGGCATTTCACATCTCCGTAACAAATAAAATAGTTTTTCTGAGGGATTTTTCGCCCAACGAGCAAAAAAAATTCCCTTACAATAGTAATTGACGCAAAATGCGTTTTTTACCAAAAATTTGGAGAAAAATTGAAAAATTTTTGAAAAATGGTGGATTTTTCCTAAGCCCCGGTGTCCTGCGGTAGGCTATGGAGCAGCTGCGAAGGCAAC